>NZ_JBIUSD010000001.1:687985-1118755 GCF_044741185.1 Streptomyces sp. NPDC088197
CCGCGGGGGGGCCCTTAACCGGGGGGGGGGGGGGGGGGGGGGGGGGGGGGGGGGGGGGCCGGGTGGGGGGGGGGGGCCCGGCCCCCCCCCCGCCGCGCGTCCTAAGGGACAATGGCGGTATGGAGATGCCGATGAACGCGATGAACGAACGCTCGCCGGAAAGCTCGCAGAATCCGCAGAATCCGCAGCACTCACCGAATCAGCAGGTCCTGATCGTCGGTTCCGACGGAATGGCCCTGGGAGGCGCGCCGACCGGTGACGGCGGCGAGCACGGCGAGATCCCGGTGACGGAGATGGTCGAGCAGCCCGCGAAGGTCATGCGCATCGGCAGCATGATCAAGCAGTTGCTGGAGGAAGTGCGCCAGGCGCCGCTCGACGAGGCCAGCCGCGTACGCCTGAAGGAGATCCACGCCAGCTCGGTGAAGGAGCTGGAGGCCGGGCTCGCGCCCGAGCTGGTGGAGGAGCTGGACCGGCTCTCGCTGCCCTTCACCAACGACAGCGTGCCCAGCGAGGCGGAGCTGCGGATCGCCCAGGCCCAGCTCGTCGGCTGGCTCGAAGGGCTCTTCCACGGCATCCAGACCGCGCTGTTCGCCCAGCAGATGGCGGCCCGCGCCCAGCTCGAACAGATGCGGCGCGCCCTGCCGCCCGGCGCCGGCGGCCACGAGGAGGACGACGGCGGCAACCAGGGCGCCCGCTCGGGCCCGTATCTCTAGTCCGTATCTCTCGTCCGGATCTCTCGTCCGGCCTTTAATCCGCATCCGAGCCGGTGAGGTGTCGCACCGGCGGGGGCCCGGTCAGTTCGAGCTCTTGCCGGTGGACACCCAGATGGTGACCTTGCCGCCCTTCTTCGGGTTGTAGTCCTCCAGATACTTCGGGGTCTGGCTGGTCACCGCGCCCTTGCCCCACTGCTGCTCGTCGGTCTGCTTGATCGTGTACTGCCAGCCCGCCGCCTTGATGCAGGCGACGACCGAGTCCACGTAGATCGACGTGAAGTCCGGCATCGTCATGACGTCCGGGTCGTTCGAGATCAGGTCGTTGTGCGCCTTGGTGCACTTGTCGGGGTCGATCGTGCGGCTCTGGTCGCCGTTCACGACGTCGCCCGCGCCGGTGCCCGTGGTCGGGTCGTCGGACGCCTGGGTCGAGGACGAGGTCGTCGGGCCGCCCGACTGGTCGTCGGCGCTGGGGCTGCCCTTGCCGCCGCCGCTGTTGGCCAGGACGATCGCGACGATCACCGCGATGGCCACGACCACGACGGCCGCGCCCGCGATCAGCGGTGTGTTGGACTTCCCGCCGCCACCGGTGCCGCCGCCGACCCCGCCGTGACCGCCGGGGCCGCCTATGCCGCCGCCCGGGTGACCGCCCGCGCGCTGCTGCGGCATCTGCTGCTGGTGCTGCTGGTGCTGCATCTGGGGCGCCATGGTGTACGCCGGGGTCGGCGGCGGCGTCTGGGACTGCTGCGGGTAGCCGTACGCCGAGGGCAGCGACGGGGCCGGCGCGGGCTGCCCGTAACCGCCCTGCTGCGGATTGCCCGGCGCGTACGGCGTCCGCATCTGCGGCGGCGGGGTCTGGAGCGGGCCCTGCGCGTACGGGAAGACCGACGCCGCCACGTCCTGGCCGCGGTTGCCGGTGGGCGGCGCGGAGCCGGACATCAGCGGCATCGTGTCGCGCCGCGTGGCCGCCAGGACCCGGTCCGCCTCGTCGTGCATCGCGTCCGCGGTCGGGAAGCGCTCCGCGGGGTTCTTGCGCAGCGCGCGCGCCACCAGCGCGTCCACGGCCGGGCCCAGCGCGCGGTTGAACGTCGACGGCGCGGGCGGGATCTCCTGTACGTGCTGGTACGCCATCGCCAGCGGCGAGTCCGCGTCGAAGGGCAGCCGCGCGGTCAGCAGCTCGAAGAGCATGCAGCCGACCGAGTACAGGTCGGAGCGCTCGTCCACACCGCGCCCCAGCGCCTGCTCCGGCGACAGGTACTGCGGGGTGCCGACCACCATGCCGGTCTGCGTCATCGAGGTGACACCGGACTGCATGGCGCGCGCGATGCCGAAGTCCATGACCTTGACCACACCGCGCTTGGTGATCATCACATTGCCGGGCTTGATGTCCCGGTGGACCAGGCCCATCTCGTGGCTGACCGCGAGCGCCGCCAGCACGTCCCCGGTGATCTTCAGCGCCTTGTCGGCGGGCATCGCGCCGTGCTGCGCCACATCGGCGGCCAGCACGTCGCCGAGCGGGCTGCCCTCGACGTACTCCATGACGATGTACGGCACGAGCTGGCCGTCGATGGTGTCCTCGCCGGAGTCGAAGACGGAGACGATGTTGGTGTGGTTCAGCTTCGCGACGGACTGCGCCTCGCGGCGGAAGCGCTCGCGGAAGGACTGCTCGTTGCCCAGGTTGGTGTGGAGGGTCTTGACGGCCACCGGCCGGTCGAGCACGGTGTCGTGCGCCAGGTGCACAGACGCCATGCCGCCCTCGCCCAGCAGGTCGCGCAGCACGTACCGCCCGCCGCCGACCGAGCGCCCCGTGTACTCGCCCTGCGTGGCGTCCCCGCTCATCTGTACCGCTACCCCCTGGAAAGTCCACCGGGGAGAGGGTCGCGCCGGTACCTGTGCGGTTGCCTGTGGCGATATTCGTCCCCGAGCTTGCCCGCCAAGTCTGGCCCATCGCACGGACACGTCAAGTTCGTTGACCATCTCGTCACCTGACGCACATCGGGCACGCACATGCTGTGTATCCCCGCGGGACCGCCGTATTGAGGTGCTGTGACGCGGACGTGTGCCCGGCGGGGCACGCGAAAGCGGTACGGTGGCCGCTCCGGGGCATCCGTACGATACGGGCGTCCGCGCGCGCCCGCCCGGACGATGACCGCGTACGAACGACGGCGAGGACTGATGGTCGACCCCAAAGAGACGGCCCCGGGCCCCGGAGCGTCGGAGACATCCGGCCAGTGGGGCGTGGGCACCGTCGTCGGCGAGGGCCGCTACCGGCTGACCGGGCGGCTCGGCCGCGGCGGCATGGCCGAGGTCTTCGCGGCGGAGGACGTACGCCTGGGCCGGATCGTGGCGGTGAAGCTGCTGCGCACCGACCTCGCCGAGGACCCGGTCTCCAAGGCCCGCTTCACCCGCGAGGCCCAGGCCGTCGCGGGTCTGAACCACCACGCGGTGGTCGCGGTCTACGACTCCGGCGAGGACCGTACGCCCACCGGCACCGTCCCCTACATCGTGATGGAGCTGGTCGAGGGCCACACCATCAGGGACCTGCTCTCCAGCGCCGAGCCGCCGCCCGTCGACCAGGCGCTGCTCATCGTCTCCGGCGTCCTCGAAGCGCTGGCCTACAGCCACCAGCACGGCATCGTGCACCGCGACATCAAGCCCGCCAACGTGATCATCACCACGAACGGCGCGGTCAAGGTCATGGACTTCGGCATCGCGCGGGCGCTGCACGGCGCCCAGAGCACGATGACGCAGACCGGCATGGTCATGGGCACCCCGCAGTACCTCTCGCCCGAGCAGGCGCTCGGCAAGGCCGTCGACCACCGCAGCGACCTGTACGCGACCGGCTGTCTCCTCTACGAGCTGCTGGCGCTGCGTCCGCCCTTCACCGGCGAGACGCCGCTTTCGGTGGTCTACCAGCACGTCCAGGACGAGCCGCAGGTCCCGTCGCAGATCAGCGACCGGGTGCCGCCCGAGCTGGACGGGCTCGTGCTGCGCGCGCTCGCCAAGCAGCCGGACGACCGCTTCCAGAGCGCCGAGGAGATGCGCGGCGTCGTCCAGTACGCGCACCAGGCGCTCGTCCAGCAGGGCGGCTGGACCGGCGGCATGTGGAACACCGGCGTCATCACCCCCCTCGCGGGCCCCCGGACCGGCGGCATGTCGCCGACCGTCGTGGCACAGGGGCGGCCCGGCAACAGCACCACCGCCGAATTCGGCGCCCCGCTGCTCGCCGGCATCTCCGGCACCGGTGACGACGACGGCGGTCAGGGCTACGGCGAGCGGCCGCCGGGCGGCGGCGGCAACCGCTGGCTCAAGCCGGTGCTCTTCGCCATCGCCGCGGTGCTGGCCATCGCGCTGGGCGTCTACTTCGCCACGCGCGGTACCGGCGGGGACGGCGGCGCCCCCGCCAACTCCCCGTCGCCGTCGGTGACCCAGGACACGGGCACCCCGTCCGACCCGCCGTCCACGGAGCCGACGGAAACCGGGTCCGACCAGACCGACCCGACCACGACTCCGGCGACGACCCCGCCGACGACTCCGTCCACGACCCCGCCGACGACTCCGACCACCAAGCCCCCCACGACCCCGCCGACGACTCCGCCGACCACGCCCCCCACCACCCCCCCGACCACGCCCCCCACCACCCCGCCGACGACCCCGCCGACGTCGGACGCGGCCACCCCGGAGAACTGACCCTCACGGTCAGCGCCCCTCCGGGCGCACGGCGGGTCGGAGCCCCGTAGGGGCGCGGGGAACTGCGCGCTCAGCCAGCGCGATGGTGCGCCGTGAAAAACCGGCCCCAGTGGGGCAGATGCTGTTGTTTTCGGTCTGACAGCCCGGTGGGGGCTGGTGGCGCAGTTCCCCGCGCCCCTAAAAACTCGGGGTACCGCCCTGCGCAGGGGCACCGCTGAAGACTCCGCGCACCGCCCCGCGTAAGGGCACCCCTGTCGGGGGGGCCGTTAGGACGTGAAGGCGTCGATGACGGCGCCGTATTCGGCCGTCCACCAGACGGCCAGGGCGGAGGCGGGCGGGAAAAGCGGATCACTGCGGGGGTCACGCCGCTGATAACGCCACTGGAGCATCCAGAAGTCGTTGAGGCGTTCCCACCAGACGCGGTGGACGGCGGCGGCCAGCTCGGCGACGGGAACCCCCGCCGCGGAGCGGTAGGCACGGGCGTAGGAGCGGATCTTCCGCAGGTCGAGACGCCCGTCCAGCGGGTGGACGAAGAAGATGGCGGCGGCGCGTACGGCCTCCTCGGCACGCGGCTGCACACCGAGCCGGTCCCAGTCGACGATGGCGGCGGGCTCCTCACCGCGGTAGAGCAGGTTGAGCGGGTGGAAGTCGCCGTGCACCCAGCCGCTGACCGTCCCGTCGGCGTCCGGCGGCCGGCGGTGGGCGTGGCGGCGCAGCAGGGCGCGGCGCTCCAGCAGCCGGTGCTCGGCGAGTTCGTCGAAGGCGTCGCGCGGCCGGTGCCGGCGTACCAGCGCGAGCAGTTCGTCGATCTGCGCGTACGTACGGTCCGGGTCGGCGCTCGGGTGGTGGCGTTGGTCCTCCGGCGGGGGCGGCTGCACGCGGGCGAGCCCGGCGTGCACCATGCCGAGCAGCGTGCCGAGCCGCCGCGACTGCGTGGCGGTCAGTTCGGTGCCCTCTCGGTGCCTGCCCTCGATCCAGGGGAAGAGCGCGTATCCGTGGCCGCCGAGCCGCGCGACCGTACGCCCGCGGGAGTCCGGCAGGGGCGCGGCGACGGGCAGTCCGAGGCCGACCAGACCCCGCGTCGCGCGGTGCTGCCGGGCGATCACGCCGGGGTCCGCGGTGTCCCGGGCGACGTACTGCTTGAGGAAGAACCGGCCGCGGGTGGTGGTCACCTCGTAGCCTTTGTTGAGCAGTCCCCGGGGAACGGGTACGCAGGTCAGCGGGGTACCCGCGTCCTCGTAGCGGCGCAGCAGAGCGGTCAGCGAAGCCCGCGCCGGCGGCACCTTCGCCGTGCCCGTCACGTGCAGAAGCGTAGATCACCGCGACACCCCGCCCGCGCGGACTGGCGCCGACCCCCTGGGACGTGCTAAGGCATATGCCTCCGGTCACCCTCGGCCTGCATGCGGGCCACGTATGCGGCGGCCTGGGTGCGCCGCTCCATGCCGAGCTTGGCGAGCATCGAGGACACGTAGTTCTTCACCGTCTTCTCCGCCAGGTGCAGGCGCTCGCCGATCTGGCGGTTGGTGAGGCCCTCGCCGATCAGGTCGAGGATGCGGCGCTCCTGGGCGGTCAGGTCGGCCGTACGGTCGTCGCCCTCGGAGCGTGCGCCGCCGTGCCGGAGCCGGTCCAGGACCTTGGCGGTCGCGACCGGGTCCAGCAGCGACTTTCCCGCGGCCACGTCGCGGATGGCGTCGATCAGGTCGTTGCCGCGGATCACCTTGAGCACGTATCCGGCGGCGCCCGCCATGATCGCGTCGAAGAGCGCCTCGTCGTCCGCGAAGGACGTCAGCATCAGGCACTTGATCGACGGGTCGTGCGAGCGGACCTCGCGGCACACCTCGACGCCGCTGCCGTCGGGCAGCCGTACGTCGAGCACTGCGACGTCCGGGCGGGTGGCCGGAATGCGCGCCACCGCCTCCGCGGCGTTCCCGGCCTCGCCGACGATCTCGATTCCCGGCTCGGCCGAGAGGAGTTCGTGCACCCCGCGCCTGACCACCTCGTGGTCGTCGAGCAGGAACACGCGGATTGTGGGGCTATTTCCTTCTACAGGCACCTGCCCAGCGTCGCACCGCCGGGAGCTCCCCGCCTCTTACGGACAACAGCCCGCGTCTCTTACGGACGACAGCGCCGCCTCTTACGCACTTTCCGTATCCGGGATACGGTGCGGTTGTCCCGGTGGCCTGCGGTAACGCGTATTTACTAGGAACTCCAAGCAAAACCGCAGGTCGGACGGCTTCGCGCGATGGCGTGGGTTATAGGTAACGTCTCTGTTGCAGGCCACGTGGCCGGGGCACTGTCACGCCTGGCTCGGCCATGCCGCACACACCCCGTGCGCCGCGTCGTACCAGGTGAGCCGCACACTGGCTGCCCGGCGGATCCCGGGGGCCGGACAGACGGAGGAGCGAACGTGAGCGTGAAGAGCACTGCCGCTGGGGCCACCCCCGCCAGGAGCGGGGGGCGAAGCACCGCCACTCCCGCCAAGGGCAGGGGACGGACCACCCGCGCAGCAGGCGCCAAGCGCCGTGGCACCGAGCCCGAACTCGTACAGTTGCTGACGCCCGAGGGCGAGCGCGTCGAGCACGGCGAATACTCCATCGACCTGACGCCGGAAGAGCTGCGTGGCCTGTACCGCGACATGGTGCTGACCCGCCGTTTCGACGCCGAGGCGATCACCCTGCAACGCCAGGGCGAGCTGGGCCTGTGGGCCTCGCTGCTCGGCCAGGAGGCCGCGCAGATCGGTTCGGGGCGGGCCACCCGCCCGGACGACTACGTCTTCCCGACCTACCGCGAGCACGGTGTGGCCTGGACCCGTGACGTGGACCCGCTCAATCTGCTCGGCATGTTCCGTGGTGTGAACCACGGCGGCTGGGACCCCAACGAGAACAACTTCCACCTCTACACGATCGTCATCGGCTCGCAGACGCTGCACGCCACCGGCTACGCCATGGGCGTGGCCAAGGACGGCGCGGATTCGGCCGTCATCGCGTACTTCGGCGACGGCGCCTCCAGCCAGGGCGACGTGGCGGAGGCGTTCACCTTCGCCGCCGTCTACAACGCGCCGGTCGTCTTCTTCTGCCAGAACAACCAGTGGGCGATCTCCGAGCCGACCGAGAAGCAGTCCCGCGTGCCGATCTACCAGCGCGCCGCCGGTTACGGCTTCCCCGGCGTCCGCGTGGACGGCAACGACGTCCTCGCGGTGCTCGCCGTCACCCGTGCGGCCCTGGAGCACGCGCGCAGCGGCCAGGGCCCGATGCTGGTCGAGGCGTTCACGTACCGGATGGGCGCCCACACCACGACCGACGACCCGACCCGCTACCGCGCCGACGAGGAGCGCGAGCAGTGGGAGTCGAAGGACCCGATCCTGCGGCTGAAGACCTATCTGGACAAGCAGGGCCTGGCCGACGAGGCGTACTACGCGTCGATCGAGCAGGAGAGCGACGTACTGGCCAAGCGGGTGCGCGACGGCGTACGCACGATGGAGAACCCGGACACCATGGCGATCTTCGAGAACGTCTACGCCGACGGGCACGCGCTCGTCGACGAGGAGCGCGCGCAGTTCGCCGCGTACCTGGCCTCGTTCGAGTCCGAGGGCGCCGCTTCCGGAGAGGGACGCTGACATGACCCAGATGTCCATCGCCAAGGCCCTCAACGAGTCGCTGCGCACGGCGCTCGACAACGACCCGAAGGTCCTCGTCATGGGTGAGGACGTCGGCAAGCTCGGCGGCGTCTTCCGGATCACCGACGGTCTCCAGAAGGACTTCGGGGAGGGGCGCGTCATCGACACCCCGCTCGCCGAGTCCGGCATCGTCGGCACCGCGATCGGCCTCGCGCTGCGCGGCTACCGCCCGGTGGTCGAGATCCAGTTCGACGGCTTCGTCTTCCCGGCCTACGACCAGATCGTCACGCAGCTCGCGAAGATGCACGCCCGTGCGCTCGGCAAGATCAAGCTGCCGGTCGTCATCCGTATCCCGTACGCGGGCGGCATCGGCGCGGTCGAGCACCACAGCGAGTCGCCCGAGGTGCTGTTCGCGCACGTCCCCGGCCTGAAGGTGATCACGCCTTCGAACGCCTCCGACGCGTACTGGATGCTCCAGCAGGCCATCGAGTGCGACGACCCGGTGATCTTCTTCGAGCCGAAGCGGCGCTACTGGGACAAGGGCGAGGTCGACACCTCGGCCGTGCCCGGCTCCCCGCACAAGGCGGTCGTGGCCCAGGAGGGCACCGACCTCACGCTCGCCGCGTACGGTCCGATGGTGAAGGTCTGCCTGGAGGCTGCCGCGGCCGCCTCGAACGAGGGCCGTAGCCTGGAGGTCGTGGACCTGCGCTCGCTCTCGCCCCTCGACTTCGACACTCTCCAGACGTCCGTGGAGAAGACCCGCCGCCTGGTCGTCGTGCACGAGGCCCCGGTCTTCTACGGCACGGGCGCGGAGATCGCGGCCCGGATCACCGAGCGCTGCTTCTACCACCTCGAGGCCCCGGTCCTGCGGGTGGGCGGTTTCCACGCCCCGTACCCGCCGGCCCGCCTGGAGGAGGAGTACCTGCCCGGCCTGGACCGCGTACTCGACGCCGTCGACCGCGCGCTGGCGTTCTGAGGAGAGGGTTGTGACGACCATGACCGCACCTGCACAGCGCTTCCGCGAATTCCGGATGCCGGATGTCGGCGAGGGCCTGACCGAGGCGGAGATCCTCAAGTGGTACGTGGCCGTCGGTGACACCGTCACCGACGGGCAGGTCATCTGCGAGGTGGAGACGGCGAAGGCCGCCGTCGAGCTGCCCATTCCGTACGACGGGGTGGTGAGCGAGATCCGCTTCGGCGAGGGCACGACGGTGGATGTCGGTACGCCGATCATCGTGGTGGACGCCGGGGGGGACGGGGCCGCCGGTTCCGTCGATTCCGCAGGGTCCGCCGGGGTCGCGGCTTCCGAGCCGCCCGCCGTGGAGACTCCCGCCCCGGAGGCCCCGCCCGCCGAGCCCAAGCGGCAGGCGGTGCTCGTCGGATACGGCGTCGCGCCGTCGGCCACGACGCGCCGTCCGCGCAAGCAGGCGGCCCCTGACGTACCAGTCCCTGACGTACCGACCGCTGACGTACCGGCCGCTGCCGTACCGGCCCCCTCCGTACCGGCTCAGGCCGCCGAGCTGAACGGTCACGACCGTGCGGCGGCGGTGGACCGGCCGCTGGCCAAGCCGCCGGTACGGAAGCTGGCCAAGGAGCTGGGCATCGACCTGGCGACCGTGGTGCCGACCGGGCCGAACGGCGTGGTGACCCGCGAGGACATCCGCGCGGCGGCGGCCCCGCCTGCCGCGCTGCCGCCGGTGACGGCCGCGCCCGAGCCGTTCGCGGCGACCGCCGGCGCCCGGGAGACGCGTATCCCGATCAAGGGCGTCCGCAAGGCCACCGCCCAGGCGATGGTCACCAGCGCCTTCACCGCGCCGCACGTCACGGAATTCGTGACGTTCGACATCACGCGGACGATGAAGCTGGTCCAGGAGCTGAAGGAGGACCGCGCCTTCACGGGCGTACGGGTCGGCCCGCTGCTGCTGGTCGCGAAGGCCCTGCTGGTCGCCCTCAAGCGGCACCCCGAGGCGAACGCCGCGTGGGACGAGGCCGCGCAGGAGATCGTCCACAAGTCGTACGTCAACCTGGGGATCGCCGCCGCCACCCCGCGCGGTCTGATCGTCCCCAACATCAAGGACGCGCACGACAAGACGCTCCCCGAACTGGCCGCCGCACTCGGCGAACTGGTCGCCACCGCCCGTGACGGCAAGACCTCGCCGGCCGCGATGCAGGGCGGCACGGTGACCATCACCAACGTCGGTGTCTTCGGCGTGGACACCGGCACGCCCATCCTCAACCCGGGCGAGTCGGCGATTCTCGCCTTCGGCGCGATCAAGCTCCAGCCCTGGGTCCACAAGGGCAAGGTGAAGCCGCGTCAGGTCACCACGCTCGCCCTCTCCTTCGACCACCGCCTGGTCGACGGCGAACTCGGCTCCCGCGTGCTGGCCGACGTGGCCGCCATCCTCGAACAGCCCAAGCGGCTGCTCACCTGGGGCTGACGCCGTCACCCGCACGGAGGGCCCGGACGTACAAACGTCCGGGCCCTCCGTCGTGCGTGCGTCCCACCCATTCGTCCCCTTTTATGCTGCCATCACCCCATGGCCGTCTCCGTCTCCGTCGTCCTGCTGCTCCTCGTCCTCGCCGCCATGATGATGCGCAACAAGTCCCTCAAGCCCAGCCACGCCGTCATCTGCGTCCTCCTCGGCTTCTGCCTCTCCTCCACCAGCCTCGCCCCCACCATCCAGTCCACGATGAACTCCACCGCCTCCCTGGTCAGCACGATCCGTCCCTGACGAACGCCGCTGACGCCCGCAGGACCATGAGCGGCCCCTCCACGGCCGCCACCATGGCGAAGGGGAACCGGTCGAGTTCGAGGCAGAGCGCGATGTCGTCGGGGTGCACTCCTTCGCGCACCCCCTCCGCCAGCTCGGCGGCGGCGCGCGACGTGGCGGCGCGGCGCAGGAACTCGGCGGCGTCCGTTCCGGCCCCGGCGGCCCGCCCGGCGATGTACTGAGCGCACGCCAGGTCCTCGTCGGCCTGACCGTCCTCGCCGGTGACCACGAAGGTGACGCCGTCGCCCGCGTGCGCCCGCAGGTGGTCGGCCGTCGCCTCCGCCACCACGAACGCGGCGCACAGCACCAGCGGCGCGTCCTTCACCGCGAGCGCGCCGACCGTCCCCGCCGTGGTCTTCTGTACGACGGTCCGTCCCTCCAGGGCGAGCGACCGCATCAGGCCCGGTGAGTTGACGGTGTCGAACCCCGGCGCGGGCGCACCGTCCTTGACCGTCACCCAGTCCGGATGCCGGGCCTTGAGCGCCAGCGCCTCGTCCAACGACCCGGCCAGCACCACCTTCTCCGCCCCGCGCCCGAGCGCCCAAGCCGCCACGGTGAACGCCCGCATGACGTCCACGACCACCGCCACGGCCGGCGCCCGGCCCCGCTCGCCGAGTTCAGCGATCCCGAGAAATGAAGTCTCCATACCGCCCATGCTCCCCCTCACCCTCGCCGTCGCCCCAGGGGCGTCAGATCCAACTCGGCCCAGACCGTTTTGCCCACGTCCAGGGGGACGACGGCCCAGCGGGCGGCGACGGCCGCGACGATCAGTAAGCCCCGGCCGGACTCGTCGTCGTCGCTCACGGCCTCGGGCACCTGGGGTCGCCGCTCCCCGCGCGCGTCGGTGACGCCCACCCGCAGCACGTCGTCGGCCAGCCGCACCTCGACCCGGAACAGCCGCCCGGCCACCCGCCCGTACCGGACCGCGTTGGTCGCCAGCTCGCTCACCAACAGCCCGGCGTCCCCGGCCACTTCGGGGTGCCCCCACTTCTCCACCAGCTCGGCGGTCCGCACCCGCGCCCTGCTCACACTCCGCGCCGTCGGTGCGTACAGGCATGTGTCATACGTCGTCTCCGCGTCGCCCATCCCGGCGACCTCCCAGCCTCGCGCGTCAGCCCGCGCACGGTCCCTGGCGGTGGCGTCGCCCCTACGCCCTCCGCCCCACCCGGGCATGACGCAGCGGTGCACTTCCGCCGTGCGGCGCCGCTGTGCGAGCGGGTCGTCACCGACGGTAGAGGGTTCCCTTTCTTGGGTGCAACCTTCTTGGGGAAACATGTCTCCGTAACTGGCTTGCCGCTGCGGAAGATCGGTTGCAGACTGAGTCCGCTTCCAGGGAGGTGGCGACCCGTGGCAACCAGCCGGGCAGATGTGGGCAATCGCGTATCGACCGTGCTCGCCCGCAAGTTGGGCGGCGAACTGCTCCGCCTGCGCGAGGACGCCGGACTGACCCAGCCGCGCGCGGCGGAAGTGCTCAGCGCGTCGGTGGCCAAGGTGACGAAGATGGAACGGGGCTGGGTCCCGTTCCGCGACCCCGACGTCATCGCCCTGTGCAAGCTCTACGGCGTTCAGGACGAGTCCGCCGTGGAGGGACTGCTGCAAATCGCCCGGCTGGACCGGGAACGGCGCAAGGCAAAGGGCTGGTGGAAGCCTGACGCGGGCAATCTCAGCGAATACATCGCGATGGAGGATGTCGCCGTACGTATCCGGACGTGGCAACTGTCGGTGGTCCCAGGCCTGTTTCAGACCGCCGACTACGTACGCGCGCTCGCTGTCAGCGGCGGCGTATGGGAGAACCCGGACGACATCGAGCGGTTGGTCGCCGTCAGGATGAAGCGCCAGGCCCGTCTGCAAGGGGAGAACCCGCTACGCGTGCACGCCGTCATCTGGGAGGCGGCTCTGCGACAACTCGTGGGCGGTGCCGAGGTTATGCGCGAGCAGTTGTCGCACCTCCATGACCTGGCCAAGCTCCCGAACGTGCACATCCAGGTGCTCCCGTTCCGAGCGGGCGCGCATCCCAGCATCGGCGGTCCGTTCAATATCCTTTCGTTCCTCGACAGCGCGGCGATGGAGGTGGTGCACATGGATACGCTTGCTTCCACGCAGTGGGTGGAGGACGCGGCCCATAGCACCGTCTACCAGTCGTTCTTCGAGAGCACGGCCCGGCTAAGTCTGTCGCCGTACGCGTCCTCGAAGCTGATCGATGACATGGGCAAGGGGTTGCACGACTGATGCAGTTCGAATTCGTGAAGTCGAGCTACAGCACTTCGGGTGGTGAGTGCGTTGAGGTCGCCGTCAACGTGCCCGGCACCGTACGTGTCCGCGACTCGAAGAACCCCGAGGGCCCGGCCCTCGCCTTCACCCCCGTCGAGTGGACGCACTTCCAACGGGCGCTCGCCGCAGGCGACTTCGTCAACTGACCGGCAGCCGCCGGTTACGGCGCCCGCACCACGGAACCACCTCGGCGTGCCCGCCCCACGGTGTCAGCGGTCGGCGTACAAACCGGCACCCGTACGGCACCGGCCCCGTCAAGGCCGCCCGTCACCGCGACCCACCCCGGGCCCGGGCCCGCCCGACAGCCTCGACCCGCCCCCCTCCCCACCGCAGCCAGCGGCAGTGCGCCCGCAGGGCGCGAGACGAACCCGCCACGGCCCCACCGGGCCGTTCGCCCCAGCCCCCATCAACGAGAGCGGCGTTGAGATGAGTCAGTACTACGAGGTCGGCGACCGCGTCCTGTGGAACCCCTCGACGGGCGTCAGCCGCCTCTTCCACGGGCAGGTGCCGGTGTTCGAGGAGCGGGTCGGGGTGGCGTCGGGCATCGGACCGATGGTGAACGACGACTGCCGGGTCGACCCGGCCGCGCTGGCCGTCTTCGCGCAGGCGCTGCTGGACTGGGACCTACGGGTCGGCCATTCGATCAACCGGGCGCTGTCCGAAGGCTTCGTCGGCACTGTCCTGGCCCTCGCCTCCCGCGCGGGCGTCACGCTCACCTGGCCGTCCCCGCCGGACCTCGGACGCGGTGCCCGGCTGCGGCGACTGGCGCGCGAACTGGAACAGGCCATGCCGGGCGACCGCCCCTGAGGGCGTACGCGCGCGTCGTAGCCAGGCAACCTGACGGGCGGGGGCCGTACCGCTGGTCAGGCCGGGACGGCCGGGGAGGCGGGCTGGATCGCGCGGCGCCTGACGAGCAGCACGATGATCAGGGCGACCTGGAGCAGGATGATCAGGAGGGTGCCCAGCGACACCTGGGGCTTGTCGCCCACGAGGTTGGAGATCAGGCTGGTGTCCCACAGGCCGTGGACGAGCATCGGCAGCACGAGGACGCCGCCGGCGCGCAGGCACAGGTAGAAGAAGTAGCCCGAGGTGGAGACGACGGCGGCCTGCCCGAGCGCTTGTGGTCCCTGGCTGATGGCGTTGCTGATGTGGACGAGGCCGAAGACGACGGAGGAGCAGAGTGCGACCTTGCCCTCGGTGAATCCCGCGCGGCGGAAGACATGGACGCCGATGCCCCGGAACATGAGTTCCTCGCCGACGCCGACGAACAGCCCGAGCAGCAGCAGGCAGGCCACGAGAGACAGGCTCTGGTCCGCCAGGTGCGGGTAGTTCAGCCCGATCACCGCGGCGGCGATCATCGAGATCGGTACCCAGCGCACCCAGCGCCGCACCGGCGCGCGGTAGCGCAGGACCTCGCCCCACCAGCCCAGCCAGGAGACGACCGCGGCGCCGAACGCGATCGACGCCCCGATCGGGATCAGCGCGTTGCGCACCAGGGACGCGGTCGTGGGGAACTGGCTGTCGGAGTCACCGGTGTCCACGCCGATCAGCAGGCCCAGGCCCTGGATGATGCCCACGTACACGACCACCACGACGAGGAACCAGGGCCACGACAGCCTGCGTCCCGCCCCGGCCTCCGGTATCGCTTCCGCCGTGTCGCGCATCGTGCAGCCCTTTCAGTGGCGGCGAGGTTCGCCGCCCGACGGGCACCGTCACACATCGCCGCGGTTCCCCAGCAGACTCTCATACCGGAATGAACACCCCTCGTGTCCCTTCCCCGAACCGGCGGCACCACCCCGAGGACCGGCCGACCGTCCGCGGTGGCCGTCCCGGTGGGCCGCGAAAGCCGACAAGCGATCGGGGATTCGGCTACTCCGCGCTCCTGACACTTCACCGCGCCGCTGACACTTCACCGTGCCGGTGATGCCGAACGGGCATATGACGTCGAGGATATGGCAAAACGAATATGCCGGGAATCGTCTCGGGGCGGGAGGCGCATCATGCATATGACCGCGCATGGGGGTAAATCGGCTATTCGGGAGGGGCGATGGGGCCCGGACCGGTGGGAACCGGACAGGCTCGGGTGCCGTGAAGTGGTGCGCAAGGAAGGTGAGTTGGGCGGGGCGGCCGGTCGGCAGGGCGGGGGACGGGCTGGTCAGGGCGGGAAACGACGGGACGGCGGCGGGTTGCGGCGAGAGAAAGTTGATCTTGGCCGGAAGGGGCGAAAACTTGCCTCGGTGAGGCGGCCTCGGGGTGCCTCGAATTGCGCATGAGTGATATCGAGCCCCACGCGTCCCCGCTGTGTACCAATTTTGAAGATCAATATCGCCGAATGGCCGTATAGGTGATACAAGGTCGTACACCTGTGCGCGCGTGCCTCTCCGGCCTGCGCTGTCGTCACTTCACTCAGCAGGCAGGAAAATCCTGAGAGGGCCGCTCAAATGCAACACCACGAACCGCTCTGGTCCAACTCCCTTTATCCGACGTTCGCTTACGTGATCGCCTTTGTCGGCTCCGTGCTCGGCCTGGCCTGCTCGTCCCGGCTGCACCTCGTGGGATTCGGGCGGGGAAAGAGCTGGCTCGGATCGGGAGCCGTCGCGCTGGGCACCGGAATCTGGGGCATGCACTTCGTCGCGATGCTCGGCTACGACGTGCAGGGCGTGACGCTGCGCTACAACGTGACGCTGACCGTGCTGAGTTGGGTGCTCGCGGTGGGCGTCGTCGGCGTCGGGATCTACGTGGCGGGCCGGGACTCGTCCTGGCCGTCGCTGCTGGCGGGCGGCCTGCTCGCCGGGGTCGGCGTGGCGGGTATGCACTACCTCGGCATGGCGGCGATCATCATGCCGGGCACGATGAGCTACGACGGCTCCACCGTCGCCCTGTCGATCGTCATCGCCATCGTGGCCGCCACGGCGGCGCTCTGGGCGACGCTCCGCGCGCGCGGCCCGCTCTTCATCACCGGGGCCGCGCTCGTCATGGCCTTCGCGATCAGCGGCATGCACTACACGGGCATGGCGGCGGTCAGTTCCACGATCACCGACCACACCGACCCGACCACGGGCGTCTCGGCCTCCGCCTTCGTCCTGCCCCTGATCGCGGGCCTGAGCCTGATCGTCTTCGTGGTCGCCTTCGCGGTCCTGATGAACCCGACCGAGGAGCTGGCCGCCGACAATCCGGCCCCCGTCCGCCAGGCCCCGCCCCAGCCCGCGACGACCCACGGCGACTGGCCGTCCTGAGCCCGGACGCCCGGACGCCCAGACGTCCGGACGCCCGGACGCCCAGACGTCCGGACGCGTACGAACCGCCCTCCCCGGTCGTCCCGGCAGCCCCACCAGCGGGCCGACGCGGCCCGCTCGGTAGCGTGGACCGGGTTCCGGCGGCCCGAGGCCGTTACGGGGAAGTGTTGTTCACGGGGAAGCAGGGACTCATGGTTAACCGAAAGCACCGCGTCGCGCTGGCGGCGGGCCTCGCGGCGACGTGTCTCGTCCTGACCGCCGGGTGCGGCGGCTCGTCGTCGGACGAGACGTCGGACACGTCCACGGAGAAGAGCGGGGACGCGGGCAAGGGCAAGGGCGGGAAGAAGGCGGCGCCGCTGCTGACCGTGGCCGAGGCGAACAAGATCGTGGACACGTATCAGGCGCTCAACAACGAGGCGAACGCGAAGCTCAGCCCGGCGCTGATTGCCAAGGTCGAGGCGGGGGCCATGCTCGCCTTCGACAAGGGCTACTTCACGCAGGCGTCCGGCCTCGACCAGAAGAACGTCAAGGCGAATCTGGCGGCCTTCGTGTACGTCAACCGCGCGTTCTACATCCCTCCGGCCGCGGCCAACACGGACTGGTTCATGGTGAGGGCACAGGGCGCGGAGCTGAAGGACGGCAAGCCGGGCGCGCCGTGGACGACCGGCACCCGCTTCATCGTCTTCAAGCACACGGCCGACGGCTGGCGCGCGGTCAACTCCCAGGACTTCTCGGGCGACGAGCAGAAGAAGATCCCGGAGATCGCGCTGGACGCGGACGGGCTGGCGCGGGTCGCCGAGCCGACGGCGAAGATCGGCGGCACCGCGCCCGCGGACTTGGCCGACCTGGTGGCGGACCTCTACGTGACCGGCGGCGCCGACACCCCGCTGGCGCGGACCACGGCGCGCGAGAACGCGATCTCCGCGTACAACAACCGTCTCAACGGCCTCGACGGCCACGCGTACAACGACTACAAGAAGGCCGCCCCGCGCGTCGGCACCACGTACGCGCTGCGCACGAAGGACGGCGGGGCCCTCGTGCTCAACGACAGCGCCGTCGACGAGACGTCACTGGCCAAGGACCTGACCTCGTACATCACCCTCGGCAAGCGGCTCAAGCCGTTCGTCAAGAAGGGCGCGAGCGACCACATGTACCAGGTCGTGAACCACGAGATGCAGATGGAAGTGGGCGTGATCGCCCCGAGCGGCACCCCCGCCGTCTACGGCCTCGAACAGCAGACGACGAGCGTGGACGCGACCCCGATGAGCACCGTCTGACGGACGGTGCGTCCGCGCCGACAGTACGGCGGGCGGCGGCCGTTGAGCCGCCCGCCGCCCGCCGCCTCGCGTCCGTCCGCCCGCCGCCCGCCGCCTCGCGCCCGTCCGTCCGGGACGACATCACCCGAAGACGGCGACCAGCCGTCCGATCACCTCGCCGCGCTCCAGCCGCCCGACACCCTCGCCGATCTCCTCGAATCCGATCTCGGTGACCCGCGACGACAGCTTCCCCTCGGCGACGAGGTCGAGTACCGCCGCGCAGTCCTCCTTCGACCCGGCCTGGGAGCCGACGAGTTCGACCTCGTTCAGGGTGAGCGCCTGAAGGTCGATCTCGCCGCGCGCGCGGCCGAGGCCGACCTGGACGATACGGCCGCCCCGGCGTACGGAGTGGATCGCGCCGTCGGTGGTCGTCCCGAACCCGGCGAAGTCGACGACCACGTCGAGGTTCTCGCCCGCGAAGTCGGTGATGTCGCCCGCGACCTTCTCCGCGCCGAGCGAGCGGGCGAAGTCGTGCACGCGCTCGTTCTTCTCGGCGACGAACACCGTCGCGCCGAGCGCGAGCGCGGTCTGGGCGCCGAGCGAGCCGAGCCCGCCGAGGCCGATGATCCCGACGCGGGAGCCGGCGGTGACCCTCCCCTGCACGGAGACCGCGTGGTACGAGGTGAGCCCGGCGTCGGTGGCGGCTGCCGCCTGGTCGAACGGCACCCCGTCCGGCAGCGCGACGACGAGCCGTTCGAGGACGACGACCTCGTCCGCGAATCCGCCGTTCTTCGACGTGCCGGGCCCCTCGATGGCGGCCGGGATGACGACCTTCTGGCCCACGGTGAACCGCGTCACGCCCGAGCCCACGGCGGAGACGACACCCGCGATCTCGTGACCCAGTGTGATCGGCCGGAACGGGAGCAGCGGCGTCAGCGTGCCGTCGAGAAACCCGACGTCGCTGTGGCACAGCCCGGCCGCGCGGACGTGCACGACGAGTTCGTCCGCGCCCGGTGCCGGGGCCGGGACCTCACTGAGGGTGAGGGGCTGGCCGATGTCGGTGAACTGCCATGCGCGCATTTTCCGCTCCTTGGACGGTGGGCTCCCGGCGGGGCCGCGCTGATGTCGGCGGTCACCCGGAAGAATATTGGTACCTCATCCCAAAAATACTCCTCCACTACGCTCGGGCGATGACCACCTCCCGAAGGAGCCGCGGGCGACCGCCCGCCTCGACCCGCGAAGCCCTGGAGGAAGTCGCCTTCGACCTGCTGCTTCGCGACGGCTACGAGGCGACGACGCTCCAGGCGATCATGGCCGCGGGCGGTGTCGGGCGCTCGACGCTCTTCCGCTACTTCGGGTCGAAGTCGGGGATCGTGTGGGGCGAGTTCGACCGCGCGGTCGAGCGGCTGCGGGCCGCCCTTCGCGACGCCGACGACGTACCCGTCATGACGGCCGTACGGGCGGCGGTCGTCCGGTCCACGCGGCTTTCGCAGGCGGCGGCGCCGGACTCGTGGCTCGACCGCTTCCGCGTGCTCGACCGGGACCCCGCGCTCGTCGCGGAGGCCGCCGCGCACTGGCGCGTCTGGGGCGAGACGGTGAGCGGGTACGCGGCCGGGCGAACCGGCCTCGACGCGGGCGACCCCGTCCCGGCCGCGATCGGCGGCGCCGTACAGGCGGCCTACGTCGCGGTGCTCAGGCGGTGGGCCGGGGCGGCGGAGACGCGCGGGGACGACGCCGGGGCCGAAGCGGTCGACATCGACGAGCTCGACCGGGACCTGCGCCCGGTCACCGACGCCTTCCAGGCCGTCCTGGACGGCGTGACGCGAGGCTGAACGGAGGCTCCGCCGCCGCTTGGCGACCTCCTTCAGTCCCCTTGTCCCGCGGCGGCGGCCGTGTTGCGACGGTGGGCGCGAGCCAGCCGAAGCGCGAGGGACATCAGGACCGCACAGGCGTCGATCGGGGAGAGAACCTGCCCCGCGATGCGCGGTCGGGCAGCGGCCTGATCCGTGTCGTCTCCTCCGAACCCGTCGGCGACGGCGTCCGCTCCGTCCACGTCGCCTACGAGTTCCCCGAGGGCCGCTGGACCCAGACCTTCCTCTCCCGCCCCCTCACCCCCGTCCCCTTCGAACAGGCCCTCCGCGAAGCCGACTTGACCCTCGGCCGGGGCCGCAGCCCACGTCCGCCACGGGACCGCCCCCGGCGCCGGTGACCTCGGCGGCGAACAGAGCGAGGGCCGTACGCAGGGCCGGCGCGCCGTCCAGGGCCTCCCGTACGAAGTCCGCGTAGCTCACCGCGACCGTGTCGTACGAGGTTCGGGTGTCCGCCAGCCAGTCGTCCGCAGTCATGCTCCGAGACGGTAGCCCCGCGGCCCGCCGCCGCCGAAGCGCCCCTGTGCGACGGGCTCCTGGCATGTCCATATCCCGGACGGCCGTACCGTCCCCTCCGCTGTTGTATCTATGATGCGTGCATCATGGATGCCAGCACTCTCACCGTCGCCGCGCCCGGCCCCGCCGTCAAGGCGCCGCCCGCCGCCGAGCGGGTCTATCTGCACGTCAAGTCCGGTGTCCTGGACCGGAGTTATGAGGGCGGCACGCTGCTCACCGAAGGGGATCTCGCCGACGCGGTGGGGGTCTCGCGCACGCCGGTGCGCGAGGCGCTGCTGCGGCTGGAGGCGGAGGGGCTGATCAAGCTCTACCCGAAGAAGGGCGCGCTGGTGCTGCCGGTGTCGGCGCAGGAGATCGCCGACGTGGTGGAGACCCGGCTGCTGGTGGAACAGCACGCCGTGGCCAAGGTGGTCGGGGCGGTGCCGCCGCGGCTCATCGCGCGGCTGGAGGAGTCCCTGGCCGAGCAGCGCGGGCACGCGGAGACCGGCGACCTGGCGGCCTTCGCCGTCGCGGACCGCTGCTTCCACGCGGAGATCGTCCGCGCGGCGGGCAACCGTATCCTCGCGCACCTCTACGACCAGCTCAGGGACCGTCAGTTGCGGATGGGGGTGGCCACCATGCACGCCGAGCCGAGCCGGGTGGCGAAGAACATCGCGGAGCACACCGAGATCCTGGACGCGCTCAGGGACGGCGCGGCCGACACGGCCGCCGACGTCGTGGACCGGCACGTCTCGTGGGTGAAGGTGCTCGCCAGGGGCGAGTCGTGAGCCGGAGCCCGGCCGCGGAGAAGGTCCTGCCGGGCGACCCGCCCGGCGGACGCCGTGCCGCCCTCGTCTGGGGCGTCGGCACCTCCGTCTACCTCGTCGCCGTCGTCCACCGCACCAGCCTCGGCGTCGCGGGCATCGACGCCGCCGACCGCTTTCACATCGGCGCCTCCGCGCTCTCCAGCTTCTCGATCCTCCAGGTGCTGGTCTACGCGGGCATGCAGATACCGGTCGGGCTGATGGTGGACCGGCTCGGCACGAAGAAGGTCCTGCTGCTCGGCGCCGTGCTGTTCACCCTCGGCCAGGGGGCGTTCGCGCTGTCCCACTCGTACGGCATGGCCCTCGGCGCCCGCGCCGTGCTGGGCTGCGGCGACGCCATGACCTTCGTGAGCGTGCTGCGGCTCGGCTCGCGCTGGTTCCCCGCCAGACGCGGTCCGATGATCGCCCAGGGCGCCGCCCTGTTCGGCGTCGCGGGCAATCTCGTTTCGACCGTCGTCCTCTCCCGCGTCCTGCACTCGGCGGGCTGGACCCCGACCTTCCTCGGCACCGCCCTGGTCGGCGCGCTCGTCCTCGTCCTGGTCGCCCTCTTCCTCAAGGACCATCCCGAGGGATACGAACCCGCGCCCGCCGAACACGCGGGCCTGACGTACGTACGCCGCCAGATCGCCGCCTCCTGGGCCGAGCCCGGCACGCGCCTGGGCATGTGGACGCACTTCACCACCCAGTTCTCCGGCATGGTGTTCCTGCTGCTGTGGGGGCTGCCGTACCTCGTCGAGGACCAGGGGCTCTCGCGCGGCGCGGCGGGCGGGCTGCTCACGCTCGTCGTCGTCGCCAACATGTTCTTCGGCATGGTCTTCGGGCAGCTCATCTCCCGCCACCACGGCGCCCGCATGCCGCTCACCCTCGGCGTGATCGCGGCCACCGCCGCCGCCTGGGCCACGACGCTCGCCTGGGGCGGCGGCCACGGCCAGGACCCGATGTGGCTGCTGGTCGCCCTGTGCGTCGTCCTCGGCGCCTGCGGGCCCGCCTCGATGATCGGCTTCGACTTCGCCCGCCCCGCCAACCCGCCCGAGCGCTTCGGCACCGCCTCCGGGATCGTCAACATCGGCGGCTTCACCGCCTCCGTCCTCACCCTGCTCGCCGTCGGCCTGCTCCTCGACGCGACCGGCGACGACTACCGGATCGCCTGGAGCAGCGTCTTCGTGCTCCAGGCGGTCGGCACCGCCCAGATCCTCCGGCTCCGCCGCCGTGCGGAACGGCTGGAGCGGGAGCGGATCGCGGTCAGCCGCGTCGAGAGCGTGCACCGCCTGCCGGCGGCGGTCACCTCCGACTGACGCCCGGCGCGGCCGTACGACGCTGTACGGCGGCGGGGTTCATGGCGGGCGCGCCGTGATTCGGGAAAGGCGTGATCCGGGTACACCATGATCCGGAAACGGCGTGTTCCGGGAACGGCGCCCGAGGCGCCGGGCGCTACTTCGTGACCGCGATGTGCGACAGGATCGCGTCCGCCAGTTGCCGGTCGCCCTCGATCTTGAGCTGGTCGGCGAGCGCGGCCGGACGCGCCCGGCCGGTGAGCAGCCGCAGGAACGTCTCCCAGTCCACGACGAAGGTGACGGCCGGACCGAGCGAGACGGCCGAGTCGATGCTGCCGTGGCCCTCGGCGTTCACCCGTACGGTCCGCATGAACTCCAGCGGTCCGTGCACGTCGAAGACGACCGCGGAGCCCGGCTTGGCGCCCGCGTCCTCGGCGACCAGCTTCGGCAGCGAGCGCAGGACGTAGTCACGGGCCAGTACGGCCGCGGGGGAGGCGAGGTTGCCCGGGGCGTCGAGGGCCCGGCGCAGATCCTGCTCGTGCACCCACACGTCGAAGACGCGGCCCCAGAGCTGTTCCTCCAGGGTGACCTCGCCGCCGCCGATCGCGCGGACCTCGGCGTCCGGCTGCCGCGACTCGTTCCTGAGCTGCCGCGAGCGGCGGATGATCGTGTACTCCAGCTCGGACGTCATCTCCGGCGCCGTGTGGTGGCGGCGGATGTCGACCGGGACCTCCGTGTAGCGGGCCGTCTCGCTGGTGATGTGCCGGAGGTCGCTGGGAAGTGTGTGGATGGGGCGCGGGTCGCCCAGCAGCTCGCACTCGAAGCCGATGATGTGGGACACGACATCGCGGACCGACCAGTACGGGCACTCGGTGTGGCGGTTCCACGCGCCGTCGGGCAGCGGCGTCACCAGTTCGTTGACGGATTCTATGGAGTGGGTCCAGGCGTCGATATACGGCTGGAGCTTGCTGTGGACGGTCACGGGACCCCTCGACGGTCGGTGCGCGGTCGTGGCGGTTGGCGCCTAAGTTACGCTGCGCGCGGGCGCCCACGCAGTGCTTTCGAGTGACGATGGTAGGCCCGGCTTGACGACCCAACGTATGGGCGGTGTCCGAGTGCGCGCAACGCTTCTTCAGATCGACGTGGACCAGAGGGAATCGGTCGCCTCGCGGCGCGACCGTGTGGCAGCGATGGTACGTGCCCACGCGGACGCGGATCTTGTCGTGCTGCCCGAACTGTGGCCGGTCGGCGCCTTCGCCGCCGAGGACTTCGCGGCCGAGGCCGAGACGGCGGACGGCGGCCCGACCGCCGAGGTGATGAGCGCGGCGGCGCGCGACGCCGGGGTGTGGCTGCACGCCGGGTCGATCGTCGAACGCGACGTCGTCGGCGGCGAATTGTTCAACACCTCGCTGCTCTTCTCCCCCGCCGGCGCTCTCGCGGCGGTCTACCGCAAGATCCACCGCTTCGGCTTCGACCAGGGCGAGGCCGTCCTCATGTCCTCCGGGCACGACATCGTCACCGCCCGCGTCCCCGGCACCGTCCTCGGCCTCGCCACCTGCTACGACCTGCGCTTTCCCGAGCAGTTCCGGCTGCTGCTCGACGCCGGGGCGCAGACGCTGGTCGTTCCGGCGGGCTGGCCCGCGCGGCGGCTCGCCCACTGGCGGCTGCTGGTGCGCGCCCGCGCCGTCGAGTCCCAGGCGTACGTCCTCGCCTGCGGGACGGCCGGCACCCACGCCGGGGTGGAGCAGGCCGGGCACAGCATGATCGTCGATCCCTGGGGTGAGATCGTCGCCGAGGCCGGGCCCGCCGAGCAGGCGCTCTCCGCCGAGGTCGACGTCTTCCGCGTGGACGTCACCCGCGCCGATTTCCCCGTCCTCCGCGACCGCGTCCTCGGAGTCCCCACCCCGAAGCCCCGCTAGGGCCTGTCCGGCCGCGAGAAGGGCCCGCCGATCTTTCAGGGGCGCTGCGGGCACCCACCCGCGCGAGGTTCGGGCACAAAGGCGGCGCCCCGGAAAGACCGGGTCGCCGCCCTGCGCAGGGCTATTCGTCCTCGTGCTCCTTGTCGACCATGCGGTCGACGCACACCGCCACCGCGATCAGCATCGCGGCATCGGCGTCCTCGCGCTCGATGTCGATGGCGTAGGCGTCACGGAGGGTGAACCACTTGCGGGAGATGCGCGCGAGGCGCTCCCCCTCGTACTCGATGTCGAACTCCTTGTCGATGATGTCGCCGCGCACTTCGAGTTCCTCGCCGGAGGCGAGCTCGGCGCGGAAGACGTCGCGGAGCAGGTGGAGGCGCTTCTTGCGGACGGTGACGAGGACATCGCCGTCGCGCTCGATGGTCATGGCGTCCCGCAGGGACACCAGCTTCTTGCGGATGACGGCGACCTCGTTGCCGTCCGGGTCCTGGAGTTCGAGGGTGTCGCGGATCCGGAGGACCTTCCCGTCGACGTAGAAGGCCCTGCGGCCGTGCTCGTCCTCGATCCAGTAGTCGTCACCGATGGCGAACATCTTCTCTCGCACCACGTATTTCATAGGGAATGCCTACCCCGGCGGATGCTGTTGGATGGGGATATGACTGCACGTGCACGTGTCCGGGCGCCCGAGCTGACCGGCGAGGGCGGCTGGCTGAACACCGGCGACAAGCATCCGACCCTCGCTGACCTGCGGGGCAGCATCGTCATTCTGGATTTCTGGACGTTCTGCTGTGTGAACTGTCTGCATGTCCTGGACGAGCTGCGGGCCCTGGAGGAGCGGCACAGGGACACGGTGGTGATCGTCGGCGTGCACTCGCCGAAATTCGTGCACGAGGCCGAGCACCAGGCGGTCGTGGACGCGGTGGAGCGGTACGAGGTGCACCACCCGGTGCTGGACGACCCGCAGCTCTCGACGTGGAAGCAGTACGCCGTACGGGCCTGGCCGACGCTGGTGGTGATCGACCCCGAGGGGTACGTGGTCGCGCAGCACGCGGGCGAGGGGCACGCGCACGCGCTGGAGCAGCTCGTGACGGCGCTGGAAAAGGAGCACGCGGCCAAGGGCACCCTGCGCAGGGGCGACGGCCCGTACGTACCGCCCGAGCCGGTCGCGACCGACCTCCGCTTCCCCGGCAAGGCGCTCGCGCTGCCCGGCTCCGGGCACTTCCTGGTGTCGGACTCGACCCGGCACGCCCTGGTGGAGCTGGCGGCGGACGCCGAGAGCGTGGTGCGGCGGATCGGCACCGGCACGCGCGGGCTGGCCGACGGCAACGCGGAGACGGCCCGCTTCAGCGAGCCGCAGGGGCTGACGCTGCTGCCCGACGGCAGCGTGATCGTCGCCGACACCGTCAATCACGCGCTGCGCCGCGTCGACCTGGGCACCGGCCACGTGACGACGGTCGCGGGCACCGGAAAGCAGTGGTGGCAGGGCTCCCCGACGTCCGGCCCGGCCCGCGAGGTGGACCTGTCCTCGCCGTGGGACGTGGCCTGGTTCGACGACCGGGTGTGGATCGCGATGGCGGGCGTGCACCAGCTCTGGACGTACGACCCGGCGACGGAGACCGTACGGGTCGCGGCGGGCACGACCAACGAAGGGCTGGTGGACGGGCACGCGGCGCAGGCGTGGTTCGCCCAGCCGTCCGGGCTCGCGGCGGCGCCGGAGCGCGGCGAGGCGGGGGCGCCCCCGGCCGACGGCTGGGGAAGGCTGTGGATCGCCGACTCCGAGACCTCGGCGCTGCGCTGGGTCGAGCGCGCCGACGACGACCCGGACGCGGACGCGGACACGGCAGGCGGTGACGGCGGTGAGCCGCGCCGCTACATCATCCGTACGGCCGTCGGCACCGGCCTGTTCGACTTCGGCCACCGCGACGGCCCCGCCGGGCAGGCGCTGCTCCAGCACCCGCTGGGCGTCACCGCGCTGCCGGACGGCTCGGTCGCGGTCAGCGACACGTACAACAACGCGCTGCGCCGCTACGACCCGGTGACCGGCGAGGTCACCACGCTCGCGACCGACCTGCGCGAGCCCTCGGACGCGGTGGTCGTGGACGGCGACATCGTCGTGGTGGAGTCCGCCGGGCACCGGCTGACCCGGATGCACCTGCCGGAGGAGGCCGTCCGCGTGGAGGCCGTCGCCCACCGTACGCAGCGGGACGCGACCGACGTGGCGGCCGGTGCCTTCCGGCTCGACGTGGTGTTCACCGCGCCCGACGGGCAGAAGCTCGACGAGCGGTACGGGCCCTCGACGCGGCTGCTGGTCAGCGCCACCCCGCCGGAACTCCTGGCGGAGGGCGCGGGCAAGGGCACCGACCTCTTCCGCGACCTGGTCCTCGACCCGTCCGTCACCGAGGGCGTCCTGCACGTCTCCGCGATGGCCGCGTCCTGCGACGACGATCCGGCCAACCCCTACCCCGCCTGTCACGTGCACCAGCAGGACTGGGGCGTCCCGGTCCGCGTCGGCGCCGACGGCGACTCGCGGCTGGCGCTGGTCCTGGCGGGCCTGGACGCGTAAGGCGTACAGGCGCCGTACGGGCGTGCCCGGGCGGTGAGTAAGCTCCGGCCATCACTCTTGATCCGCCGGGGGGCGGAGCGTCACCTGGGGAGGGACCGAGTGCCTCGTCGCGCTCTCACACGCGGCTCCGTCGCGGCGGCCACCGTCGTCGTCATGGCCGCCGGGCTCGCCCCGGCCGTCACCGGCGGCACGGCGTACGCGGACGGTACGCCGTCCGGTACCGCGTCGCAGGAGACCGTCATACCCGCCGGTTCGCGGTGGCTGCCGCAGAGCGAGCCGCTGATCACCGCCGGGAACGACGGATACCTGGTCAGGGGGGCCAACGGCGCCCACTGGGTGAATCCGGCGGACGGCAGCGAGGGCCCGGTACTGCCGGATCCCACGCCGCCCTTGGTCAACACCGGCCTGTCCGCGCACCTCATCCGCAACTTCCCGTCCCAGTCGGTGACGATCACCGACTACGACACCAACACCTTCCGCACGGTCACCGCGCCGGCGGGCCAGCGCTGGGTGCCGTTCGGCTTCAGCCTCGACCGCGTCCTCACCAGCGAGACCGCCGCCGACGGCACGCTCGCCGCGCTGCACGTGATCGGCGACGGCAAGGACGGTTCCGCCGACCTGACCGTCACCGGGCTGCCCCCGGGGACCGCCGTGCCCGACTGGCCCGACCTGCTCGCGCAGAACCGCGACCACGCCGTCCTGCGGCTGACCTCGGGCGCCGCGCCCGGCACCGCGCACGCCTACCTGCTGGACTACCGCACCGGCACGCTGCGTGCGATCCTCGCCGACGTGCCCGCCGCCGAGCAGACCACCGTCGTCCTCGGCAGGGACCGGGTGCTGGCGTACGGCGGCGCGGCCACGACGGCGTACACCGTACGGCTCGACGACCCGACGGCCCCCGTCGAGAAGACGCCGCTGCCCACCGACGGCCGGGACGGTACGCCGAAGCTCACCGTCACCGGGGACCGCGTCCTGGTGCTGGAGCGGTCGACGGACAGCCAGTCCGCGGGACTTCCGCTGCGGGCCGTCCCGGTCGGCGGCGGCCCCGCGCGGACCCTGCTGGCCAAGGTGGCCACGGACATGGCGACCGCGCCCGACGGCTCGGTGCTGGTCGAGGGCGGCACAGGACCCGACGACTGGGCGGTCCGCCGGATCACCGCGGCCGACGGCGCCGACGCGACCGTCACCGACCTCAAGACGCTGCCGCCGGTCGCGGCCACGGTCTACGGACTGTCCTACAGCGCCGGGCGGCTGGCGTACTCCGACACCACCCGGCCCTACCCGGCCCTGGTACGGCGCGATGTGGCCGCGGGCCCGGCGCCCGCCGTGTCGGAACCCGAACTGCTGTGGAGCTACGGTCCGAAGCCCGCCGACTGCGGCTCCGGCGTCGCCTGCGTGCACCTCCAGGGCACCGGCACCGGCACCGTGGCCTTCTCCGCCGCCAACATCATCACCGTGCCCCAGCCGCCGTCCCCGACCGATTCGCGCGCCGTCTTCCTCGGCGCGCCCGGCACGGTCACCGACGCCGCGGGACCGTACGTCGTGGTGCACACCGGCACCCCCGCGCGGCAGAAGGTCTTCGACCTCCGCTACGACGGCACCCTGTTCGACGGCCCGGTCACGGCCTCCGCGCTGTGGGGCCGCACCCTGTGGGTGCCCGGCAGCGCCACCGGCACCGTCCGCCCGTACGACCTGGAGCGGCGGACGTACGGCGCCACGGTCCAGACGGGCGCGCCGTGCGTGCCCAAGGAGCTTCAGGCGGACGGGCGTTGGCTGTACTGGTCGTGCGGCACCAGCGCCGGGGTGCACGACCGTACGACCGGCAAGAACGTGCCGGTGCCGACCGGGACCGCGCTGCTGGGCGACGGTTACGTCGTCCGGCACGACACGACGGCGGGCCGTCTGATGCTCACCGACGTGCACACGGGCTCGGCCGTCGGCAGCAACCTCGCGGAACTGGCAGCGAGCGACCTGGCCGACGACCGAGGCGTGAGGTGGACGGTGGACAAGTACGGCGGCGGTGTCGTGTACGTCGATGCGCAACACCGCTTCCACGTGCAGCCGTTGACCTCGATACCGCGCAGCGCGGTGTCGGTGCTGAGCAGCGACGTCGGCCCGGCCGTCGTCGACGTCCTGGACAACCCCGAGGACTGGTACGGCAGGTGGACGCTGTCCCGGCCCGTCGCGGGCTGGAGCCTGACGGTCACGGACGAGGCGGGCAGGACGGTCGCCACCCGCCGCGGCTCCAAGGGCGCGCAGGTGTCGGCGAGTTGGAATCTCAAGGGCGCCGACGGGGCGTGGGTCAGGAACGGCCGCTACACCTGGACGCTGACCGCGCCCCCGGCCGACGGCGGCCCCGGCGGGCTCTCCCTCACCGGCCTGATCGTCGTCAAGGGCGCCGCGGGCGTGCACGACTTCACCGGTGACGGGACCGGCGACTTCTTCGGCCTCACCCCGTCCGGCCGCCTGGACCTGCGCGCGGGCAACGGCAAGGGCAACGTCAACGCGGCGCGCTCCACGTCCGGTTGGCCGACGTCCTCGCTGTACGTGCCCTACGGCGACCTCAGCGGTGACCGGGTCAACGACCTGCTGGTCAGGGACGCCTCGGGCCAACTGTGGCGCTACGACGGCAAGGCGGGCACGAACTTCACCCCGTCCCAGCCGCGCACGCTCATCGGCCCCGGCTGGAACGCGTACGACGCGCTGGCCTCGGTCGGCGACCTGACCGGTGACGGCCGCGCGGACCTCGTGGCGCGTACGCCGTCCGGCAGCCTGTACCTCTACGCCGCCGACCGGAACGGCAGGTTCGGGCCGCGCACCCTCATCGGCGGCGGCTGGAACACGTACAACCTGCTGATCGGCTCGCAGCACTCCGAATCCGTCGGCTACGGCCGTCAGCTTCTGGCCCGGGACAAGTCCGGGGTGCTGTGGGCCTATGACGGCGACGGCAAGGGGCACTTCGGGCCGCGCGTGAAGATCGGGTCCGGCTGGAACATCTACAACTCGATCGTGGGCGTCGGCGAAATCCGGCCGGTCCGGGGGGCGTACCTCACCGGACTGGTCGCCCGTGACGCGGCGGGCGACCTGTGGCGCTACGACGGCCGCGACAGCGAGCCGGGCTTTGCCGCCCGCGTCAGGCTCGGCGCGGGCTGGCAGATGTACAAGTCGCTGTTCTGAGATCCGGGGCTGACCTCACGTCAGAACGCCGGTGGTACTGGCCTGGTGTCAGTACCGCCGGTCACCCGGGTAGTAGCGCTCCTCGACGGGCGGGATGTCGCCGTCGGCCGTCGGGGGAATCCGGCGGCGCTTGAAGATGCTGACGTAAGCGGCGAGTCCGATGATGCCGACGGCCATCATGATCAGGCCGAGCAGATCCATGTTGACGCCCTTGGCGTGCCAGTCGGTGGCGAACGTGATGATCGCACCGACCGCGATCAGAATGATGCAGCCTCCGATGCCCACAATTACCGCTTCCTTTGGCCTAGTTGTGCTCCGGCGTTCTGAAGCAGCGCCTACCCCGGACCTCGGGGCACAAGCAGGCGCATCGGGTCACGGGCGGGCCGGGGCGCGGCCCCGGCCCGCAAGCAGGCCCCGGAAGGCCCCGGAAGCAGTCCCCGGAAGCAGTCCCCCGAGTCAGGCCGCCAGGAAGGCCGTCAGGGCGCTGGCCAGCAGATGCGGGTCGTCGGCGCCGGACATCTCGCGGGCCGAGTGCATCGAGAGGATCGGCACCCCGACGTCGACCGTGGTGATGCCGTGCCGGGCGGAGGTGATCGGGCCGATCGTCGTCCCGCAGGGCATCGAGTTGTTCGACACGAAGTGCTGGTAGGGGACGCCCGCGGTGTCGCAGGCCGCCGCGAAGACGCCGCGGCCGGTGCCGTCGGTGGCGTACCGCTGGTTGACGTTGGTCTTCAGGATCGGGCCGCCGTTGGCGCGCGGGTGGTGCGTCGGGTCGTGCCGCTCGGCGTAGTTGGGGTGCACGGCGTGGCCGGAGTCCGACGAGACGCAGACGCTCGCGGCCAGCGCGCGCTGCCGCTCCTCGAAGCCGCCGCCGCGCGCGTGCACCGAGCGGCTGAGGACGTTGCCGAGCAGCGGGCCCTGGGCGCCGGTGTCGGACTGGCTGCCGTTCTCCTCGTGGTCGAAGGCGGCGAGCACCGGGATGTACGTGAGGTCCTGGCCGCCCGACGCGGCGGCCAGCGCGGCGGCGCCCGCGTGCACCGACAGCAGATTGTCCAGCCGGGGGCAGGCGAACAGTTCCTCGTCGCGCCCGAGGAAGGCGGGCGGCTGCGTGTCGTGCGTCATCAGGTCCCAGCCGACGACGTCCTCCGGGTCGAGGTCCGCCCGCTCGGCGAGGTAGCCGATCAGGTCGCCGTCCTGGGCGTCGCCCAGGCCCCACACCGGCTGGAGGTGGCGCTGCTTGTCCAGCGTCAGCCCGTCGTTCACGCCCCGGTCCAGGTGGATCGCGAGCTGCGGCACCCGCAGCAGCGGGCGGTCGGTCGCGACCAGCCGTGTACTGCCGTCGCGCAGCGTCAGCCGGCCCGCCAGGCCCAGGTCCCGGTCCAGCCAGCTGTTCAGCAGCGGGCCGCCGTAGATCTCCACCGCCACCTGGCGCCAGCCCTGCGACCCCATGTCCGGGCGCGGCTTCACCCGCAGATTCGGCGAGTCCGTGTGCGCGCCGACGATCCTGAACGGTGTCTCCGGCCGTGCGCCGTCCGGCACGAACCACGCCACCACCGCGCCCCCGCGCAGCACATACCGCCCGCCCGGCTCGGCCCCCCACTTCTCCGTCTCCGCCACCCGCCGGAACCCGGCCCCCTCCAGCCGCTCCGCCACGGTCGCCACCGCGTGGTACGGCGTCGGACTCGCCTGCACGAAGGCGGCCAGATCTTCGGTGTGCTTACGGCCAAACGCCGGACGCTGAGAGCTCATGCCCTCAGCTTAGTTTTCGGCCACATGGCTCGCCCCGTTAGGGGCGCGGGGAACTGCGCGAGCAACCCACCACCGGCGGGCAGTCCGGCGACCACCGGACTGCCCGCCGGGGCGGGTTGGAAGGAGTCCCCGGGGGCGGGTCAGAAGGAGTCCTCCGGGAGGTCCATGAGGCCGAGGTCGACGGATTCGGCCAGGGACCGAGCCGTCCCCACGCCGGGAAGGACATTGGCGGCGAAGAACTTCGCGGCGGCGACCTTCCCCGCGTAGAAGGCGGCGTCCTTGGCGGAGGCCCCGGAGAGCTTCTCGGCGGCCACGCCGGCCCCGCGCAGGAGCAGGTACCCGATGACCACGTCACCGGAGGCGAGCAGCAGCCGCGTGGTGTTGAGCCCCACCTTGTAGATCGAGCGGACGTCCTGCTCGGTGGCCGAAAGGTCCGTGAGCATGGCGCCGACGATCGCCTCCAGGTCCACCGCCGCCTTGGCGAGCTGGTCGCGGGCGGCGGCCAGGTCCTCCCCGCCCGTGGCCTCGGCGAGGAACTTCTTGATCTCCTCGCTGAGCGCCGTCATGGCCTGCCCCTGGTCGCGGACGATCTTCCGGAAGAAGTAGTCCTGGCCCTGGATGGCGGTGGTGCCCTCGTAGAGCGTGTCGATCTTGGCGTCCCGGATGTACTGCTCGATCGGGTACTCCTGGAGGTACCCGGAGCCGCCGAAGGTCTGGAGGGACTGGGCGAGCTGCTCGTACGACTTCTCGGAGCCGTAGCCCTTGACGATCGGCAGCAGCAGGTCGTTGAGCCCGTGCAGCCTCGTGGCGTCCTCGCCGGCCGCCTCGGCGACCTGGATGGCGTCCTGCACGGAGGCGGTGTAGAGCACCAGCGCCCGCATGCCCTCGGCGTACGCCTTCTGCGTCATGAGCGAGCGGCGGACGTCGGGGTGGTGGGTGATGGTGACCTTGGGCGCGGTCTTGTCCATGAACTGCGCGAGGTCCGGGCCCTGCACGCGCTCCTTGGCGTACTCCAGCGCGTTCAGGTAGCCGGTGGAGAGCGTCGCGATGGCCTTCGTGCCGACCATCATGCGGGCGAATTCGATGATCCGGAACATCTGCCGGATGCCGTCGTGCTTCTCGCCGATCAGCCAGCCCTTGGCGGGGAGCCCGTCGCCGAAGGTCATCTCGCAGGTGTTGGACGCCTTCAGGCCCATCTTGTGCTCGACGTTGGTGGCGTAGACGCCGTTGCGCTCGCCCAGCTCGCCGGTCTCGAAGTCGAACTCGTACTTCGGGACCATGAACAGCGACAGGCCCTTGGTGCCGGGTCCCGCGCCCTCGGGGCGGGCCAGCACGTAGTGGATGATGTTCTCGGACATGTCGTGCTCGCCCGAGGTGATGAAGCGCTTGACGCCCTCGATGTGCCAGGTGCCGTCGTCCTGCTTGACCGCCTTCGTGCGGCCCGCGCCGACGTCGGAGCCCGCGTCGGGCTCGGTGAGGACCATGGTGGAGCCCCACTGCTTGTCGACCATGAGCGCGGCGATCTTCTTCTGCTCCTCGGTGCCCTCCTCGTAGAGGATTCCGGCGAAGGCCGGGCCCGAGGAGTACATCCACACGGCGGGGTTGGCGCCCAGCACCAGCTCCGCGTAGGACCAGATCAGGGAGCGCGGCGCGGTGGTGCCGCCGATCTCCTCGGGCAGGCCGAGCCGCCAGTACTCGGCGTCCATGAAGGCCTGGTAGCTCTTCTTGAAGGTCTCGGGCACCGGGGCGGTGTTGGTCTTCGGGTCGAAGACCGGCGGGTTGCGGTCGGCGTCGGCGAAGGACTCCGCCAGCTCGTTCTCCGCCATGCGCGCCAGCTCGGCGAGGACGTCCTTCGCGGTCTCCACGTCCATCTCGGCGAACGGACCCGTGCCGTAGAGCTGGTCGCGGCCGAGCACCTCGAAGAGGTTGAACTCGATGTCGCGGAGGTTCGACTTGTAGTGGCCCATGACGTCGGCTCCGTATCGCAAGTGGGGTGGTCGTGGCACTCGTGGAAAATAATGCTACCCGTCGGTAATAAGAAGCAACCCCGGAAGGGTCGGATGTGACCGTTTCCTCGTCCCGGGGGCCGTTACTCTTGAGGCCGTGTACGGCTACGAGCAGAGCGTGAATCCCGGACCCGGCCCGGTCCAGGGCGCCGCACCCATGCCCGGTGGCTATCCGGAGCCCTCCCCGCCGTCCCTGGCCGACGCGGTCCGCGCCTTCACCACGGGTTCGATGGCCGCCGAGGACTTCCAGGCGATCTTCGCCACGTCCAAGGTGTACTGCCCGCGCGGCGACAATCCGGGCTTCCTGGCACTGCACGACACCCAGCAGCCGGTCATCCCGATGTTCACCTCCCTGAAGGAGCTGCGGCGGTACGCGGGCAAGGAGTCCAAGTTCTTCGTGATCACCGGCGCCGAGGTGCTGGACCTGCTGCCCACCGGCTACGGCTTCGTGCTGGACATCGACGGCCAGCATCGCATGGTCTTCGACGCCAAGGCGGTCGAGCAGATGGTCGACTTCACGATGCGCCGGATGTACGGCTGAGGCTGCCCGGCGGCACGCCTGAGGCCGTACGGCGGTACGCCTGAGGCCGTACGGCGGTACGCCTGAGACCGTACGGGCGCACGTCCCGGCTCGTACGCCCGCGCTTTCGATCTTCCCCTCCGGTGAGTGCTGGAATAGTCACGCCTTGCGAGATGTTCAGTGTTCAACTACTTTGGAACCGGAGCATCCCGAAGGAGGCAGTCATGCCCGCCGTGACCGTAGAGAACCCGCTGACCCTGCCGCGTGTGAGCGCGCCCGACGACGCCCAGCCCCGCAAGGCGCTACAGGTGTCCACCGCCCCGAGCGGTTTCGAGGGGGAGGGCTTCCCCGTGCGCCGCGCCTTCGCGGGCATCGACTACCGCAACCTCGACCCGTTCATCATGATGGACCAGATGGGTGAGGTGGAGTACGCGCCGGGAGAGCCCAAGGGCACCCCCTGGCACCCGCACCGCGGCTTCGAGACCGTCACGTACATCATGGACGGCACCTTCATCCACCAGGACTCGCACGGCGGTGGCGGCACGATCACCAACGGCGACACCCAGTGGATGACCGCCGGGTCCGGCCTGCTGCACATCGAGACCCCGCCGGAGTCGCTGGTCACCAGCGGCGGCCTCTTCCACGGCCTCCAGCTCTGGGTGAACCTGCCGAAGGCCGACAAGATGATGCCGCCCAAGTACCAGGACATCCGGGCGGGCGGCCTGAAGCTGCTCACCTCCGGTGACGGCGGCGCGCTGATCCGGCTGATCGCCGGTGACCTCGCGGGCCACGAGGGCCCCGGCGCCACCCACACCCCGATCACGATGATCCACGTCTCGGTGAACCCCGGCGCCTCGGTGACCCTGCCCTGGCGCGCCGACTTCAACGCCCTCGCCTACGGCCTCGCCGGCCGCGGCTTCGCGGGCCCCGACGCCCGCCCCTTCCGTATGGGCCAGGCCGTCGTCTTCGGCAAGGGAGACTCCCTCACCATCCGCGCGGACGAGACCCAGGAGTCCCGCTCGCCCAACTTCGAGGTCGTCCTGCTCGGCGGCCTCCCGATCCGCGAGCCGATGATGCAGTACGGCCCCTTCGTCATGAACACCCACGCCGAATTGGCCCAGGCCTTCGACGACTTCCAGGCCGGCCGCCTGGGCACCATCCCGGCCGACACGGTCCTCGGCCGCTAGCCGGTCCGCCCCGGCGGCCCGGACGGTGCGCCGGGCCGCGCGCCGGGCGGTGTTTCGAGGGGTGTGTCGAGCAGGCCCGCGGCGGTCAGCTCGCCGAGCGCCAGCCGGACGGCCGCGGTGTCGGCCGGGGGCCGGACGCGCGCGACGGCCGCGGTGAGGTCGGTGAGCGTGCGGGTGCCGTCCGCGAGGAGGTAGACCGCGGCGGACTGCGGGCCGAGAAGGTGTCCCTGCTCGGCCCGCTCGTCGTAGACGGCCAGGCGGCCGTCCGCGAGGGACTTGACGCGCAGCCCGTCACGGCGGGCCTGGGGCGAGTTCACCGGGCGGGCGCTCCTTCGGGTGCCTTCGCGGGGACGGTTCAGAGGGCGAACTGGTCGCGCAGGTCCTCCGCCACCAGGTGGATCTGGTCGGTCTGGGCGGCGACGACGGGGACGGTCCGGTAGCAGTCGGGCCGGTCCCAGGCGGCGAGGTACTGGTCGATCGCGGTGTGGCGCCGGATCCAGGCGGTCATGCCGTCGACGGTGTCCGGGAGTTCGTCGAGCAGGTCGGTGAAGACATCGCGGTGGTACGCGATGGCGTGGGCGGTGGTGATCCCGGTGACGGGCTCGATGTGTCCGCAGTTCTCCGCGCGCGGGAAGGTCCGGCCCCAGTCGGCGCCGCCGAGGTAGAGCAACGACCAGGGCCGTGACCCGAGTTCGGCCAGGGCGCGGCGCAGGACCCACGTGGTGCCGTGCAGGAAGACCGCGTCGTCCTCCAGGACCAGCAGGGACTCCAGGCCGTCAATGTGGGCCTGCTGGATGGCCCGGCGGTGGGAGAGGGCGCAGCCGATGTGGTGGTTGACGGGGGTCGCCGTGGCCGACAGGCGGTGGACGCGCGCGGCGGGGATCTCCAGCGCGCCGAGCCGCCGTCGCACGGTCTCCCAGCGGTCGGGCCGGTCGTCGAGGTTGATGCAGGTGATGCCGTCGAAGGCGGTGAAGGGGCTGCGCGTCTCGGTCCGGTAGTCGGCCAGGCCCTGGCGGACGGCTGTTTCGCCCAGGATCGAGGTGAAGTGGCCGACGGCCTCGTCGGCGCTCTGGCCGAGTTCGTCGAAGCCGATCAGGTAGTTGCGCAGGCGCTGGTACCAGTCCTGGGTGATGTGGCCGGGGCGCGGCGCGTCGAAGCGGTGCGTCCAGCGCAGGGCGGGCAGGCACAAGGTGGTGTGGCCGGAGCGGCGGAACTTTTCGTGCAGGTGGCCCTCTTCGCCGCCGTGGCCGGTGAAGGCGGGGTTGAGCCCTGGCCAGGCTTTCGTCCGGCAGGCGAACAGGCCGAGGCCCTGCATCCCGATCTCGAAGGCGGGAGCGTCGGGGTCGGTGCCGCGCGGGTCGGTGGCCCAGACCCCGTACATGAACCGTTCCCAGCGCGGTTCCCAGTGGGTGGACACCGTGTGCCCGTCGGTGGAGACAAGGGGTCCCTGGAGCAGGTCGCCGCTGTCGGGGTGCTCGTCGATATGGTCCAGCAGGGCGGCCAGCGCCCCGGGCAGCAGCTGGACGTGGGAGTCCACGCACAGCACCCAGTCCGAGACGGCCTCGCGGAAGATCCGGTCGCGGGCGGCGGTGCCCACGCGGCGGTCGTAGGGGACGTAACGCAGTTGGGGGATCTGCTGCTCCAGGCGCTTGAGCGCCCAGGCGTGCGGCCCGGAGGGGTGGTTGTCGACGACCAGGACGCTGACCCGGTCCATCGCCTCCGCGTGGTAGAGCAGCAGGCTCATGACGGTGAAGTACACGCCGTCGTAGTCGTCGTAGGTCGCCATGCCCACGGTGAGGGTGCGCGGTTCCTGTTCGGGTCCCGGGGCGGGGCGCTGACGGAAGCGGTCGGCGGGGGCCGCCACCAACTCGCGCAGGGCCGCCAGGCCCGCCTCGTCCGCGGGCTCGCTCATCGGCCCGACCGTGCGTGCTGCGCGGTGATCTCGCGCAGGCCGCGCACTTCGGCGGTCAGTTCGTCGATGCGCCGGTTCAGGGCCTGGATGCAGACCATGGCGACGCCGTTGGCGTCGACGAGCGGGATCACGCTGGTGTTGGCGTGCTGGAAGTCGAAGGCGGCGTGCCAGTCCTGGGACATCGGACCGATGTGGCGTACGTGCTCCGGCTCCCAGAGGTAGCGCCAGGTGCTGACCGGCAGGGCCGCGACGGTCGCCAGCACGTGGTAGCCGTTGACGGCTCCCGTCGAGGTGACCTCGGCGGAAGCGGTCGTTACGGCGGCGTCCGCTGCTGGTGTGGCTGCTACCGGTGTGGCCGCGCCGGAACGGCGGAAAGGCCACACGCTCAGCGGCTCCAGTCGACCGGGACGACGGCGCACTTCAGCCCGCGGTCGCTGCTGGCGGCCATGGTGCAGTCCGTGCCGATGGTGATCGCCGCGTGCGCCGAGGCGGGGGCGTGGATGCCGTCGCCGACCAGCACGGCGGTGTAGCCGTTGAGCAGTTCCTGGACGGTGCCGGGGCCGAAGTTCTCCGAGGCGCTGATGGCGGCGACGCCCTGGTAGTTGGTGTACGCCGAGCCCAGTGCGCGGCCGTTGCTGGTGGAGAACTGGACCAGCGCGCCCGCCAGCGGCCGGCCGGTGACCGCGTCGGTCGCCGTGGCCGAGATGTTCTCCAACTGCATCTGCGTGACGTTCAGCGATCCCTGGGTGGCCGACAGGTTGGCCGGCGACAGACTGGGACAGTCGGTGGTGCCGCAGATCGGCGGCTGGGCCACGGCAGGCGCGGCCGACGCGACGATGGCGCCGAGCGACAGCGTGCTCACGGCGACCGCCGCGAGTCCGGCGAACCTGGTTCCTGAGACCTTCATGTCTTCTCCGACGGGTGCTGCGGCGACGGTTGGTCCGGGTCATTCGACCCCAACGGCCCATCCGCCGCTCTCCGCCAATCGGTACATAGGGGACGACGATCGCATTTTTCGCCCCATCGAGTGACCCCTCCGCCCCGACCTACGTTCGCCCCCTGGTCCGCCTGTACGAGAAGGGTGTCGCCGGTGCCGGAGGAGTGGCTGACCAGCAGGGCCTCGCCGTCGAAGGGCTCCGCGAAGACGGCCGACCGGCTCTCGCTCGACCGGGACGCCCTCACGAGCGAGAACACCACGGCCGTCTACGCCCGTTACGGCATCGACCTGGCGGGCAGCCCCGAACTGCGGGTCGTGACCTGACCCGACGGTGACGGCCGACGGCCGTCGGGGGCTTCTTGACCGCGAGGTGGCCGGCCTACAGCAGGTGGTCGGCCTTGCCGGCCTTGATGTCGGTGATCAGGGTGCGGAGGGCTTCGCGGGTGTCGGTGAGGGGACGGTCTTCTTGGCCGTTGACGGCTATGTAGCCGTTGCCGTCGGCGTCGGTGCCGAGGCGGAAGCAGGAGCTGCCTTCGCCGCAGAAGGGGGCTTCCCAGGTGATGTCGGGCATCGGGTCTGATCTCCTCAGAGCTGGTGCGCGATCTCGCGGATGAGGTCGCGGGACCGGTCGGCGGACACGGACAACTCTTCCAACAGGTCGAGTTGCGCTCGGTATTTCGCGAGTTGCGCCTCGGCGTGGAGGAAGACCGGTCCGTGGGAGCTGTCGACCTGCACGGTGTCGAGCTGGCTCACGGCGCCTTCGGCGTAGACGACGGTGTGACCCGCGCCGGGGAAGGCCCCGTGGGCGAAGGGGAGGACCAGCACGGTGACGTTGTCCCGCTCGGAGACCTCCAGCAGGTAGTCCAGTTGGGCGCGCGCCACGTCAGGTCCCCCGAACTGCATGCGCAGCGCGGCTTCGTGGATCACCGCGACGTACGGGAGCGTGCTGGTGCCGGTGACCAGTTGCTGGCGCTCCGATCGGTGGGCGAGGCGCAGGGCGACCTCGTGCTCCGGGAGCTTGGGCACCACGGCGCGGAAGATGGCTATGGCGTGGTCGGACGTCTGGAGCATGCCCGGGATGTGGACCGTGTTGGCGCCGCGCAGCCGTAACGCGCCTGCCTCCATTTCGGAGATGTCCAGGAACCCCTGGGGCAGGCTGCCCCGATAGCGCTCCCACCATCCGGTGCCGCTCGGTTCGGCCATCGCGGCCAAGGCGTTGACGTACCGCTCGTCCGTGCATTCGCAGTTGACGGCCAGCTTGCGCACGCGCTCCGCGCTGATCGCCCGAAGTCCCGACTCCATGTTGGAGATTCGGCTCCGGTCGACGCCCAGGAGTCCCGCCGCGCTCTCGGCGGACATGCCCGCCGCCGTGCGCAGCCTGCGCAACTCGCTTCCCACACGCTTCTGTCGCTCGGTGAGGACCGTCCTCGTCGGCATGCCCTTCCTCCCTGTGCGCGTCTCGACCGCCTGCCACGGTGAGCATAGGCGCATGGCCGGAAGGCCATTTATTTGAAGCGCCTGGCAAAAGTGGCCCCATCCCCCTACCGTAGTAGCGCGCAGCTACGCACAACTACGTCGGAAGCGCACCGCGAGTGACGGCGGCATGCCACCGGCGAACCCTCAGAACGCCACAAGACCCCTTCGACGCAACGGAGTTCGTCATGCCTGAAATCCCCCGCTTACCAGCACTCTGGCGCTTCCCGGCGCGGCCGGAGTCCGTGCGCCGGGCGCGGCATGCCGTCGCGGAGGCGCTCCCTCGTGGGGTGGAGCCCCAACTGGCCGCGGATCTGGGGCTGGTGACCAGTGAGCTGGTCACGAACGCCGTGCGGCACGGGGACCGGTGCGAGGAGGACGCGGTCATCGAGCTGGTGCTGTGGCCCGCCGACGGGCACTACTGGGTGGCGGTGTCCGACGGCGGGCCGGAGAAGCCGGAGTTGGCCGAGGCCGGGCCGGAGAGCGAGGGCGGAAGGGGGCTGGTGCTCATTGACGCGCTCGCGGAGGTCTGGGGAGTCGTGCCGCGCCCGGTGCGCGGGAAGTCGGTGGTCGCCGGGCTTAGCGACGTCAGCCGGTCGAGGCCGGGCGGGGTTCGGACAGGCGGTTGGCCTGGTGGGTGAGCGCGCGACGCAGGATCGGCGTTAGGGGGCGTTCGACCAGGCGGTAGATGAGGTAGGCGAGCAGCAGCATCGAGCCGATGGCGAGGGCGAGTACGCCGTAGTCCGGTATGCCGGTGTGGGCCTTCAGCTTCTCGATGACGAGCGTGCCCAGGATCTCGTGCACCAGGTAGAAGGGGTACGTCAGGGCGCCCGCCGTGGTCAGCCAGCGCCAGTCGACGTCGGCGACGCGGCGCACGAGCGTCACCGCGGCGATGGCGGCGAAGCCCGCGGCGACCAGGGCGATGACGACGGTCGGCGAGCGGTGGAAGGTGACGGCCACACCGGGCTTGGGGACGAGGCCCAGGACCGCGTAGTGCTGGCCGAGCAGGAAGCCGGTCGCGACGACGCCCCAGGTCAGCAGGTCGTGGCCGAAGCGGCGCAGCAGGTAGAGGCCGATGCCGCCGATGAAGAAGGGCGCGTACTCGGGCATCAGGGCCAGCTTGAGGAACTCCTGGCCGGAGGAGTCCGCGTACAGGGCGCCGATCGTCCACAGGGCGCAGAAGGCCAGGACGCGCTTGCGGGTGGCGCCGCGCCACAGGACGGTGACGGCGAAGAGCACGTAGAAGCGCATCTCGGCCCACAGCGTCCAGGAGACGCCCAGGACGCGCTCGGAGCCCGCCGGGGTCTGGAGCATCGTGAAGTTGGTGAGCAGGTCGGTGCGCGAGACGGTCTTGTAGCCGAGGACGAACAGGACGACGGTCACCAGGATCAGCGCCGCCCAGTAGGCCGGGTACAGGCGGCTGATCCGGGAGATCGCGAACGCCTTGACGCTGCGGCCCCAGCCGCTCATGCAGATCACGAAGCCGCTGATGATGAAGAAGAACTGCACGCCCAGCGGTCCGTACGCGGCGGCGTGCGACAGGTGCGGGAAGATCTCCAGCGGCTGTCCGCGCCAGGCTCCGCTGCCCCGGAAGGCCAGGTGGTAGATCGCCACCATGAGCGCGGCCACCAGCCGCAGCCCGTCCAGCGCCCGCAACCGGCCCTTCCCGCCGCCGCGCGGTGCCGGTGCGGCGGACGCCGCCGGTACGTGGCCGGGCGCGGTCGGGTCGTCGGGCGACGTCGGGTCGCCGGGCGCGGTCGGGTCGCCGGGCGATGTCGGATCGTCCGTGGGTGCGGGGAGTTTCAGGCTCATCCCAGTGCTGCCTTTTCGCCGGCGTGAGTGTCAGGGCGCGCGGTCGGCCGTACGATCGCCCGTCACGTAGGCGTTCAGGCTAGGTGGAGGCACCGGCTCCACGGGGCGTTGGAGCGGGCCCAACCGCTCTGTGCGACCAGTGTTTTCCTCCGTTTCACGGCCGGTTCACACGACCGTGACGGATTCGCGTCCGCGGCCGACCCCGCCCTCCCGCCGGGCGGTCACCCGATCGACGGGCTCGTCGCCTCGTACAGCTCGAACCAGATGGATTTGCCGTCGCCGCGCGGGTCGACGCCCCAGGCGTCGGCGAGCTCCTCGATGAGCATCAGGCCGCGGCCGGAGGAGGCCATCTCGCCGGGGGAGCGGCGGTGCGGCATGTCGTCGGAGCGGTCGCCGACCTCGACGTGGAGGCGGCGGGTGCCGGGCATGCCGGTGACCATGGCGGTCAGTACGGCGTCCTCGTCGGTGTGCACCAGCACGTTGGTGACCAGTTCGGAGACGAGCAGGACGGCGGACTCGACCTGGTCGGCCGAGGTCCAGTCGTGCAGCAGGGCACGGATGTCGTCGCGGGTGGCGCGGATGCGGCCCGGGTCGGTCTGCGAGACGGTCAGCACCGCGCGGCGGACCGGGACCGCGCAGGTCGGGCCGTCGGGGTCGCGGCGCAGCAGGACCAGCGCGATGTCGTCCTCGCGGCGGTCGGCCAGCGGCCCGGTGGTGTGGTGGGAGGCGGGCCCGTGCACCGCGCGGATCAGGGAGTCGGCCAGCTCCTCCAGATCGCCCGCGGGCCCGGCCTCCAGCACATCGCGCAGCCGCTGCCAGCCGGTCTCCAGGTCGTGGCCGCCGGTCTCGATCAGGCCGTCGGTGCACAGCAGCAGCACCTCGCCGGGCTCCAGGACCAGCCGGGTCGTCGGGTAGTCGGTGTCCGGCTCGATGCCCAGCGGCAGGCCGCCCGCCGTACGCCGGACGATCGTCGTACCGTCGCCGAGCCGGATCGCGGGCTCCGGGTGCCCGGCGCGCACCACGTCGAGCGTGCCGGTCAGCGGGTCGGCCTCCAGATAGAGGCAGGTCGCGAAGCGTACGTCGGCGGACTCGTCGGCGCTCAGCCCCTCGTGCAGGCCGTCGCGCAGCCCGTCCGCCGGCCCGTCGGGGAGCCCGTCGTGCAGCCCGGCCAGAAAGCGGGAGGTGCGCGAGAGCACCGCGTCCGGGTGGTGGCCCTCGGCCGCGTAGGCGCGCAGCGCGATCCGCAGCTGGCCCATGATCCCCGCGGCCCGTACGTCATGGCCCTGGACGTCGCCGATGACGATCGCGGTACGGCCCGACGGCAGCCCGATCACGTCGTACCAGTCGCCGCCGACCTGGAGGCCGCCACCGGTCGGCACGTACCGGGCGGCCACCGCCATGCCCTCGATGCCGGGCCTGCGCGCGGGCAGCATCGTGCGCTGGAGGCCGTCGGTCAGGGCGCGCTCCGACTCGTGCAGATGCGCGCGGGACAGCGCCTGCGCGAGCATCCGGGCCACCGTGGTGAGCACCGAGCGCTCGTCGGGCGTGAAGGCCACCGGGTCGCGGAAGGCCGCCATCCAGGCGCCGATCGTGGACCCGGCCACGACCAGCGGGAGATACGCCCAGGAGGAGCGGCCGAACGGTTTCACCAGCGGCCAGGTGACCGGGAAGCGGTCCTCGTACGCGGCCGGCGACGGCAGATAGACCGCCTGGCCGGTACGGACCACCAGCGCGGCCGGGTAGTCGGTGTCCAGCGGCATGTCGAGGAAGGGGTCCTCGGTGCCCGCCGCCTGCCCGTGGTGCCCGATCACCGACAGCCGGTCGCCGTCCGTGCCGAAGACGGCGAGGCCGTCGGGCGAGAAACCCGGCATCGACAAGGTGGCCGCCACCCGCAGCACCTCGGCGGTGGAGTCGGCCTCGGCCAGCGCGCGCCCCGCGTCCAGCAGGAACGCCTCCCTGGCCCGCCGCCAGCCGCCGCCCGCCTGCGCAGCCGCCCGTGAGGGCCCGCCGCGCACCTCGTGCAGCGTGCCCGCCATCACCGTGCCCTGCGGGCGCACCCTGGCCCGTACCGTCCGCAGGGTCGCGCCGTCGTCGCCCACCACCCGCACCAGCGCCTCGGCGACCGTGCCCTCCGAGTAGGCCAGCGAGACCGCGCCGGCCAGCGACACGTAATCGGCGGCGTGCAGGCACGCCCGAACGGCGGACGTCCGGTGCTCGGCCGGGCCGCCGGACAGCCCGAGCAGGCGCGCGGCGCGGGCGTCGACCGTCACGGTGCCGGTGGCCTCGTGCCACTGCCACAGCCCGGTACCGACTGCGGCCAGGACGTCCTCGGTGCGCATTGTGCCATTTTATGAGAATTGGGGCGTTATGGCCCAGTAGGGCGGCCTTCGTGGCCTTACGCCCCACCGAATCCGGAGTGAGGCCGGTGTGCGGGCGCCGGTAAGCTGTGCTGGGCCGCTGGCCCGGCCACCCACCCAACATCCAGCGTCGAGGACGAATGATGCACCGGTACCGGTCCCACACCTGCGGCGAGCTGCGCGCCACCGACGTCGACACCGACGTCCGCCTGTCCGGCTGGCTGCACAATCGCCGCGACCTGGGCGGCATCCTCTTCGTCGACCTGCGTGACCACTACGGCTTCACCCAGCTCGTCGTCCGCCCCGGCTCCCCGGTGTACGACCAGCTCAGCGGCCAGTCCAAGGAGTCCGTCGTCCGCGTCGACGGCCGCGTCCTGGCCCGCTCCGCGGAGAACGTCAACCCGGAGCTGCCGACCGGCGAGGTCGAGGTCGACGTGACCGCCCTGGAGGTGCTGGGCGCGGCCGACCCGCTGCCCTTCCCGGTCTTCCCCGAGGACAACGCGAACGAGGAGATGCGGCTCACCAACCGCTTCCTCGACCTGCGCCGCCAGCGCATGCACCGCAACATCATGCTGCGCACCCAGGTCATCTCCTTCCTGCGCCGCGAGATGACCGCGCTCGGCTTCAACGAGATGGCCACCCCGATCCTGTCGGCCACCTCCCCCGAGGGCGCCCGCGACTTCCTGGTGCCCTCCCGCGTGCACGCCGGGAAGTTCTACGCGCTGCCGCAGGCCCCGCAGCAGTTCAAGCAGCTCCTGATGATCTCCGGCTTCGACCGCTACTTCCAGATCGCGCCCTGCTTCCGCGACGAGGACTCGCGCGCCGACCGCTCGCCCGGCGAGTTCTACCAGCTCGACGTCGAGATGAGCTTCGTCGAGCAGGAGGATGTCTTCGGCGTCATCGAGAAGGTCATGACCGACCTCTTCACCGAGCTGGGCGGCGGACGCACGGTCACCTCGCCGTTCCCCCGCATCCCCTTCCGCGAGTCGATGCTCAAGTACGGCAACGACAAGCCGGACCTGCGCACCACGCTCGAACTGGTCGACGTCTCCGACGTGTTCGCCGGGAGCGGCTTCAAGGCGTTCGCCGGCAAGCACGTACGCGCGCTGGCCGTGCCCGACACCGCCGAGCAGCCGCGCAAGTTCTTCGACCAGCTCGGCGAGTACGCGGTCTCGCTCGGCGCCAAGGGCCTGGCCTGGGTCCGGGTCGGCGACGGCAACGCGTTGACCGGCCCGATCGCCAAATTCCTCACCCCCGAGGACGTCACCGCGCTGCTCGCCGCCGTCGGCGCGAAGCCCGGCACCGCGATCTTCTTCGGCGCCGGTGAGTTCGACGAGGTCTCCAAGATCATGGGCCCGGTCCGGGTCGAGGCCGCCAAGCGCACCGGCCAGTTCGAGGAGAACGTCTTCCGCTTCTGCTGGATCGTCGACTTCCCGATGTTCGAGCGCAACGAGGACACCGGGGCCGTGGAGTTCTCGCACAACCCCTTCTCCATGCCGCAGGGCGGCCTCGAAGCCCTCAACACCAAGGACCCGCTGGACATCCTGGCCTGGCAGTACGACATCGTCTGCAACGGCATCGAGCTGTCCTCCGGAGCCATCCGTAACCACGAACCCGCCGTCATGTACCGCGCGTTCGAGATCGCGGGCTACACCCGCGAGACGGTGGAGGCCGAGTTCGGCGGCATGCTCCGCGCCTTCCACTTCGGCGCGCCGCCGCACGGTGGCATCGCGCCGGGCGTCGACCGTATGGTCATGCTCCTCGCCGATGAGCCCAACATCCGCGAGACGATCGCGTTTCCGCTCAACCAGAACGCCCAGGACCTGCTCATGGGCGCGCCCTCCGAGGTCGAGGAGGCGCGGCTGCGCGAGCTCCACATCCAGCTCCGCCCTTCGGCAGGGCGCCCTTCCGCGGGGCGCTAGGACCGCGTCTCGGGAGGGGCGAGCCGGGGGGCAACCCCGGAGGCGGGTCACCGCGTTGAAGGGGTGTGGAGAGGAACAACGGTGTCGCACCCCGGTTTCGAGGAGTTCGTGGCGGCCCGCGGCCCCAGACTGCTGCGGGTCGCGTGGCTGCTGACCGGCGACCCGCACCTCGCAGAGGACCTGCTCCAGACGGTGCTGGCCAGGGTGTGGCCGAAGTGGCACCGGATCGCGGGCGACAGCCCGGAGGCGTATGTACGCAAGGCGCTGGTGCACACCCACGCCTCGTGGTGGCGGCGGCGCTGGCGCGGCGAGGTGCCGCACGGCGAGCTGCCCGACCGCCCGCAGCCGGCGGACCCGTACGGGGACGTGGACCTGGAGCAGGCGCTGGCCGCGGCGATACGGGAACTGCCGGTACGCCAGCGCGCGGTGGTCGTGCTGCGCTACTTCGAGGACCTGAGCGTGGCCGACACCGCGGATGTCCTCGGCTGCACGGAGGGCACCGTCAAGAGCCAGGCGTCCAAGGCGCTGCGGGCGCTGCGCGGACGGCTGCCCGAAGCGGTCGACACGGGCGTCGGAGGTGAACACCATGCCGGATGAGCGTTTCGCGGAGGACGAGCTGCGCGACCTGCTGGAGCGCGCGGTGCCCCAACTGCCCGCACCCGTACAGCGGTTGGAGCGGGTCAAGGAGCGTGCGCTGCGCCGTCGCAGGCGCCGCGCGGTCGGGATGTCCGCCGCCGTCGTGGTGGCGGTCGCGGCGGCCGGGACGGTGCTGCCCGGTCTCGGCGGCGCGGCGAGCGCCCCGGCGCCGCCCGCCGTCGTCACCTCGCTCGCGCCGCCCGCGTCCGGCAGCGGCGGCCCGACGGCGAGCGCTTCGACGGCGACCGGCCCGGTGGACAGCGGTCCGAGCCCGACCCCGAGCCCCGGACAGACCACCCGCGCGACCGAGTCGGCGTCCGCCGCGTCGGCGGCGGTCACGTACCACTTCCCCGAACTGGCCGGTCTCGACCTGCGGTTGCCGCCCGGCTGGACGACGGTCGTCGCGCCCAAGACGGGTGACGTCTTCGCCTCCTCGCAGGCGCTCGGCCTGCCCACCGACGGCTGCGTCAAGCCGCTGGACGGCTTCTGCACCCCGCTGGTCCGCACCCTGACCCGCGGCGGGGCGCTGATGATGCTGACACTCCGGCACAGCAAGACGACGGTGGACAAGCTCAACGCCGACGGCCACCCGGTGACTTCGTCCGTCGTCGTCAGCGCCTGCCGGGCGGTCGGCGGCACCGCGCAGACCAAGGCCCTGCTCACCGACGCGTCCGGCTCCGACGTCCTGATCGAGGTCTCGGTGTGCCTGGCCGACGCCACCGACGCGCAGCAGTCCCAGATCAACGACGCGCTGAAGAACGCCGTCTTCTCGTGAAGGCTCCCGTGAAAGGCCCCCGCCACGTCATGCGCACCACCCGCCGCCCCCGCCGTCTCCTGGCCGCCGCCGTCCTGACCGCGCTGGCCGCCGCCCCGCTGGTGTCCGGCTGCGTGGCCGGTGGCACGGGCGTGCGGGCGTCGAAGGTCGGCGACGAGGGGCCGCTGAGCACGGTGGTGAGCGGTCCCGCGGGCCGGGCGGGCAGGTCCGCGCCCGAGCCGGTGCGCACGACACCCGCGCCGCCCGCCCAACTGCCGGGCCTGGGGCCGAAGACGCGCTCGCAGATCCCCGCCGACGCGCGGCAGGCCGTCCTGGTCACCGGCGCGGGCCCCGACTCGCCGGACGCGAAGGTCACCTTCTACACCCGCGAGAACACGGCCGGTTGGCGGCCGTCGGGCCCGGTGTGGGCCGCGCACAACGCGCTGCGCGGCTGGACCGACACGCACCGCACCGGCGATCTGCGCTCACCGATCGGCGTCTTCGGCCTCACCGACGCGGGCGGCCACCTCCCCGACCCCGGCACCGAACTCTCCTACGACCACGCGCCGATCGGCTTCAGCGTCTCCGGCACCGGCTTCAGGGGCGAGCCGCTGGCGGGCTCCTTCGACTACGTCATCGCCATCAACTACAACCACCTGCCCGGCACGTCACCGCGCGACTGGACGCGTCCGCTGGGCGCCTCGCGCGGCGGCGGCATCTGGCTGCACGTGGACCACGGCGGCCCGACCCAGGGCTGTGTCTCGCTGCCGCAGCAGGCCATGCGGACGCTGCTGCGCACCCTGGACCCGAAGCTGCACCCGGTGGTGGTGATGGGCGACGGGGCCGCGCTGGCGCGCTGAACGGCCGTACGCACGGCCCCGATCGCGTTCCTCAGGCGGCCGGCGCGTCCGGGTCGCCGCCGAACCGCTCGATGTACGACGCCAGGTCCTCGTCGGAGATCTTCGCGAAGAGCACCGGCGGCACCGTGAAGGGGGTGCCCGCGGGCACCGAGTCCAGCGCGCGGGCCTCGTCGGCGGTGACCCAGCGGGCGTCGTCGGCGGGCAGCGCGAAGGCGGCCCGCATGGCGGCGGCCGAGGCCGGGATGAACGGCTCGGACACCACCGCGTAGAGGTGGATGAGATTCATCGCGGTACGCAGCGTGAGCGCGGCGCCGTCCTGGTCGGTCTTGATCTCCATCCAGGGGGCCTTCTCCTCCAGGTAGGAGTTGCCCGCACTCCACAGCGCCCGCAACGACTGCGCGGCCTTGCGGAATTGCAGCGTCTCCATGTGGCCCTCGTATTCGGCGAGCAGCGCGGCGATCTGCTCGCCGAGCTTCGCCTCGGCGGCGCCGGCCGCCGAACCCGCGGGCACTTCGTCGCCGAATCGCTTGCGCGAGAAGGACAGGACGCGGTTGACGAAATTGCCGAGGGTGTCGGCGAGGTCCTTGTTGACGCCCGCCGCGAACAGCTCCCAGGTGAAGGAGGTGTCGTCGGACTCCGGCGCGTTCGCGATGAGGAAGTAGCGCCAGTAGTCGGCGGGCAGCAACTCGAGGGCGGCGTCGGTGAAGACACCGCGGCGCTGCGAGGTGGAGAACTTGCCGCCGTAGTAGTTCAGCCAGTTGAAAGCCTTGACGTAGTCGACCTTCTTCCACGGTTCACGGGTGCCCAGTTGGGTCGCCGGGAACATCACGGTGTGGAAGGGCACATTGTCCTTGGCCATGAACTCGGTGTAACGGACCGTGTCGTCGGCCTCGTACCACCACGACTTCCAGTCCCGTACTTCACCCTCGGACGCGGCGTCGGCCCACTCCTTGGTGGAACCGATGTACTCGATGGGTGCGTCGAACCAGACGTAGAACACCTTTCCGTCCGCGGCCAGCTCCGGCCAGGTGTCGGCCGGTACGGGAACGCCCCAATCCAGGTCACGGGTGATCGCCCGGTCCTGGAGTCCCTCGGTGAGCCATTTCCGCGCGATGGACGAGGCCAGGGTGGGCCAGTCGGCGCCGTTCGCGTCGATCCACGCCTCGACCTCGCCGGCGAGCTTGGACTGGAGGAGGAACAGGTGCTTGGTCTCGCGGACCTCCAGCGCGCTGCTGCCGCTGATCGCGGAGCGCGCGTCGATGAGGTCGGTCGGGTCGAGCACCCGCGTGCAGTTCTCGCACTGGTCGCCGCGGGCCTTGTCGTACCCGCAGTACGGGCACGTGCCGACGATGTAGCGGTCGGGCAGGAAGCGTTCGTCGGCGAGCGAGTAGACCTGCCGGACGGCCCGCTCCTCGATGAAGCCGTTCTCGTTGAGCCTGCGCGCGAAGTGCTGGGTGATGTCGCGGTTCTCCGCCGAGGAGCTGCGGCCGAAGTGGTCGAAGGACAGCTCGAAGCCGTCGTAGATCGCCTTCTGCGCGAGGTGTGCCTGGCCGCAGAAGACGTCGACCGGCAGGCCCGCCTCCTTGGCGGCCAGCTCGGCGGGGGTGCCGTGCTCGTCGGTGGCGCAGATGTAGAGGACGTCGTGGCCGCGCTGCCGCAGATACCGCGAGTAGACGTCGGCCGGGAGCATGGACCCCACCATGTTGCCCAGATGCTTGATCCCGTTGATATAGGGGAGGGCTGAGGTGATGAGGTGACGCGCCATTGCGGGCTGCTCCCAATTCGTTGCGGGGAGTGAGTAATTCCTCTACGGACGGTCAATATCGTATCGGACGACCGGGGGGCATCCGCCGCCCCTTTTCCGGGTAGCCGGGCTGTGAAGGGCTGTGAACAGCCCCGGGGGGTCGAGCCCTGAAGATCACAGCGAGTGACTGCACGTGCACATGCACGTGCACATGCACGTGCCTGCCCAACGAGTTATGATCTGCCGTACCAGACATGGCACTTATGGGGAGTGGCTGATGCGCCGGACGCACAACGGAATGGCTGCAGAAGACCTACGTGGAGTGGTCTGGCAGAAGAGCCGTCACAGTAATGCCAATGGAACGTGCGTCGAGTTCGCCGCCCTGCCCGACGGCGAGGTCGCCGTACGGAATTCGCGCTTCCCCGAGGGTCCGGCGCTGATATACACACGTGCGGAGATCGAATCGATGATCATCGGCGTGAAAGCCGGTGAATTCGACCACCTGGTCCCGTAATGCGCCGGTTGCGCCGCGACCCGCGTGGAACCGGCGGAACTAACAGGGTCCGCCCGGTGTGAGAAAAAGCGCCCAGACGACCTTTCCCGTGCCGCTCAGCGGGTGCCATCCCCAGTTCTCGCTGAACGAGTCCACCAGATGAAGTCCGCGGCCTGTCTCGGCCACGAAATCAGGGTCCTTGGCGACGGGCGCCACCCCGCTGGGGTCACGCACCGCACACACCACGCGCGAGGTCCAGCGCACCAGGCTCAGCCGTACCGGGGCGCCGGGCGCGCCGATCGGCACCGCGTACCGCAGCGCGTTGGTCACCAGCTCGGACGCGACCAGTTCGACCGAGTCGCGGAGCGTGGACAGATCCCATCGTTGGAGCGTCGCGCGCGTGAAGTGACGTGCCTCACCCACTGACTCCAGGGCGGCGGGCAGCTCACAGGTGGCTCCGTTACCCGAGGCCACGCGCTCAGGCGCGAGCACTCCCTGCCATAACGGCTCCAGCACGGCGACTGCCTCTGCCTTCATACGTGCCCCCGGGGTATCTGCACGTCCACCATGCTCATGGATCAGCACCCTCCGATGCAAGAGCGTCTGCACGTGCATCTGCAAGGAATTGATGCACGTGTCGGTGGAGAGTGACCGAACGGGTACACCGCGCAGTCCGTTAGTGGCAGACTGCTGATGAACCAAGGGCGGAGCGTGACCTATGAGCGCAGGGCAGCCGGGAGGCGGGTCCATCGTGCGACGAATGCTGCTCGGAGCGCAGCTGCGGCGGCTGCGTGAGTCCAAGGGCATCACCCGCGAGCTGGCGGGCTACTCGATCCGGGCCTCCGAATCGAAGATCAGCCGCATGGAGCTGGGAAGAGTCAGTTTCAAGGAGCGTGACGTCGCCGATCTGCTGACCCTCTACGAGGTCACGGACGAAGCCGAGCGGGCGGCCATGCTGGGCCTGGTCCGCGAGGCCAACGCGGCGGGCTGGTGGCACGGATACGGCGAGGTCATGCCGACGTGGTTCCAGACGTACGTGGGCCTGGAGGAGTCGGCCGCGCTGATCCGCACCTTCGAAGTGCAGTTCGTGCACGGCCTGTTGCAGACCGAGGACTACATAAGATCGGTGATCCGGCTTGGTCACCCCGAGGCAGCCGTGCCCTGGGTGGAAAGACGAGTCGGTCTACGCCTGGAGCGGCAAAAGCTTCTCGTCTCCGAGCAGGCGCCCCACTTCGTCGCCGTCATGGACGAGGGCGCGCTGCGCCGTCCGTTCGGCGGTCGGCAGGTGATGATCGACCAGGTGCGGCACATCCTGGAAGCCGCCGAGCGGCCCAACGTCGACGTCCGCATCCTGCCGTTCGCCACGGGCGGGCACGCGGCGGGCGGCGGCGCCTTCACGCTGCTGAGCTTCCCGGAGTCCGATCTGCCGGACCTGGTCTACCTGGAGCAGCTCACCGGGGCGCTCTACATCGACAAGCCCGACGAAGTGGTCGAGTACCAGAAGGCGATGAACGCGCTGAGTGATGTCGCGCTGACGCCCACCGCTTCCCTGGACTGGCTGAACTCCTTCCAGCGCGAACTGTGAGTCGTGCGCCCGGGGCCGACTTCCGCCGATGACGGCGGGAGCCGGCCCTTCGCGTGCGCCCCGGCCCTTCGCGTGCGCCCGAGCCCTTCGCGTGCGCCCCGGCCCTTCGCGTGTGCGCCGCGCCACGGACAGCCGCGGATGCGGAGCTTCCGCTCCCGATTCCGTCACCCTCCCCGCATTGACGATTACCGAAATGCGCACCACGTACAGTGTCTCGCCGGGCAATTCCCCCGAGGCGGAGCCGGTGTGACGCGCGTCATACGAGCGGGATGGTTCAAGTGGTAAACGTTGGGGCTTCGTCGTGTGCGTGCGAGCCACCGGACTGAAGGTGTGGGAATGGGCGTTCGTGGGCGCAAGCGAGAACCCAAGCGCAGTCGCAAGCGCTGGATCATCGCGATATCCGTCGCCTTCGTGGTGCTGCTGGCCGGCGGCGCCGGCGCGATCTACCTGAAGCTCAACGCCAATATCTCGACGTTCGACTCGGCGGGGCTGAGCAAGAACCGGCCCAAGGCCGGGCCCGCGGACGCCAACGGCCACACCGCCGTCAACGTCCTGCTGATCGGCTCCGACACCCGCTCCGGCGCGAACGGCAAGCTGGGCGGCTCCGCCTCCGGCGACATCGGCCGCTCGGACACCACGATCCTGCTGCACGTCTACCCCGACCACAAACACGCGGTGGGCATCTCCGTACCGCGTGACTCGATGGTCGACATACCCCCGTGCCTGCTGCCCGACGGCAAGTGGTCGCCGGACCAGCCCAGGGCGCAGTTCAACTCGGCGTTCTCGATGGGCGACACGGCCAAGGGCAATCCGGCGTGTACGCAGAACACCATCGAGAAGCTGTCCGGGCTGCGCGTGGACCACACCATGGTGGTCGACTTCGAGGGCTTCGCGTCCATGACCTCCGCCGTGCACGGCGTCGAGGTCTGCGTGCCGAACAAGATCTACCAAGGGGACATGAACCCCAACCGCGGCAGCAAGGGCAAGGTCGTCCTCGACGCGGGCATGCAGAACCTCCAGGGCCAGCAGGCACTGGACTACGTCCGCGTACGGCACGGGGTCGGCGACAACTCCGACGTCGGCCGCATGCTGCGGCAGCAGGCGTTCCTGTCCGCCCTGATCGCCAAGATCAAGGGGCAGGGCATGAACCCGACGACGCTGCTGCCGCTGGCCGACGCCGCCACCAAGTCGCTCACCGTGGACCCGGGGCTCGGCAGCGCCACCAAGCTGATGTCCTTCGGGCTGTCGCTGAAGAACATCGACCTCAAGAACATCCAGTTCATCACCGCGCCGTGGAAGTACGACGGGCCGCGCATCGACCTCGTCCACCCCGACGTGGACGACCTCTTCGCGGAGCTGCGGGCCAACCGGACCCTGGAAGGCGTCGACGCCTCGGGCAAGCCGAAGTCGACGGCCTCCCCGACGCCCGCCGCCACGGTCGACGGCACCGGCGTCTCGGTCGGCGTCTTCAACGGCACCACCGTGGACGGGCTCGGCGGCAAGGCCGCCGACAAGCTCAAGGGCTCCGGCTACACCGTCACCGGGACCTCCACCGCCAAGTCCCAGGACCACGCCACCACCCGTATCGAGTACGGGCCCGCCGACAAGACGCACGCCACCGAGCTCGCCAAGCTCTTTCCCGGCGCGGAGCTCGCTCCGCTCGCCATCTCGGGCATCAATCTCGTCGTCGGCCAGGATTTCGCCTCGGCGGCGAGCAAGCCGAAGCCGTTGCCGACCAATCTCACGCAGCAGGCTCGCGCCGCGGACACCGACCCCTGCAAAAAACTCTCCTACGGCTAGCCCCCCGCCGGGCCTCTCCCGGGCAGGGGCGCTCTTCCAGGGGCCCGGCCCCAGGGCGGTTCCTCTGCGCTGGTCGGCACGCCGATCTTTTCGGGGCGCGGCCCCGGGCGGTTCTTCTGCTGGGGCGGCAGCCACGCGTTTTTTGGGGGCGCGGTCCCGGGGCGGTTCCTTTGCGCTGGGCGGTACGCCGATTTTTTAGGGGCGCGGGCCTGGGCGGTTCTTCTGCTGGGGCGGCAGCCACGTGTTTTTGGGGCGCGGCCCTGGTGCGGTTCTTTTGCCGGGGGGCCAGCCACGTGTTTTTAGGGGCGCGGGGAACTGCGCGCTCAGCCACGGCGGTGGTGCGCCGTGAAAACCGGCCCCAGTGGGGCAGATGCGGTTGTTTTCGGGCTGAAAGCCCGGTGGGGGCTGGTCGCGCAGTTCCCCGCGCCCCTAAAAAGATCGGCCCACCGTCCGGGCCAGGTGCGGGCACGGGGGCCGGGCCCCGGAAAAGATCCGGCCCACGGCCCCGGGCGGGTGCGGGTGCGGGGACGGCGCCCGGGAAAGATCGGCCCACTGCCCCGGGCAGGTGCGGATACGGGGGCGGCGCCCCGGGAAAGATCGGCCCACCGTCCGGGCCAGGTGCGGGGACCGGGGCGGCGCCCCGGGAAAGATCGGCTTACCGTCCTGGGTGGGGGCGGGGCCCGGGGGCTAGTCGGCTACGGCGGCTTGGGCCGTGACACGGTTGATGCGGCCACGGACGAGATATTCACCGGGAACGGCGTTGCGGGCACCGAATTCGGCCCCCCGGGCGGAGCCCATGTAGCGGGAACCGATCTTGGTGGACCAGTGAAGCAGGGCGGCGGGGTCCTCGACGAGCTCGGCGGTGCACTCGAAGAGGACGTAGGAGTAGGGCGGCTCCTGATCGTCCACGCAGAGCGCGAAGCGGGCGTCGCGGCGCAGGGCCTTGCCCTTGAGGGAGTCGCTGCCGGTGTTGAAGACGACGCGGATGTCGGAGGGGTCGGTGTCGTCGAGCAGGAACCAGACGGGCGTGACGTGGGGACCGCCGTCCTTGCGCTGGACGGCGAGCTTCCCCGTGCGGGTACCGGTGGAGGCGAAGGCGCGCCATTCGGCCTCGGTCATGTGCTGCATGGGGTCAGGTTAGGGCCGGGCGGGTCCGGGGGTCAGGCCGCCCCGCCGTGGGCGCGGGCGGCGGCGCCGCGTACCTCCAGGCCGTCGAGGAGGTCGGCGGTGGCCGCGGCGACGGCGGCCACGGCGGCGTCGAAGACCTCCCGGTTGTGCGCGGCGGGCGCACGGAAACCGGAGATCTTGCGGACGTACTGGAGCGCCGCCGCTTCGATGTCGTCCTCGTCCGGATCGGGCGTCATCGGCGGTCGCAGGGTCTTGATGCTTCTGCACATGCCTCCAGTGTCGCGCGGGGGTACGACATCGCGCCACGAACTCGGTCGCGGCGGCCCCTTGGCGTGCGGCCGTCGCAGTGCTTCAATGCTCTCCATTGGTTAGGAACCTTTCCTAACTGCACAGCAGGCCCCCGCAGTTGGCCGTTCCTCCGACGGCCGGAAACGGAGACGCACGTGCACCGATCCCCCCACTCGCACCGCTCGAACCGGCGCCCCAGCCGCCGGATAGCCATGATCGCCGCCGTCGGCGTACTGGCGGGCGGCGGCGCCTCGCTGGCCCTGGCCACGGCGGGCAACGCGGCCACCGCGCCCGGCGCGCACGCCGCCGCCGTCGCGCCCAAGGCGGCGGCAGCCGGTCTCGCCGACCCGCACAAGAAGGAAATCGCGATGGAGCTGGTCTCCAGCGCGGAGAACTCCTCGCTGGACTGGAAGGCCCAGTACAAGTACATCGAGGACATCGGCGACGGCCGCGGCTACACCGCGGGCATCATCGGCTTCTGTTCCGGCACCGGCGACATGCTGGACCTGGTCAAGCACTACAACGACCTCAAGCCCGGCAACGTCCTGGCCAAGTACCTCCCTGCGCTGGAGAGCGTCAACGGCTCCGACTCGCACTCCGGCCTCGGCTCGGCCTTCGTGAGCGCGTGGAAGACCGCCGCCAAGGACACCGTCTTCCAGACCGCGCAGAACGACGAGCGCGACCGCGTCTACTTCAACCCGTCGGTCAACCAGGCCAAGACGGACGGCCTCGGCACCCTCGGCCAGTTCATCTACTACGACGCCATCGTGATGCACGGCCCCGGCGACGACTCCGTCAGCTTCGGCGGCATCCGCAAGACCGCCATGAAGAAGGCCAAGACCCCGGCCCAGGGCGGCAACGAGACCACGTACCTCAATGCCTTCCTCGACGCCCGCAAGGCCGCGATGAAGACCGAGGACGCCCACGACGACACCAGCCGCGTCGACACCGAGCAGCGCGTCTTCCTCAACGCGGGCAACCTCAACCTGGACCCGCCGCTGAAGTGGAAGACGTACGGGGACTCGTACCAGATCCTGACGCTTCCGTAGCGCCCGACGCTTCCCGCCCCCGGCCCGCCGACCCTTGTGTCGGCGGGCCGGGTACGCTCCCGGGGTCGGATGCAGAGATCGGATGTATCGAAGGAGCCGCCGCCCATGCTGCGCTACGGACTGACCCACCCCGCGATCCTCGCCGCACTCGCCGCCGCGGGCCACGGCTCCCGCGTCCTGATCAGCGACGGCCACTATCCGCACACCACGGGCGCCAACCCGGCTGCCGAGCGCGTCTACCTCAACCTCAGCCCCGACCGGCTGCTGGTCACCGAGGTACTGGACGCCCTGGTCGACGCGATCCCGATCGAGGCGGCGGCCGTCATGACCCCGCCGCCTGACCGTGACGACACTTCCGAGACGTCCGACACTTCCGAGACGTCCGACACTTCCGACCTTTCCGCGCCGGAGATCTTCGCGGAGTTCCGTGCCGCCCTCCCCGGCCTCACCCTCGACGGCCTCGACCGCTTCGCCTTCTACGACGCGGCCCGCGGCCCCGACACCGCCCTCGTGGTGGCCACCGGCGACCGGCGTACGTACGCCAATCTGCTGCTCACGATCGGAGTGCGGTCGGAGGACCGCTGAGCGGCGGACGGCCTTCGCCCCCTGCCGTCCCGGCCGGATGGCGGCTTACGCTGGGGCCCACACGCTGTGCACGCTCGACACGGGGGTTCCTTCCGTATGAACTGGCTCTGGTGGGTGATCGCCCTCTTCGCGGTCGGCGGTTTCACCTCGATCGCCGACACCGTCCGCACCGCGCTGCGCACCCGGCACGAGCGCACGATGGAGCGCCTTGAGGCGGACCGCAAGGAGCGCCGCGAGCTGGAGGCGGCGGGGCGCGGCCCCGAGCCGGTCTGCGGCTGCACCCACCACCTGGCCAAGCACGACAAGTCCGGCCGCTGCCACGAGACCGTCGAGGTCCCCACGGCCTGGGACGCGGACAAGAAGCCCACGCACTACGAGCCGGGCACGTGCAACTGCCAGCAGTACGTGGGCCCGCAGCCGCTCACCACGCTCTACGCCCAGGAGATCACCGACCTCTGACGACGCGTCAGCGCGGCTCTCGCGCGACGGTCGGCAGCGCGCGGGCCAGGGCGCGGGCGGTGCGCGCGGCGCGGGACTCCGCGCGGGCGACGGCGTCCGGCGCCGGGCCGAGCAGACCCTCCGCGAGGAAGAGGACCAGGCCGTGCGCGGCCGAGGAGACGTCCAGTATCAACTCCACCGCGCGGTCGCCCGAGGTGAGGCGGCGGGCCGTCGGGAGCACGGCGGTCAGCACCTGGTCGCCCGCCGAAGCCAGGCTCGAATAGCGGGACTTGTCGAGTCCCGCGCTGAACGTGATGTCGAACAGGGCCCGTTCCTCCACCGCGAACCGGACGTAGGCGGCGGCGAAGTCCGCCAACTGCTCGACCGGGTCCGCGGATTGACGGACGGCGGCCGAGAACCGGCGGTGCTGCTCGCGGTACCCGCGCTCGGCCAGCGCCGCCAGCAGCGCGTCCCGGTCGGCGAAGTGCTTGTACGGCGCCGCCGCGCTGACCCCCGCCCGCCGACTGGCCTCCGCGAGCGTGAAGCCGTGCGGCCCGCGCTCGGCGACGAGGCCGAGGGCGGCCCGCTCCAGGGCGTTGCGGAGGTCGCCGTGGTGCTGTCCACTGCGGCGGGCCGGTGCGGTGCGCTCGGCGGGAGGCGTCATATCCGCAGGTTAACACCCGTCACCACAAGGTGAATCGCCGTAACCTCAGGCGTTCATGACCGGCGAGGGGCGCACCATGAACACGTCGACCGCGTCCTCCGTCTCCAGGACGAAGCCCCACCGTTCGTAGAGCCGCCGGGCGGCGCTGCCCTGGAGGACGTTCAGCCGTACGTCCTCGCCGCGCGCGTCGGCGCGGCCCAGCAGTTCCCGCAGCACGGCCGAGCCCAACCCGCGCCCCTGGTAACGGGGTTCCAGATAGAAGTGTTCGAGCAGAGCGCCGCCGGTCTCGGCGGGCCGCAGCGTCACGCACCCGGCGAAGTCCCCCTCGACGGTGACGACCGAGGTGTACCGCGTCGAGAACGAGTCCCGCAGCCGCTGCCGTACCCTGTGCCCGTCGTACCGCCCGAGCCGTTCCAGATCCGCCCGCATCACGACGGCCCGCAGCTCGGCTATGGGCTCCACGTCCCCCGCGACGGCCGCGCGCAGCGCCCACCGCAGGTCAGCGCTCTGTACCGCCCCATTCGTCCGCATCCCCCAAGTATCCGCGAGCGCCCGCGCCGCCCCGCCCCGGCCCCCCCTCGCGCCACCGCCCCGGCGGCAGACCGCGGAGCCACCGCCCCGGCAGCAGGGCTCGGGGGAGTCGTCCGCGCCGTCTTCCGCGAGGCGTACGGACGCGGGTCAGGTGCCGGGGGTCCCGGCGGGGCTGAGCGCCTGGGTGCCGACGACGCCGAGCAGGGTGAGGCGTTCGGCGTCCTCGGTGCCGGGCTCGGCGGTGTAGACCATGATCCGCAGATCGCTTCCGGCGACACTGAGGATGTCGCAGTCCAGGGTCAGCGGGCCGACCACCGGGTGGTCGATCGTCTTGCGGGAGGCGTCGTGCCGGGTGACCTCGCCGGATTCCCACAGCTCGGCGAAGCGCGGGCTGCGGGCGCGCAGCTCGGCGACCAGGCGGCGCAGGCGCTGGTCGGCGGGGTAGCGGTTGGCGGTGGCGCGCAACTGGGCGACCTGGGAGATCTCCAGCAGCCGCAGCGACTCGGGGGTGTGGCGGACCCGGGAGCCGGAGCCGAGGAAATTGCGCCAGATCGCGTTGCGGTCGTTGCCTTGCTGCTGCCCCATCAGGGCCACGTACAGGGGGTTGGCCAGCAGCAGCGTCCACGCGGCGTCGCTGACGGCGACCGGCGTCCCGGTCAGCCGGTCGAGCATGCGCTGCACGCTCGGCGTGATGTACGCGGGGACGGTGCCCTGGCCCGGTGGTACGAGTCCGGCGACGTGGAAGAGGTGCTCGCGCTCGGCGGTGGTCAGCCGCAGCGCGCGGCCGAGCGCTTCGACGACCTGCTCGGAGGGGTTGGCCGCGCGGCCCTGTTCGAGCCGGGTGACGTAGTCGACGGAGATCCCGGCGAGCAGGGCCAGCTCCTCGCGGCGCAGCCCGGCCGCCCGCCGGTGGCCCCCGGCGGGCAGCCCGGCCGCCTCGGGGGAGACCCGGTCGCGCCAGCGCCGTACCGTGTGCCCGAACTCCGTGGTCGCCATGGTTCCACTGTGCACCGTGCGGCCCACGCCGTCCTGGTACCGGCAGTCCCAGGAAGACCGGGCCACTGGCTGCCCCGGCGGGCCTGCCGCACCGTGGACGTATGACAACGACACTGATCACCGGAGCGAACAAGGGCCTCGGCTTCGAGACCGCCCGCCGCCTGCTGGCCGCGGGGCACACCGTCTACGTGGGCAGCCGGGACGCCGACCGCGGGCGGGAGGCCGTCGAGCGGCTGGGCGCGGGCGCGCGGGCGGTCCGGCTCGACGTCACCGACGACGCGTCCGTCGGGGCCGCGGCCGAGGCGATCGCGGCGGACGGCGGCCTCGACGTCCTGGTCAACAACGCGGGCATCGAGAGCAGGACCGCCGACAACGGCGTCGTCGGCGCCGCCGACCTGACCGCCGACGTCATGCGGGAGACGTTCGAGACGAACGTCTTCGGCCTGGTGCGCGTCACCCACGCGTTCCTGCCGCTGCTGCGCCGCTCGGCCGCGCCGGTCGTGGTCAACCTCAGCAGCGGGCTGGCCTCGCTGTCCCGGCTCAGCGCCCCCGGCACCCCCGCCTACGCGTATCCGGGCGTCGCGTACCCGGCGTCGAAGACCACCGTGAACATGATCACCGTGCAGTACGCGAAGGCGTTCCCCGAGATGCGGATCAACGCCGTCGAGCCCGGTTTCACCAAGACCGATCTGAACGGGAACACCGGGGTCCAGACGGTCGAGCAGGGCGCCGAGATCATCGTCCGGATGGCGCAGGTGCCGGCCGACGGCCCGACCGGCGGGTACTTCGACGCCGAGGGGCCGCTGCCCTGGTAGCCGCGGCCCCTGACGGGGCGGCCCCGACGGCCCCTGTACGCCGGGGCCGCCGGTGCCGCCCGGCTGGGTCTCAGCCGAACATGCCCGGCTCGTAGTCCCCCGCGGGCTGCTGAATGATCACGTTCAGCCGGTTGAAGGCGTTGATCAGGGCGATGCCCGTGACGAGGGCGGCCAGCTCCTCCTCGTTGTAGTGCTTGGCGGCGTTCGCCCACACCTCGTCCGCGACGCCCCCGGCCGCGTCGGCGATACGGGTGCCCTGCTCGGCCAGCTCCAGGGCCGCGCGCTCGGCGTCGGTGAAGACCTTGGCCTCGCGCCACGCGGCCACCAGATTGAGCCGCTGCTGCGTCTCCCCGGCCGCCGCCGCGTCCTTGGTGTGCATGTCGGTGCAGAATCCGCAGCCGTTGATCTGGCTGGCGCGCAGCCGTACCAGTTCCTGGGTGGCGAGCGGCACCGTCGAGTCCGCCAGCACTTTGCCGGCCGCGGTGAGGTGCCGCAGCGACTTCGCGGCGAGCGGGCTCTCGAAAAGGTTCAGACGGGCTTCCATGGCGTTACTACTCCTCGGGCTCGTGCGTTTCCGCGCCGCCGCCGCCCTTCCACGACGTCCCCGGCGCACGCACCTCCCTGACGCCCCGCCCCACCCCGATGTGACCGCCCCCCGAAGTGACCCCCGTCTCCCCTCCGGGGGGCGGGGGGCGGCCGGGAGGGCGGTTATGTCGCTGAGGGGGAGGCGGGCGGGCGGGTGGGGAGGAGGGGTTTGCAGGTGGTGTAGGCCTTGGCCGTCTTCGGGTCGGAGGTGTTGAGGTCGCCGAAGCCGAAGCCGCCGCGGCGGGTGGTGGGGGAGGGGGTGGGGAGGGTGACGCCGTGGTCCTTGAGGCAGCTCGTGAACGCCTGGAAGGCGGAGCTGTCGCCGCCGGGGCCGCCGCCGCGCTGGCCGTTGAACTGGGGACGCAGCGAGGCGCATGCCTCCATGGCCTTCTGGGTGGCCGGGTCGGCGGACTCGCCGCCGAAACCGCCGAAGCCGCCTGAGCCCCCGCCGAATCCGCCGCTCGGGCGGCCCGAGGGACGGCCCGAGGGGCGGCCGGACGCGCGGTCGGAGGGGCGGCCGGAGAAGGACGGCAGCTTCACGCCGTGCTGGGAGAGGCAGTCGCGGTAGGCCGCCATGTCCTGCGCGCCGCCGGAGGCGCCCTTGGCGGAGGACGACGGCGAGGACGAGGACGACGCCTTCGCGTCGGCGGACGCCGAGCCCGAGGAGCCCGACGACGAGCAGGCGGTGAGCAGCAGCGCGCCCGAGGCGAGGACGGCGACGCACGCGCCCGCCCGCAGCGCGGAGCGGCGCGCGGACTGCCGGGTGGTGGTCAGGGTCATGACCGTGGTCTCCTCGGATGCGGGGGCGGGGGGCGCCGCTCACCCACGCGCACGCGCGGGACACGAGCACCCATGAGTGGCGGCGCATGAGTGAACCGCCGCGAGTTAGGCACAGCCAGGGCGCGAGCTGTGAGTTCCCGGGGAGCCGGGGCGCGCGAATCGGCCGTCGCGATCCGTACGGGCCCGCCGTACGGTCCGGTTGAGACGTAAAGCGACCGCTTCGTGCCGTGGCGGGGCGGCCTCGCGCACGGCGCCGTTCCCAGGAAACTCCCAGCCTTCTCCCAGGCCATCAAAGGCGTCGGCGGCCAGGATGCGCGCCATGAAGGTGCTCCCACGGCGGCGCAGGGCCGTCCTGATCAACTCGGTGCTCGGCGTGGTGGTCCTCGCGGGCGCAGGCGGCGCCTACGCGGCGGTCAACAACGGTGACAGCGGCAACACCCGTGGTACGGGCGCGCGCGTGGTGACGGTGTCCAAGGGCACGGTGCTGGCGACGGTGTCCGGCTCCGGCACGCTCGCCTCGCCCAGTGACGCCGGTGTGGACTTCACCACGGGCGGCACACTCACCGAGGTCGATGTGAAGCCGGGCGACAAGGTCACCAAGGGCCAGGTGCTGGCGAAGGTCGATCCGACCGACGCCGAGGAGACGTTGCAGCAGGACCAGGCGACGCTGACGGCGGCGCGGGCCAACCTCACCAAGGTCGAGGCGGGCGAGCTGGTCACCTCCGCCACGGGCTCCGGCAGCGGCTCCAACACCGGCTCCGGCAGCGGCGGCTCGCGGGACGCCGCCCCGACGCCCACGCCGTCCCCCACCTACACCGTCGACCCGGCCCAACTCGCCCAGGCACAGGCCCAGTTGACCCAGGCCCAGAACGCCGTGGACGCCGACCAGCGCGCGGTGGACGGCACCACGCTCAAGGCCCCGGTGTCCGGCACGGTCGCCTCGGTCTCGGCCGCCAAGGGCCAGACGGTGTCGGGCACCGGCGGCACCGGCAGCGGCTCGGGCGGCCAGGGCTCGAACTCCAGCAGCTCCAACTCCACGTCGAGCAGCAGCGGTTCCAGCACCCCGTCCGGCTTCGTCGTCCTGACCAACCCCACCGGCATGCAGGTGACGGCGAACTTCTCCGAGGCCGACTCGCTGAAGGTCAAGGCGGGCCAGCCCGCCACCGTCACCCTCAACGCGCAGTCGAGCACGGTGCTCAACGCCAAGGTGCTGTCGGTCAGTTCGCTCCCGGTGAGCAGCGGAAGCGGCAGCGGCGGCGGGAGCGGCAGCGCCGTGCAGTACGCGGCCACGCTCGCCATCACCAGCCCCACCGCGGACCTGCGGACCGGCCTGAGCGCCAGTATCCAGGTGATCACCGGCTCGGCGTCCGGCGCGCTGAACGTGCCGACCGCCGCGGTCTCCGGTACCGGCGCCAACCGTACGGTCACGGTGGTCAACTCCGACGGCAGCACGACCCGTACGTCCGTGACCGTCGGCGTCGAGGGCGACACCGCCGACCAGATCACCAGCGGTCTGAAGGAGGGCCAGCAGGTGCAGATCGCCACGGTCGCGTCCTCCGGCAACGGCGGTTTCCCGAGCGGCGCGTTCCCCGGCGGCCTCGGCGGCGGCGCGAACCGGATCGGCGGCGGCGGTGGCTTCCGTACCGGCGGTGGCGGCGGTGCCGGCGGTGGCCGCGGATGAGGCCCGCCCTGCGGCAGCGCCTCGGCGGCCTGCGGCCCGGCGCCCGTACCGGTGACGCCGAAGAGAGTCCGGGCGCGGAAGAGACCTCGGGCGTCGAGCAGACCTCGGGCGTCGAGCAGACCTCGGGCGTCGAGCAGACCTCGGGCGTCGAGCAGACCTCGGGCCGCGAGGAAACCGCGGGTGTCGAGGGGGACGACGACAGCCCCTGGGGCCGCCCGCCGGTCATCGAGGTGCGGTCGCTGCTGAAGACGTACGGGCACGGCGACGCCGCCGTGCGCGCGCTCGGCGGCGACCCCGACCCCGTCACCGGCGTCTCGCCCGGCGTGAATCTGCTGGTCGAACAGGGCGACATGGTGGCCGTGATGGGCAGTTCCGGGTCCGGCAAGTCGACCCTGATGAACATCCTCGGCTGCCTCGACATCCCCACCGAGGGCCGTTATCTGCTCGACGGCATCGACGTCGGCGGCCTGGACGAGCACCAGCTCTCGCTCGTCCGCAACCGTAAGATCGGCTTCGTCTTCCAGTCGTTCAACCTCGTGCCGCGCACCCCCGCGCTCGCGCAGGTCGAACTCCCCCTGGCCTACGCGGGTGTGCGGTCCGCCGAGCGCAGGAGGCGCGCGCTGGCGGCGCTCGCGCTGGTCGGCCTCGCCGACCGCGTCGACCACCGGCCGAACGAACTCTCCGGCGGCCAGCAGCAACGCGTCGCCGTGGCAAGGGCGTTGGTCACCGCACCGGCCATGCTGCTCGCCGACGAGCCGACCGGAAACCTGGACAGCCACAGCACCGAGGAAGTGCTCGCCATCGTCGACCGGCTCAACGCCTCCGGGCGCACCGTCGTACTGATCACGCACGAGGACGAGGTCGCCCGGCACGCCAAGCGGGTGATCACGCTGGTCGACGGCCAGGTGGTCGAGGACCGGCGCCAGGCACCGGCCGACGGCCCGCCGCCCGCGCTGCGCGACCCGGCGTCCTTCGCCGCGCACCACCCGCAGGACCCGATAACCGGCGGCCGGCGTCAGGCCCTCACCGGAAGCCGCCACGGCAACGGCGGCAACGGCGGTACGGGCAACGGCGGTACGAGCAACGGCAGTACGGGCAACGGCGGTACGGGCATAGGCAACGCGGGCAACGGCAGTACGGGCAACGGCTTCGGAAGCGGGGGCACCGCGTGAACCCCTTCGAGACCCTCCGCTTCGCCTTCGGCGGCCTCGCCGCCAACAAGGTCCGCTCCGGACTGACCATGCTCGGCGTCCTGATCGGCGTCGCCGCCGTCATCATCCTGCTCGCGGTCGGCAACGGCTCCTCGCAGTCCGTCAAGGACTCCATCGAGAAGCTGGGCACCAACTCGCTGACCATCTCCTCCGGCGCCGGATTCGGCGGCGGTTCGTCCTCGTCGGCGACCACCGTCAAGCCGCTGACCGTGGACGACGCGCGGGCGCTCGCCGACCCGACGGCCGCGCCCAGCATCGAGTCCGTCGCCCCCGAGGTGACCACGTCCTCGCAGACCGCGCTGTACGAGGGCACCTCGCACGACGTCGCGCAGGTCGTCGGCACCTACCCCGCGTACTTCAAGGCATCCAACAGCAAGGTCGCCAAGGGCGACTACTTCAGCGCCGACGACGTCCTCAACTCCCGCAAGGTGGCGGTGATCGGCTCGACCACGGCCACCGACCTGTTCGGCACGGCCGACCCGGTCGGCAAGAAGGTGGTGCTCGGCGGGACGCCGTTCACGGTCGTCGGCGTGCTGGAGACCAAGGGCGGCACCGGCTTCCAGGACCCGGACGACATCCTGGTCGCGCCGCTGCCGACCGTGCAGAACGCCTTCACCGGCTTCGGCTCGGTCAACCAGATCCTCGTGGAGGCCACGTCGGCCGACGCGACGACCCCGGCGCAGAACGAGATCACCACGATCCTGATGGGCACGCACGGCATCAAGGACGCCAACGCGCTGGACTTCCGGGTCAGCAGCCAGCAGTCGCTGCTCAGCACCCAGTCCGACACCAACAGGACGTTCACGGTGCTGCTCGGCGCGGTCGCGGCGATCTCGCTGCTGGTCGGCGGGATCGGCATCACCAACATCATGCTGGTGACGGTCACCGAGCGGACCCGCGAGATCGGCATCCGCAAGGCGATCGGCGCGCCCAAGGGCGTCATCCTCGGGCAGTTCCTCGCCGAGTCGACCCTGCTGTCGCTGGTCGGCGGCGGGCTCGGGGTGGTGGCGGGACTGATCGGCTCGCGCTTCACGATCGTCGGCATCAAACCGGTGATCATCCCGGAGTCGGTGTGGGGCGCCTTCGCCATCGCGGTCGCCATCGGCCTGTTCTTCGGCAGCTACCCCGCCAACCGGGCCGCCGCCCTGCGCCCGATCGAGGCCCTGCGCCATGAGTAGGCCGTCCACCACCACACCGCACGACGTACGAGGGACGAGGGAGAACCGGACATGGCGCGACGCCGCACCGAACTCGTGAAGGCCGACGCCGACACGGAGCTGCTGCCGCTCACCGACACGTTCGGCGAGGTGGAGATCGTCGAGCGGCCCGGCGAGGCGGTGCTCACCGAACGGCCGGAGGACGTCCTGTCCGAGCCGCCGGACGCCCGTGACATCTCGGCCGAGCTGGCCGCCCCGCCGCGCCGCAAACTGCCCTGGCTGACGCTGCTGCTGTCCGCGGGCGTCGTCGCCGCGGCGGCCTTCGCGGGCGGCGCGCTGGTGGAGAAGAACCACCTCAACGGCCGCTCGTCCGGCGGCGGTTCGGCCGCGGCCCGCGACTTCGCCTCGGCCTTCGCGGGCGCCAACGGCCGTACGGGCACGGGCTCCGGTACGGCGCCGGGCGCGGCTCCCGGCGCGGCTCCCGGCGCGGGCGGCGGCACCGGCTCCGGTGTCACCGTCGGCACCGTCAAGCTGGTGGACGGCGACACCATCTACGTCACCGACGCCCAGGGCGGCATCGTCAAGGTCACCACCGGCGGCTCCACGAAGGTCACCGTCACCAAGGACGGCAAGACCTCGGATCTCCAGCCCGGCCAGAGCGTGACCGTACGCGGCAGCGCGAACTCCTCAGGCGACATCGCCGCCACCACCGTCACCGAGGGCGCGGCCACCGCGGGCGGCTTCGGCGGCGGCTTCGGAGGCTTCGGCGGCCGTGGCGGCGCCGGAGGTGCCGGAGGTGCCGGAGGTGCCGGAGGCGCGGGCGGCGGTACGGGTACGGCGGGCGGCGCGGGCGGCTCGGGCGGCTCGGGCGGCGGTACGGGCAACTGACCCCGCCTTCACAGGACGGGAGCGTACGGTGCGAAACCGCACCGTACGACGGGGGCCAGGAGGACTCCATGGACACGACGCCCGAGGCCAGCCTGCTGGTCGTCGACGACGAGCCCAACATCAGGGAACTGCTCTCCGCGTCCCTGCGCTTCGTCGGCTTCAAGGTGGTCTCCGCCGCCTCGGGCGCCGACGCGCTGGCCGCCGTCGCCCGTGAGCGCCCCGACCTGGTCGTCCTCGACGTGATGCTGCCCGACATGACCGGTTTCGCGGTCGTCCGGCACCTGCGCGAGGAGTCGGGGCCGCGCGCGCGCCCCGGCAGCGGCGCCGCCGACCGGCTCCCCGTGCTGTTCCTGACCGCCAAGGACGGCGTGGACGACAAGATCAGCGGCCTGACGGCGGGCGGCGACGACTACGTCACCAAGCCGTTCAGCCTGGAGGAGCTGATCGCCCGCATCCGCGCGATCCTGCGCCGTACCGGCGGCCCCACCGACGAGGGGCGGCTGGTCGCGGGCGACCTGGAGCTGGACCCGGTCGGCCACCAGGTGCTGCGCGCCGGCCGCCCGGTCTCCCTCTCACCCACCGAGTTCAAGCTGCTCGCCTACCTCATGGCCAACGCCGACCGCGTCGTGTCCAAGCTCCAGATCCTCGACCACGTGTGGGCGTACGACTTCGGCGGCGACCTCAGCATCGTCGAGTCGTACATCTCGTACGTGCGCCGCAAGGTCGACTCCGGCGCCGACGGCACGGTCAAGCTGATCCATACGGTGCGCGGCGTCGGGTACGTGCTGCGCCGACCGCAGGGCTGACGCCGTGCGCACCGTGCGGTCCCTCAGGTCCCTCAGCTTCCTCGGGTCCCTCCGCTCGTTGCGGCTCTCCGCGCTCTCGCTGCGCTCCCGGCTGGTGCTGCTCTGCCTGGTCCTCGTCCTGCTCGGCCTCGCCGTCAGCGACACCGTCGTCCTCGGCACGGTCCGCGGCCAGCAGGTGCGGCGCGTCGACCAGCAGCTCCAGCGGTACGGCGAACCGCTCGCGCGGCGGCTCGGCACCGACGGGGTGCCCGCGCCGCGCTACGTACGGCCGGGGCCCGGCGCGCCGCGGCCGTGGCTGCCCAGCCAGTTCGTGGTGGCCTTCGCCGCGGCGGACGGGCGGGTCTCCGACCAGTTCCGGCTGCCGGTCTCGGCCGGGGACCCGCGCCCGCTGTGGCCGACGATGGACGCGGGGTCGCTGCGCGAGCGGCTGGGCAAGCCGTTCGACGTCGCCAGCGACCACGGCGGCGGGCGGTGGCGGGTGCTGATCGAACCGGTCGCCGCGGGCACGGCCGCCCCCTCCGCCGACCTGCCCGCGGGCGTCGTGGTCGCCGCGTCCCTGGACGAGGTGTCCTCCACGGCCTCCCACCTGCGCACCGCGTTCCTGCTGATCGGCGCGGTGGTCGCGGCGCTGCTCGGGGTGGCGGGCTGGTTCGCGGTACGAGCCGGGCTGCGGCCGCTGCGGCAGATCGAGGCCACCGCCGCCGAGATAGCCGCCGGGCGCCCGCTGTCGCACCGTATGCCCGCCGCGTCCCCGCGCACCGAGGCCGGGCGGCTGTCCGCCGCGCTCAACGGGATGCTCGCGCAGATCGAGTCGGCCTTCGCGGCGCGCGCGGAGTCCGAGAAGCAGATGCGCCGGTTCGTCGCCGACGCCAGCCACGAACTGCGCACCCCGCTGGCCGGTATCCGGGGCTTCGCGGAGCTGTACCGGATGGGCGCGCTGCCCGACGAGGCCGACGTGAAGCGGACGATGACGCGGATCGAGAGCGAGGCCGTACGGCTCGGCGGCCTGGTCGAGGATCTGCTGACGCTGGTGCGGATGGACGAGCAGCGGCCCGTGCAGCTCGCCCCGATGGACCTGCGCACCCTGGCCGTGGACGCCCTGCACGACACGACCGCCCTCGATCCGTCCCGGCCGGTCTCCCTCACCGGGCCGGGTGGGTCAGGGTCCGGCTCCGGCTCCGGTCCCGGTCCCGGTCCCGCACCCGTGCTCGGTGACGAGGCCCGGCTGCGGCAGGTCGTCGCCAATCTCGTCGGCAACGCCGTCGCCCATACGCCTCCCGGCACGCCCGTCCGGATCGGCGTCGGCACCGTCGGCGGACACGGGGTCCTCGAAGTCGCCGACGCCGGGCCCGGGCTCGGGCCCGACCAGGCCGCGCGGGTCTTCGAACGCTTCTACCGCGTGGACGCCTCCCGCAGCCGGGGCGCCGGGGGCGGCGCCGGTCTCGGGCTCTCCATCTGTGCCGCGTTCGCTGCCGCTCACGGTGGGTACATCGAGCTCGACACGGCTCCCGGCCAAGGCGCCCTCTTCCGCCTCCGCCTCCCCTCCGCTTCCCCGCCCCCACCGGCCGGTGGTCCGGACACCACCGAACTGCCCCGCTGGGGCGGGTGGTGACCTGCGGCAGCGTCGGCTCGCCGTCCGGGCGAAAGACGGTGCGCCCCGTCAGGGGCGCGGGGAACTGCGCGGCCAGCCCCCACCGGCGGGTGGTCCGGGAACAGCCGATCTGCCCCGCTGGGGCGGGTGGTGACCTGCGGCAGCATCGTGGCTGGTGGCGCAGTTCCCCGCGCCCCTTAAAAGATCGGCTCGCCGTCCGGCCGAAAGACGGTGCGCCCCTAAAGGCACGTGGCTGAGCGCGCCCACGCGGCGGCAGCCGCAGATCAGGAACAGTCCCGCGCCCCTTAAAGGATCGGCTCGCCGTCCGGGCGAAAGGGGGTGGGCCCCGTCAGGGGCGCGGGGAACTGCGCGGCCAGCCCACCACCGGCCGGTGGTCCGGGAACAGCCGATCTGCCCCGCTGGGGCGGGTGGTGACCTGCGGCAGCGTCGTGGCTGGTGGCGCAGTTCCCCGCGCCCCTGAAGGCGCGTGGCTGAGCCGCCCGGGCGGCGGCGGCCGGGGCTACCAGGCGAAGGCTTCGGGGGAAGGGCCGGGGCCCGGGAAGATGGCGTCGAGGGCGGCGAGGAGGTCCACGGAGAGGTGGAGATCGAGGGCGCGGAGGGCGCCGTCGAGGTGGGCGGGGGTGCGGGGCCCGATGATGGGCCCGGTCACGGCGGGCCGGGTGAGGAGCCAGGCGAGGGCCACCTCCCCGGGGTCGAGCTCGTGCTCGGCGAGCAGATCCTCGTAGCGCTGAACCTGGTCGCGGACCACCGGATCGGCCAGCCCCCGCGCCGAGCGCCCGGCGTGGGTGCGGGAGCCGCCCCCCTCACGGGACTTGCGGATGGCGCCGCCCAACAGCCCCTGGTGCAGGGGGGACCAGGGCACGACACCGAGCCCGTACGCCTCGGCGGCCGGGAGGACGTCCATCTCGGCGGTGCGCTCGAAGAGGTTGTACAGGCACTGCTCGCTGACGAGCCCGAGCGAACCGCGCCGCGCCGCCGCCTCATTGGCCTGCGCGATGTGCCAGCCGGCGAAGTTGCTGGAGGCGGCGTAGAGCACCTTGCCCTGCTGGATCAGGACGTCGATCGCCTGCCAGATCTCGTCCCAGGGCGTGGCCCGGTCGATGTGGTGGAACTGGTAGACGTCGATGTGATCGGTGCCCAGCCGCTTCAGGCTGGCCTCCACCTCGCGGCGGATGTTGAGGGCGCTCAGCCGCTGGTGGTTCGGCCAGGGCTCCTCCTGCCAGGGGTTGCCCTGCGTCATGTTCCCGTACAGCTTGGTGGCCAGCACCACCTTGTCGCGCCGGTCGCCGCCCTGGGCGAACCAGCTTCCGAGGATCTCCTCGGTGCGGCCCTTGCGCTCGTCCACGCCGTAGATGTTCGCCGTGTCGAAGAAGTTGATGCCCGCGTCCAGCGCGGTGTCCATGATCGCGTGGCTGCCGGGCTCGTCGGTCTGCCCGCCGAAGTTCATGGTGCCGAGGACGAGGCGGCTGACTTTGAGGCCGGTGCGGGCGAGCTGGGTGTACTTCATGGCTCCACAGCCAACACCTTGGAGTGCGCTCTATCGCAAGGGGCGGGTCTCAGTGATGGACGAGCCTCGGCCGGTCCGGCGGGACGTTCTCGTCGACCGGGCCCGTACGGGCGTCGGGGCCGGTGTCCGGTTCCGCGTGGCCCGCGCCGTCGGTGGCCGTGTCCCCGGCCACGCGGTCGAAGAAGCGCAGGATCTCGACCGGGAACGGCATCACGAGGGTGCTGTTCTTCTCGGCGGAGACGTCCACCACGGTTTGCAGCAGCCGCAGTTGGAGGGCGCCCGGAGTGTTGGCCATCGTGGCGGCGGCATCGGTCAGGCGCTGCGACGCCTGGAATTCGCCCTCGGCCGCGATGACACGGGCCCGCCGTTCACGTTCGGCCTCCGCCTGCTTGGACATCGACCGCATCATCGACTCCGGCAGCGCGATGTCCTTGATCTCCACGCGCTCGATCCGCAGGCCCCAGGGCTCCTCGGTCGGCTCGTCCATCACCGTCTTCAGCTCGGCGTTGACGTGGTCGCGGTCCGACAGCAGCGTGTCGAGGTCGGCGCGGCCGATGACCGACCGGAGCGAGGTCTGCGCGATCTGGGAGACGGCGCTGGGGTAGTCGTGCACGTTGACCAGGGCCTTGACCGGGTCCAGGACCCGGAAGTAGACGACGGCGTCGACGGTCACGGTCACGTTGTCGCCGGTGATGGCGCCCTGCGCCGGGACGCCGAGCACCTCGGTCTGGATGGAGACCTTGCGCATCCGGTCGACGATCGGGCGGATCGTCCGCAGGCCCGGCTGCCGCAGGTTCGGCAGCAGACGTCCGAAGCGGAAGACGACGCCCCGCTCGTACTGCTGCACATCGTGCAGGCTCATGGCGAGCAGGATCAGTCCGATCAGGACGACCACCACCAGCACAGTGATCAGAGCAACCATCGATCTCACGACCTTCTGGCGTGGCCGAAGACAGGCGCGCGCCGCACAGGCACGTGCCGCACCGCCACGCTCACCTGCACTTTCAGCCTACTCCGGCAGCCGCTTCCGGGGGCTGTCACCGGTCGCGGGCCGACTCCTCGGCCGACTGTCGGCCGACTCCTCAACGAGCTTCTGGACTAGGCCGTGAGCCGAGTGGTCAGGCCGCCCACGGCGGTACCGGGTCGTGCAGGTGCCGCGCCCGCTCGACGAATTCCACCAGCGCCACGCGCTGCCCCGGGCTCAGCTCCCCCGCGAGCCCCGACTCGCGGATGTGCGCCCGCACCAGCAGGTAGTGGCTGTCGAACATCCCCATGCCCGGCAGCGCCCGCAGCAGCGCCTCCACCCGGATGCCCGCCGCGTCCTCGTCGCCCGCCGCCGCCCTGCGCAGCACTCGCGACAGCCCCACCATCCCCTCCGCCGCCACCTCGCTCAGCACCAGGGCCCTGCGGTGACTGGCCTCCCAATCCTCAGGGTCCGTGGTCCCACGGTGACGCGACCCCATGATCGTCATGGCCACCACCTCGCTCCCTTTAGTCCCTTTTATCCCTCTCCCCGGACGAGCGTACGCCCGTCCCCCCGCCCCGCAAACGGCTCACTCCCCGTGACCGCGCCGGGCCCCTGCGTGGGTTTTCCCAAGGCCGGGTCACCGGCGGCGGCCGTCGGTTACTGTGCGCGAATGTCTTACGCGCGGATGGACGGCGGGCGGAGCGCGCGGGGCGGCCCCGCCGGGCAGGGCGGATACGGCGCGTACGGCGGCTATCGGACGGGCCTGCTGTGGCTGGGCGCGGGCGCGGCCTTCGCGGTGCTCGCACTGGGCCTCGCGGTCGCGCTGTTCGGCATGATGGAGTTCGACGAGCGGTGCGCGCAGGGGATGACGAAGGGCCCCGGCCCGCTGGTGCGCACCCGGAACCAGGCGTTTCCGCCCGCCACCGTCTGCGAGTTCCGCGACGGCGACGTGACCTCCGTCGGCGGCGGCGCGCTGCTCACCGGACTGCTCTGGGCCGCCTTGCTGTTCATGACCGCGTGCGTGTTCCTCGCGCTGCTCGCCGAGTGCTTCGAGCCGCCGCTTCGCGGAGCCTTCGCCAGCGAGCTGGTCGTGCCGATGTCGCGGGACGAGAAGGTCCGCCGTACGGGGGCGGCGTTCTTCGTCACCGGCTCCTTCTTCCTGATGATCTACGCGCTGGCGGGCTGGAAACTGCTGGCCGGGCCGTCCTCCGCGTGCTCGGCGGGCGCCGACTGGGGCAGCGGCCCGCCGCGCACCGTGACGTACAGCTTCTTTCCGCCGCAGGCCACCTGCCAGTACACCAGCGGCATGACCGACCGGATCAACCCCGACTGGCTGGCCTCGCTGACGGCCGAGATGATCGCCCCCGCGCTCCTGGCGGGGCTCGGGTTCTTCCTCGCGTGCCGCCGCAGGAGCGCGGAGCGCCGGACCGGGCGACCGGCCGGGCGACCGGCGGACGCCACGAGCGCCGACCGGACACCGGCGACGTAGCATCGCCGCATGGAGCAGCGGATTCTTGGCAGGACGGGCCGGAAGGTGTCCGTCGTCGGGCTCGGGACATGGCAGTTGGGTGCCGACTGGGGCGAGGTGCGCGAGGCGGACGCCTTCGCCGTGCTGGACGCGGCCGTCGCCTCGGGCGTGACCTTCTTCGACACGGCCGACGTGTACGGGGACGGCCGCAGCGAGCAGTTCATCGGGCGGTATCTCAAGGAGCGCCCGGACGCCGGGGTGTTCGTGGCCACCAAGATGGGCCGCAGGGCCGAGCAGGTGCCCGAGAACTACGTACTGGCCAACTTCCTCGCCTGGAACGACCGTTCGCGCGCGAACCTCGGCGTCGACACCCTCGACCTGGTGCAGCTCCACTGCCCGCCCACGGCCGTCTACTCCTCGGACGAGATGTACGACGCCCTGGACACGCTGGTGGCGCGGGGGCGCGTCGCGGCGTACGCGGTGAGCGTCGAGACGTGCGAGCAGGCGCTGACCGCCATCGCGCGGCCCGGCGTCGCGAGCGTGCAGATCATCCTGAACCCCTTCCGCCTCAAGCCGCTTGAGGCGGTGCTGCCCGCGGCGGCCGAGGCGGGCGTCGGCATCGTCGCGCGGGTGCCGCTGGCCTCGGGGCTGCTCACCGGCAAGTACACCCGCGACACCGTCTTCGCCGCCGACGACCACCGTACGTACAACCGGCACGGCGAGGCGTTCGACCAGGGCGAGACCTTCTCCGGGGTGGACTTCGAGACCGGCCTCGACGCCGCCGCCGAATTCGCCGCGCTCGCGCCCGAGGGCGCCACGCCCGCGCAGACGGCGCTGCGCTGGATCATCCAGCAGCCGGGCGTCAGCAGCGTCATCCCCGGCGCGCGCGATGTCGCCCAGGCGCGGGCCAACGCCGCCGCTGCCGCGCTGCCGCCGCTGACCGACGCCACGCTGGACGCGGTGCGCGAGCTGTACGACCGTCGCATCAGGGCGCAGGTGCACGGCCGTTGGTGAGGCACGGCTGAGGCACGGCTGAGCCGCGGGTGCGCCGCCGGGCGGTTCGTGACCGACGGGTTCCGACCCGCTCGCCGGGCCGCCGCCCGCAGGGCCTACCGTCTTGCGGATGACTGCGAATGCTGCCAATGCTGAATTCCCCGGCGCCAGCGGGCCGTACGCCACCACCGAGGCGGAGCCGCGCGAGGTGGGCCGGGTGCGGACGTCTTACGCGCCGGATCACGACGGTGACCCCGACCCCGGGGAAATCGTCTGGACCTGGGTGCCGTTCGAGGAGAACGACGGGCGCGGCAAGGACCGGCCGGTGCTGGTCGTGGCGCGCGAGGCGGGCGGCACGCTGCTCGCCGTCCAGCTCTCCAGCAAGCGCCACGACAACGACCACGAGTGGGTGCCGATCGGCACCGGGCCCTGGGACCGTGAGGGCCGCGAGTCCTGGGTCGCCGTCGACCGCGTCCTGCGCCTGCACGACCAGGGCATGCGGCGCGAGGCGTGCGCCCTGGACCGGGGCAGGTTCAACCTCGTCGTGAACCGGCTCAAGGAGTTGTACGGCTGGGCGTGAGCCCCCGGTCGCGCATGACGCGTCGGGCTGACGCGTCGGGCAGCCGCGTCCACCTCCGAGGCGGTGGACGCGGCTGCCCGTACGTCGACGCGTACGCCGTACGAATGCCGGCCGCGTCGTACGGTTACGGCTGCTCGTTCGACGGACGGGTGCCGCCGCCGAGCTGGTCGTTCAGCTTGTCCTGGACCTGGTCGACCTGGCCGCTGTACTTGTCGCCGGTCTTCTTGTCGACCATGTCACCGGCCTTTTCGACGCCTTGGTGCGCCTGGTCCTCGTGACCCTTCAGCAGGCCCTTGAGCTTGTCGAGCATGGACATGGCTGCCCTCCTTGGGGGAACGCCTTGCTCTCCCCGTTGCCCTCCCAGCATCGGGGCCCCCGAAGGTTTTCGCATTCCGGACAGGTCCGGACGAGTTCGTACGTTCTCCGGGGACGCCTTCCGGAACGTTTCCGCGGCGTACGGTCCGGTGAACGTATCCGCGTACCGGCGTATTGGCGTGTTGGCTTACTGAAGTACCGGCGTACGGCTCAGGCGGCCTCGGCGGTCGCGCCGTCCAGCGCGGCCAGCAGCCAGTCGTGCGTGCTGCCCGGGGTCGGCTCCGCCGGGCCGAACAGCTCCCCGGCGAGCTGCCAGTAGCGGTCGATCCGGGGGTCCGCGCCGAGCACCACGCCGAGGCGGCGGCGGAAGGCCGGGGTGTCGCGGGCGCCGCGCGAGCGGGCGTACGCGGCGACGAAGCAGTCCAGCGCCTCGCCCTCGTGCGGACGCCGCCCGGCCCGCAGGTGCGGGGCGGCGAGCCCGTACGCCTCGATGAGGCCGTCGTACAGGACGGCCGGGCGGTAGCCCTCCTCGGGCCGGTGCGCGGCGGGCTGGGTGGGGTCGCGGCCGTCGCCGGGGCTCGTGCCGGACGCTTTTCCGGAGACCTTTCCCGCACCGTCGCAGCTCCCCGACACCAGCGCGTGCAGGCGCGCGAAGGCCAGGGCCTGCGCCGGGGTCGGCGCCTCGGGGAGCTGCGGAATCGTCCCGTCGAGGATGGCCGAGACCAGCCGGGCGGGCATCCGCGGCGGCAGCCAGCGCCGCCAGAAGCGGGCCATGGCGGCGGTGCTGGGCGGGCTCGGCAGCGCGCCGACCAGCAGCAGCCGCTCGGCGCGCTCCCCGGGGCCGCAGTCCTGGAGCGCCCGGAGCGCGGCCTCGCGCCAGCGCAGGGCGGCCAGGCCCGCGCCGACCTCGCGCAGTTGCCCGGCGATCAGGCCGTCGAGCACGTCGGCCGCCGCGTCGGCCCCGGCCGCGCTCGCGCGGTCGTCCTCGTCGAGGACCCGGTGGACGTCGGGGACCGCGAGGCCGATGCCGCGCAGCGAGCGGATCGTGCGGAGCCGGTCGAGCGCGGCGGGGCCGTACCTGCGGTGGCCCCCGCTGCTGCGGCGCGCCTCGGGGAGCAGGCCGCGGTCGGAGTAGTAGCGGACGGTCTTGACGGTGACGCCCGCGCGCTCGGCGAGTTCCCCGATGGTCCACAAACGGTCAGGCGGCACGGCTTGAACCTCCCTCAGGGGGAGTTCCTACGGTACCCGCGGCCGGGAAAGCGGCCGTTCCGCAGGGTGACCGAGGAGATCTCATGACGGCGTACGTACTGGTGGCAGGCGCTCACACCGGCGGCTGGATCTGGCGGGAGACCGCGCGGGCGCTGCGGGAAGCGGGCGCGCGTGCGTATCCGGTGACGCTCACCGGCATGGGCGACGGCGGCCGTCCGGCGGGGCCCGACACCGATCTGGAGACGCACATCCGGGACGTGCTGGAGGTGATCGACGCGGTGGCCGCCGCCGAGGGGCCGGTGGTGCTCGTCGGGCACGACTACGGCATCCACCCGGTGGTCGGGGCCGCCGACCGCCGCCCGGCGCGTACCGCCCGCGTCGTCCATCTGGACACCGGTATCCCGCGGGACGGCGATCCGCCGCTCGCGCTCTGCCGCGACCAGGAGCTGCGGGACCGCGCGCAGGACGGTGACGGGCCGGTCCCGCCGCCGTCCGGCCCGGAGGAGTGGGCACGGCACGGCAGTACGGCCGGGGTCCCGGCGGACGCGCTGGCCCGGCTGACCGACCGCGCCGTACCGCAACCGCGCGCCACCCTCACCCGGCCGCTGCGCCTGACGGGCGCGGTCGCGGCGCTGCCGGTGACGGGCGTCTTCTGTACGGCGAACGGTTCGAGCATCGCGCTGGTCGAGACGCTGGTCGGGCTCGGCGACCCCCGGCTCGCCGTGCTCACCGAACCGCGGGTGACCTTCTTCGACCTCGGCACCGGGCACTGGCCGATGCTGTCCGCTCCGCGCGGGCTGGCGGACGTCCTGCTGCGGGCGGTCGCGGGGGAGGGGCGGCGGCTCGCGCCCAGGGGTGAACAGGCCCCCCAGCAGCGGCCGTTCCCCCTCCCCGTCCCCGAACTCCCCCGCGAGCGGCACGGTCGCGTCGACCTCCACCTCCCCCGTGCCGAACACCCGTCCCCCGCCGTCGTGTTCGTCCACGGCGGCCCCGTATCGCCGGACGTCCGCCCCACGCCGCGCGACTGGCCGGCCTTCCTGGGCTACGCCCAACTCCTGGCCTCCCAGGGCGTGGTGGCCGCCACCGTCGACCACCGCTTCCACGACCTCACCGACTTCGACCGCGCGGCCCACGACGTGGCCGAGGCCGTCGCCCTCGTCCGGGCCGACCCCCGCGTGGACCCCGACCGTGTCGCCCTCTGGTTCTTCTCGGCGGGCGGCCTGCTCTGCGCCGACTGGCTCGCGGCCCCGCCGCCGTGGCTGCGCTGCGTCGCCCTGACCTACCCCGTCCTCGCCCCCCTCCCCAACTGGGGCCTGTCCGCCACCCGCTTCCACCCCGCCCCCGCCGCCCTCCCCACCGTCCTCACCCGCGTGGCCCTCGAGGTCCCCGAAATCGCCGCCACGGTCGACCGGTTCATCGCCTCGGCCGCCTCCTCCCGCGCCCCCCTGGAGGTCGTCGAAGCCCCCGAGGCCCACCACGCCTTCGAATCCCGCGACCCCGCCCGCGTCTCCACCCCGCCCCTGCGCGCCGCCGTCTCCGCCGTCCTCGGCCACCTCACGGCGTGAGCGCGGCTCGGAATCCCGGACGCCGGACGCGGGGCATCGCAGTGGCGGTCGCCGGGACGGCCCCCAGCCGGTCTATTGACAACGACAACCGTTTTCGTATAGTGGACGTCATGGCACGCAACGAAGTACGTCCCGTGATCAAGCTCCGGTCCACCGCCGGTACCGGATTCACCTACGTCACCCGCAAGAACCGTCGCAACGACCCCGACCGGATGGTGCTGCGCAAGTACGACCCGGCGGCGGGCCGGCACGTGGAGTTCCGCGAGGAGCGCTAGGCCCTGACGGGGTCAGAAGAAGGTCGGCTCGCGAGGGGTGTAGGGGGCCTCGAGGGAGTCGACCTCCTCCCGGGTGAGCGTGAGGTCGAGCGCGGCGGCGGCGTCGGCGAGGTGGTGGGGCTTGGTCGCGCCGACGATGGGGGCGGAGACGACCGGGTTCTTCAGCACCCAGGCCATCGCGACCTGGGCCATGGGGACGCCTCGGTTCCGGGCGATCTCCTGGACGGCGTCGACGATGGCCCGGTCGGCGTCGAGGAAGATCGGGCGGTCCTGCGGGTCGACGGTCCGGTTGACGGCCGCGCGCGGCGTGGAGCGCTCGCCCCAGGGCCGGGTGACCAGCCCGCCGGACAGGGGACTCCAGGGGATGCTTCCCACGCCCTGGTGGGCGAGCAGGCCGAACATCTCGCGCTCCTCCTCGCGGTGGAGCAGGCTGTACTGGTCCTGCATGGACACGAACCGGGTCCAGCCGTGGAACTGCGCGGTGTGCTGCATTGTGGCGAACTGCCAGGCCCACATCGACGAGGCGCCGATGTAGCGGACCTTGCCCGCCTTGACCACGTCGTGCAGCGCCTCCATCGTCTCCTCGACCGGCGTCCGGGGGTCGAACCGGTGGATCTGGTACAGGTCGACGTAGTCGGTGTCCAGCCGCCGCAGCGAGGCGTCGATCTGCTCCATGACGGCCCTGCGGGACAGACCGGAACCGCCCGGGCCCTGGTGCATCGGCGCCCACAGCTTGGTGGCCAGGACGATGTCGTCACGCCGGGTGTACTTGCGCAGCGCCCGCCCGACGATCTCCTCCGAGGTGCCCAGGCCGTAGATGTTCGCGGTGTCCCAGAAGGTGATGCCGAGCTCGACGGCCCGGCGGAAGACCGGCTCGGCCGCGTCGTCGTCGAGGGACCAGGTCAGTCTGGTGGCGGGGTCGCCAAAGCTCATACAGCCCAGGGCGATCCGGCTGACCCTGAGCCCTGACGTTCCCAGTCGCGTGTACTCCATGGCCTGTTCCTCCTCGGTGACGCGGAGCCGCTCGCCCGCTCCGGGACGGCGGATCGCCTTCCCTTCCCACCGTGGCACGAACCGCTGCCCATGGCCTCTCACCAGGGGATTCCTGCTGTTACAGGTACTGACGGAGCCTGTCAGGCAGGCGAAAACGGCCGTACGGTTGGACGCATGGACGCCCGCACCGAATTCCGCGACTTCCTCACCTCGCGCCGCGCCGGGATCACCCCGGAACAAGCCGGCCTGCCAGTCGGCGGCGGATTCCGCCGGGTGACCGGGCTGCGCCGCGAGGAGGTCGCGCTGCTGGCGGGCGTCAGCGCCGACTACTACATCAAGCTGGAGCGCGGCAACGCCCGCGGCGTCTCCGACGGCGTCCTGGAAGCCCTCGCGCGCGCCCTCCGCCTCGACGAGGCCGAACGCGCCCACCTGTTCGACCTGGCCCGCGCCGCCGGTTCCGGGGCGCGGACACCCGCCCGCGCCCCGAAGCCTCATGTGCGCCCCAGCATCCAGCGCATCCTGGACTCCATGTCCACGACGACCCCGGCCTACGTACGCGACCGCCGCCTGGACATCCTGGCCACGAACCGACTCGGCAGGGCGCTCCTCGGCCCGGTCCTCGCGACCCCGGGGCGACCGCCCAACGTGGCCCGCTTCATGTTCCTGGACCCCGCGGCCACCGACTTCTACCGCGACTGGGAGCGGATGGCGGCGGGCACCGTCGCGATCCTGCGCGCCGAAGCCGGGCGCGACCCCCACGACAGGGCCCTGAGCGACCTGGTCGGAGAACTCGCCACCCGGAGCGACCTGTTCCGCACCCGCTGGGCCACCCACGACGTCCACCTGCACCGCGGCGGAGTCAAACGCCTCAACCACCCCGTCGTCGGCGAACTCACCCTCGCCTACGACGCCTTGGAGCTGCCCGCCGACACCGGGCTGACCATCATGGCCTACAGCGCGGAACCCGGCACGCCCGCGCGTGACGCCCTTGATCTGCTGGCCAGTTGGGCCGCCACCAACGACCGCGAGGCCGCCGATCACGCGGTCTGAGGCACGCGGGCTGACGCACGCTGACAAACCCGCGCGGTCTGCCCGCGCGGACTAACCCACGTGGACGCGGGGGCGGCGGGAGCGGTCGGGCTCGGCTTCGCGCAGGACCTCGCGGGTGACCGGGGCGACCTCGCCGTGGCCGAAGAGGAAGAAGCGGAGGAAGTTGGTGAAGGGGCTGCCCTCGGTCCACTCGAAGTAGATGTGCGGCTTGGTGCCGGTGGTGTCGCGGACGTGGAGGAGGAGGGCGGCCAGCGCGTTGGGGACGGACGAGCTCTCCAGGGACAGCACGCGGTAACGGCCGTGCAGGACATGCCCGGTGACGCGCAGGGCGGACTCGAACTCGGAGGCGTCGAGGACGGTGACCTCGACGAAGACGAGGTCGTCCTCGGGCGGGATGTCGTTGTCGGCGCGGATCTGGTGCACCTTGTCGCGGTACTCGGCCGCGTCGCGCAGCCCCGGCTCATTGGCGATGAAGCGAATGCGGCGACTGGCGATGTCGCGGACGAACCGCGTGGCCATGTCGTCCAACTCCACGCTGGTGACGCGCAGTTCGAAGGCGCGCGCGAGCCGGGACAGCAGCGAGACGAGGATGATCCCGGCGATGAAGCAGGCGCCGATCTTGACGCCGTCGGGCCGCTCCACGACGTTGACGACCGTCGTGTAGAGGAAGACCACCGAGATCACGGCGAAGACGACCGTCCAGCGCCGCTGCCCGGCCTTGCGGGCGGCGATCGTGACGGCCAGCGCGGCCGAGCTCATCAGGACGAGGACGCCGGTCGCGTACGCGCCGCCCTGCTTGTCGACGCTGGCGTCGAAGATCCAGGTGACGAGGAAGGCGACGAGCGTGAAGACCAGCACCATCGGCCGCACCGCGCGCGCCCAGTGCGGGGCCATGCCGTACCGCGGAAGGTAGCGCGGCATCAGGTTGAGCAGGCCCGCCATCGCGGAGGCGCCCGCGAACCAGAGGATGGCGATGGTGGAGAAGTCGTAGACCGTGCCGAAGACCGACCCCAGGTACTCGTGGGCGAGATACGCCAGCGCGCGGCCGTTGGCCTTGCCGCCGGTCTCGAACTCCTTCTTCGGGATCAGCACGGTGGTGATGAAGCTGGTGCAGATCAGGAAGACGCTCATGATCAGCGCGGCCGTCGTGAGCAGCTTCTTCGTGTCGCGGATCCGGCCGACCGGCCGCTCCTCGGTGTCACCGGGGTCGCCCGCGACGTTCGGCATGACGGCGACGCCGGTCTCGAAGCCGGACATGCCGAGCGCGAGCTTGGGGAAGATCAGCAGGGACACGCCGATCATGACGAAGACGTTGCCGCGCTCGGCGGTCAGCGCGTGCGACCAGTCGGTGACGACGTGCCCGGCGGTCGCGACGTGCCAGAAGCCGGCGATGACGACGACCACGTTGAGCGCCAGATAGAGCCCGACCAGGACGACGGCGATCCCGATGGCCTCCAGGAAGCCCTTGAGAAACACCGCGCCCAGCAGCGCGACCAGGACCAGCGTGATCACCATCTGGTGGCTGTGCAGCGCCGTGGCGAAGTGCGGATTCTCCACCAGGTGGGTGGAGGCGTCGGCGGCCGAAAGGGTGATGGTGATCAGGAAGTCGGTGGCGGCGAAGCCCAGCAGCGTCAGGACGAAGAGCTTGCCCTTCCAGAACGACAGCAGCCGCTCCAGCATCGCGATGGAGCCCGCGCCGTGCGGGCTCTCCTCGGCGACCCGCCGGTAGACGGGCAGCGCGCCCGCCAGCGTGACCAGGACCAGCACGACCGTCGCGATCGGCGACAGCAGCCCGGCCGCGAGCGCCGCGATGCCGGGCTGGTAGCCGAGGGTGGAGAAGTAGTCCACGCCGGTCAGGCACATCACCCGCCACCAGCGCTGGCCCTTGTGGGCGGGCGCGGCTTCCCGCTCCGCCGCCCCGCCGCCGCCCGACTGGTGCTTGCCCATGTCGGAGAGACCTTCGAGCAGCCAGGCCCTGAAGCGGCTGCGCGGGGGCGTCGAGGACCGCTCGGGCGGGACGGTCGTGGTCATCCGGAGGGCTCCTGGGGTGCGGCGGATCGGTCGGGCCATCGCGGATGACGGCCCGGCCAGCGTACGCACCCCTGCCCCGCTGACACATGATCGGCCGCCCGGGGTGTTCCGGGCGGCCGACCAGGCATTTCATCGGGACGGTGGGGGCTTTGCCGGGGTCTGTCCCGGCGCGCCGGCCACCGCGGCCCGCGAGTCTTAACGCTTTCTTAGCGGCCCCGCGCGAAACCTGTACGGATCTCCGTATGGACTTCGCGCGAGGCGCTTGTCACGAGGTGTCGCTCAGCGCGCGCTTCTCACGGCGCGCTTCTCACCGCGCGCTCCTCAAAGGGCAGCCGTCACCACGCCGACGGAGCCGGCGGTGCCACGACCGGCGGGCGGTCGTCGCAGGTGATCGTGTTCGGCAGCTCCCACGACGCGAACCACGGCCCGGTCGTACCGCCGCCGGTGTTGCCGCCGAGGTCGGTCAGGGAGAACTCCGAGCCCGCGGGCGTGAAGTTGAAGGAACCGCAGTTGTTGACACCGACGGCGCCGACATTGCGCGCGACCACGTTCTCGAAGGACGCGGAGCCCGCCACCCGGCCGCTGACCACCGAGGTACCGGTGCCGTCGACCTTGATGTCCTTGAAGTGGACGTTGGTGACCGAGTACAGGTCCTTCACCGGCCAGTCGGCGACGAGCATGATCGCGTTGTACGTGTTGTCGAGGAAGTTGTCCCCGGTCACCCGGATGTCCGCGTCGATGTTCTTCTCCAGCGCGTAGAACCAGATCGCGCCGAGCCCGATGTTCCAGTTCAGTTCGTACGTGCCCGCCCTGACCGTGGTGTTGTCCGTGATCCACAGGTGGCCGGTGAACGCCTCGGAGCCGAAGCGGGAACCGACCTGGATGGCGCTGCCCTCGCGGATCGGGTCGGCGATCAGGTTGTTGGAGACGGTGTTGTCCGTGCCGCCGTAGAGCGCGATGCCGTTGGCGAGCACCGGCGTCTGCACGGTGTTGTGGTCGATGGTGTTGCGCGCGTCCTCGGTCTTCTCCGACCACAGCGCGAGCGCGTCGTCACCGGTGTTGCGCAGGAAGTTGTTGGAGACCGTCGAATTCGTCACGCCGGTGTGGAAGTTGATGCCGTCGGCGATCTGGTCGACGATCACGTTGTTGGTGATCCTCAGGTTGCTCATCGGCCCGTCGAACCACATGCCGACCTTGGTGTGCTGGATGTACAGGCCGTCGATGGTCGAGTTGCTCAGCGAGCCGCCGATGCCGTTGACCTGGTCGGTGTCGATGCGCTCCCGGACGTCGCCCTGGATCGCGAAGCCGGACAGGTGGACGTTCGAACTCCCGCCCTTCGAGGCGTCCTTGCCGTAGAAGCCGACACCGGTGTGGACGCTTCCGTCGGGCGCCGGGGTGGCGAGGTCGACCTGGCGGCCCTTGATGATCGTGTACCAGCTACCCGCGCCCTCGATCGTCACGTTGTCGACGACGATGTGCCGGTTCACCTGGTACGTGCCCGGCGGGATGTACACCTTCAGGTGCGTGAGCTTCGCGAAGGCGATGGCCTTGTCGATGGCGTTCGCCGAGTCGCGGCGGCCGGTCGGATCGGCGCCGAACGCGAGGACGTTGGCCGCGATCAGGTCGATCTTCGGCGGCGCGACGAGCTGCGAGTCCAGCAGGTCGATCGTGGTGGTCGCGGCGGTGGCGCCCGCCGGGACCTGGAGCCGCACCTTGTCGCCCGCGCGGTACGTCTTCCCCAGCGACAGCCGCTGCTCGTCGTAGAAGTGGTTGGGGCGGAACGGCTTGGCGAACACCGGTGCGGGCGTGGTGTCCTGGGGCACGCAGGCGCACTCGGTCACCCAGTAGTCGGGGTGCAGGACGTCGGCGCCCGGGTCGTTCGAGAACGGGTACAGGTTGTAGAGCCACGCGTACTGCGAGGTGAGCGTCAGGGCCTTGCGGTCCTTGCCGTTCACCGTCACGTCGAGCGGCGAGGTGATGCCGCCGCCGGTCGGCGCGTCCGGGATGCTGTACCGCACGTTGATCGCGTTGGCGGCACTCGGAAGGGTGAACTCGACGTACTGGCCCGGCTTCAGCGACACCGCCTTGCGGCCCGACGCCTCGGCGGGCAGCGTGTACGCGTCCCGGCCGGGGCCGATGACCGTGCCGTTCGTCGCGGCGTTCTCCGCCTCCTGCTCCGCGAAGCCGACGTTCGCGCCGCGGCCGGCGACGAGCGAGGGGTCGAGCGCGGCCCGCGTCACCACCGGGGCCGTACCGCCGCCTGTTCCGCCCGATCCCGTACCCGCCAGGGCGGTCGTACCACCGGCCATGATGCTGAACCCGACGGCTACCGCGGTCGCCGTCGCGACCACGACCGCGGCTCTTCGCCGCGGTCTGCCCGACCACTCCACCACAGCGCCTGTGCTGCTCCGTGACATCGAAAGCTCGTTTCTGTCGAGACCTGCCGAGAGGGTGAGGTGACATTAGGGCGCGCGCGTCCGGTTCCACAAGGCTCATGCGAAATGATTTCGTAACCCTGCTGTCGAACTACGTCTGTTGGTTGACTTCTTGCAATCGCCTGCAACACCTGTTGCAGGCGTCCCCGCCTCCGCGCCGGAGCGATTGCCGGGAAGCGGCCCCGGCGGGGGTGCCAACAGGGGCAGAATCGGGGGGGACTTCGGCGCCGCGCGGACGCGCGGGCGCGCAGGCACGAAGAGCGGTACCCGGGGGAGGCGACGAGGCGTGGGACGGCGACTTGCTCCGCTGATCGCTCCGTACGAGCACGAGCACGAGCGCGAGCACGAGCACGAGGGCGCGGGGCTGCGGCAGTTGACCGCGCCGGGGCACGACGCGGAAGCCCTCGTCCTGCTCTACTTCACCGGCCACGGCCTCAAGGACGACGCCGGACGGCTGCGCCTGGCGACGGTCGACATCCGCCGCGACCAGAGCCCTGCCGGTGGCGCGTCTCCGTCGGCACCTCGCTCAACGCGTCGCCCGCGGTGGCGTACGGCGCCGGGTACGTCGGCGGTATGCGGTGCCCCGCGCCGGAGGGTGGGAACCGGCGCCGGAGGGTGGGAACCGGCGCCGTCCACGACGGTACGGCTACGCCTCGGCGTCCTCGGTGGCCTTGGCCTTCTTCCCGTCGGCCTTCTCCGTGGCGTCGGCCGTGTCGGTCGTGTCGGCCTCTTCGGCCTCCTCGACCTCTTCCACGTCGTCCGTGGCGTCGGCCGCCTCCGGCTTGTCGTCCTCGAAGTACGTGTCCAGCACCGCGTCCAGCTCGGCCGCCCAGGTCTTGAGCAGCGGCTTGGAGGGCGCCTCGACGTCGGTGTCGAACCAGCGCCGGGTCGAGGTGTAGACGGTGACGGAGAAGCGGCGGCCGAAGCGCGGGGTGTCGATCTCGACGGCGCCGATCTCGTCCCAGCCGAAGTCGGCGGTCTCGCCGTCCAGTTTGAAGGTGATGCCGGTGCGGTCGGCGGTGATCGAGCCGCGGCGGTCGGAGACCGAGAACACCGGGCCGGTGTCCTCCTCCGTCGCGTCCTCGTCGTCCGCCGCGCCCGTGTCCTCGGCCACGGCCTCGACGGCGGCTTCGGGCACGGCCTCGGCCGCCGGTTCCGGCTCGGCCTCGGGCGCGGCCGGGGGCGCGTCCTCCGGGGCGTCGTCGTCCACCACGGGCGCGGGCACCTCGGCGGCGGACCGCGCGGGGGGCGTCAGGCCGGGTATGTACGCCGGGTCGACTCCGGCGGGCGGTATCGGCGGGGTGTTCGGACCTGTTTTCTGCTCCACGGCGCGAAGTATGGCCGATGAACCTGTGCCCGCGACAGCCGTAACGGCCCCTGGGGCCGGGATACGGGCGCGATCGTGATGCGCGCGCGCCCGGCCGCCCCCGCGCCCGGGCGAGGGGCCGACGACACCCCCGTGGGGCGCGCCGGGGCGGGGTGTGACGCGTTTTACCCGGCGAAAATCTGGTTCCGTGGTACCGTTGTTTTCAGTTGCAGTTGTGGTTCCCAAAGACTTACAAGTGCTCCTTCATCGGCATACGTGCCGATAGGTGCACTTTTGTATTTCCGCTGTTCTTTCCTGAACGGGGCAATCATTGCGGCGACACGGGGTCCGTAATCCGCGGGCTTCGATGTACTGCCCCTGAAGGAGATTAATATGGCTTCCGGTACCGTGAAGTGGTTCAACGCTGAAAAGGGCTTCGGCTTCATCGAGCAGGACGGCGGCGGCGCCGACGTCTTCGCCCACTACTCGAACATCGCCGCCCAGGGCTTCCGTGAGCTCCAGGAAGGCCAGAAGGTGACCTTCGACGTCACCCAGGGCCAGAAGGGCCCGCAGGCCGAGAACATCGTTCCCGCCTGACGCGTCTGAATACGCCTGACACGTTCAGCGATATAGCTGGGGCCCGCGCCTTGGGGTGCGGGTCCCGGCTTGTTGCGTTGTACGGATTTCCACCGCGTTCCGCCGTTTTCCACGGCTTTTTCATGGCGCGGAAATGTCGAAGCCACGGGAGGAAATGTCCCGACCGGCTTCGTTTCGCTTTTTATCCGGCTCGTTCTTGCGATTGTCCCCGCCGCCTCGCGGCCGCCGGGAAATCCTCGATACGTGTCGCATCGAGGAAGGGTTCCTTTGAACCGCACATCTCGCACGAACGACCGTTTCAGCCGCACCCGAACGGGTGGTTCCTCCCGTACGGGCGGCTCCGGCTCGGGCGCCGGCCGCTCCGGCGGCCAGTCCCGTAGCGGCGGCGGCTCCCGCTCCGGCGGCTACGGACGGCGGCCCTCCGCGCCGCAGGGCGAGTTCGCCCTGCCGGTGACGGTCACCCCGCCGCTGCCCGCCGTCGAGTCCTTCGCCGAACTCGACCTGCCCGACGCCGTGTTGAACGCGCTGACCGTACAGGGCGTCACCGTACCGTTCCCGATCCAGGCCGCCACGCTGCCCAACACCCTCGCGGGACGTGACGTGTTGGGCCGCGGGCGCACCGGCTCCGGCAAGACGCTCGCCTTCGGCCTGGCGATGCTGGCCCGTACCGCGGGGCAGCGCGCCGAGTCCCGGCAGCCGCTCGCGCTGGTCCTGGTCCCGACCAGGGAACTCGCCCAGCAGGTCACCGACGCCCTCACCCCGTACGCCCGCACGCTGCGGCTGCGGCTGGCCACCGTCGTGGGCGGCATGTCCATCGGCCGCCAGGCCAGCGCGCTGCGCGGCGGCGCGGAGATCGTTGTGGCGACGCCCGGACGGCTCAAGGACCTCATCGACCGCGGCGAGTGCCGGCTGGACCGGGTCGCGATCACCGTGCTGGACGAGGCCGACCAGATGGCCGACATGGGCTTCATGCCGCAGGTCACCGAGCTGCTCGACCAGGTGCGGCCCGGCGGCCAGCGGATGCTGTTCTCCGCCACGCTCGACCGCAACATCGACCAGCTCGTGCGGCGCTACCTCTCCGACCCGGTGGTCCACTCCGTCGACCCGTCGGCGGGCACGGTCACCGCGATGGAGCACCACGTGCTGCACGTCCACGACGCCGACAAGTACGCGACCGTCACCGAGATCGCGGCGCGCGACGGCCGGGTGCTGATGTTCCTCGACACCAAGCACGCCGTCGACAAGCTCACCCAGCACCTGCTCAAGAGCGGTGTACGGGCGGCGGCGCTGCACGGCGGCAAGTCGCAGCCGCAGCGCACCCGTACCCTCGCGCAGTTCAAGACCGGGCATGTGACGGTGCTGGTCGCCACCAACGTGGCGGCCCGCGGCATCCACGTCGACAACCTCGACCTCGTCGTGAACGTCGACCCGCCGAGCGACCACAAGGACTATCTGCACCGCGGCGGGCGTACCGCGCGGGCGGGCGAGTCCGGCCGGGTCGTCACGCTCGTGGTGCCCAGCCAGCGCCGTGAGATGACCCGTCTGATGGCCAACGCGGGGATCGCGCCGCAGGTGGCCCAGGTGCGGTCGGGCGAGGCCGAGCTGACCCGGATCACCGGCGCCCAGGCGCCGTCCGGCATCCCGGTCACCATCACCAACCCGGTCGCCGACCGCCCGCAGCGCTCCGGCGCGCCGTCCTCCCGCGCCCGCCGCGGCCGTCCGACGTCGCAGTCCCGCCGCCGCTCGTCCCCGATGCGCGGCGCGGCGTAACCCCTCAGGGGCGCGCGACCAGCACGACCGGCGCCACCAGCACGACTGGCACCACACGTACGACGAGGGCCCGAGCCGTTCGACACGGCTCGGGCCCTCGTGCGTCCTGGCCGCGTTCGTCCTCGCGGCCCGCGGTGCGCGCGCGTTCGTCGGCGGCGCGCGGAGGACTACTGCCTGGTGCCCGTGCGGGCGCCCACCGGACCCAGGGGGCCCGGCGGGAGCGGGTCGGGGGCCGGGTAGAGGTAGGCGGGGCGGCCGAGCAGCAGGCGCTGGATGAGGAAGCCCAGGGCCAGGGTGAGGGCGCCCGCCACGGCGTCGGCGAGGAAGTGGTTGCCGGTGGCGAGGATGACGGTGAAGGTGAAGAAGGGGTACAGGAAGCCCAGGACCCTGACCCACGTTCTGCGGGCCAGCGCCGCGACCGTCAGACCGCTCCAGGCCGACCACACGATGTGGACGGACGGCATCGCCGCGTACTGGTTCGACAGCGACGACACGTCGTCGTTGTCCCACGAGCCCCACGTATGGTGCGTGACCACCGTGTCGATGAAGCCCTGGCCCTCCATCAGGCGCGGCGGCGCCAGCGCGAAGAAGGTGAAGCCGATCAGGGCCACGAAGGTCGCCGCGTACAGCGCGGTGCGCGCGCTGCGGTAGCTGGCGGGGTGGCGGGCGTAGAGCCAGATCAGGACGCCGAGGGTCACGATGAAGTGCAGCGTCGCGTAGTAGTAGTTCATGCCGACGATCAGCCAGTCGATCTTGTCGATCGCGTGGTTGATCGTCAGCTCGATGTTCACGTGCAGCTTGCGCTCGGCGTTGAGGATGTCCGTGGCGCGGTGCAGCGCGGCCTCGTGGTGCTCGGGCGCGGCGCGGCGGGTCAGCGAGTACGTCTTGTACAGCACCACGCTGAAGACCAGTTCGACCAGCAGGTGCGGGCGGCCGAGGCGGCGCAGCCGGGCGGGCAGGAGCGGGCCGAGGCGGCGGAATCTGCTCCTGGGGGCCTCGGCGGGCGCGGACCCGGACTCGGGTGCGGCCTCGGGCTCCGGGGCCGCGTCCTTGCGGAGCATGCCGGTGCGGGGCTCGTCGCCACGGGGTCCGTCCGTACGGGGTCCGTCCGTCCGCGCGCCGTCCGTACGCGGCGCGTTGCGCGTCGGGGACGTCATCGGCCGCCCTCCGGCGCGGCTGCGGGCAGGACCCGTCCCGGGTGCCGGGCACCTTGTGCGGGACTCGGGGGATACGCCAGCAGCATGAAGGTTTTCACTCTCGCCGTACGGTCCGGCCGTGGCCGGCGGACTCGGACGAGATTACATCGGACACCGAAGTTTCCGTCGTCCGGGTGGCGCCGAAGTGACGAGTCACCGCCCGCCGCGACGGGGTCCCGTCCCGCTCCTGAGAGGCCGCGGACAGGTGGTCCGTGACATGCCAGGGCCTACGCTCAAGGGCATGTCCCCGCACCACCCCGCGGTTTCCCCGCCGCGACCGCTCAGCAAGTCCGCCGACGCCCGGCTGCTCACCGAGGCCGTCACCCGGCTCCGCCGTGCCCTTCGGGTGTCCGTCGGCGGGGACGACCCGTGGGAGGCGCTGCCCATGGCCCAGGTGGAATTGTTGCAGGTCCTGGGCGAGCACTCGCCCGCCCGCATCGGTGATCTGGCCGTCCGGCGACGGCTCGCCGCCAGCACCGTCAGCGGGCTCATCGGGCCCATGATCGCCGCCGGGCTCGTCGCCCGGCAGACCGATCCCGCCGACCGGCGCGCCTCGGTCGTCACGCTCACCGCTGCCGGGCGGGAGCGGCTCGCCGCGTGGACGCTGGCGCACGAGCGGCGGATGGACGCCGCGCTTGAAGCTTTGCCCGATGCTGACCTTCGAGCGGTGCGCGCGGCCCTTCCCGCCCTCTTCCGGCTCGCCGAATTCCTCGACGGCCCCGCCCCCGCCCGGGACGGCTCGCCCCTGTAGGGCCCCGGGCCCGGTCCGTTCACCGTGCGCGGGCGGGCGCTTTTGAGGACCGCCGGGCTCACCCACCCGCCTGGAGCCGACGCACAGGGGGCCCGGCCCGGAAAAGACCGGGGGACGGGCACGTGGGAACGGGGGCAGCGGCGGGGGCCCTGGAAGGATCAGGGGGTGCCCGCCAGGGCGAACGGTGGGAGAGGCGGCGTGGAGTGGTGAGCGGACCGGTCGAGGGGGAGGCGGAGGGCACGGACGGGGGCCGGTTCGGGGTGGCGGAGGAGGCGGTCGAGGCCATCGGAAGCACCCTGGACGAGCAGACGACCTGCGCGGAGCTGGTCGGCTTCCTGTGCCGCCGGGTGAGCGACGCGGCGGCCGTGGACCTGCTGCCCGAGGACGTACCGGCGGACCGGTGGCCGGAGGAGCCGGCGCTGACGCGGACGGCGGCGGCGGGCAGGTCGGAGCTGCTGGAGCCGAGGACGCCGCTGAGCGCGCGGTCGCTGTTGGTGCGGGCGCTGGACGAGGGGCATCCGATCACGGCGACGGCGGACGCGGACGGGAGTCTGCCGCGTACGGCGGTGTCGATGCCGCTGCTGGCGCACGGACGGCTGTACGGCGCGCTGTTGGCGGTACGGGCGGGCCGGCGGGGGTTCACGGCGGAGGAGACGGCGGCCGTGCACTACGCGGCGCGCCTGGCGGCCGTGCACCTGAGCCACGCGCGGCAGCACACGGCGGCGCACAGCACGGCGCTGAATCTCCAGCGGGCGCTGCTGGCCGAGCCCCGGCGCCCGCACCCGAACCTGGACATCGCGACCCGCTATCTCCCGGCGGGCGGCGGGAGCCTGGTGGGCGGCGACTGGTTCGAGACGGTACGGCTCAGCTTCGGCCGGACGCTGCTGGTGATCGGTGACGTGATGGGCCACGGCCTGGACGCGGCCGTGGACATGAACGCGTACCGCTCGATGCTGCGGTACGTGGCCTCGGCGGATCTGCCGCCGCACCGCGTGCTGCGCCAGCTCGACGCGGCCGTGGCCGAGGACGGCACCCGCCGCCCCGCGACATGCCTGCTGGTCCGGGTCGACCCGGCGCGGGGCAGCGTGGCACTGGTCAGCGCGGGGCACCTGCCGCCGGTGCTGTTCTCGGCGGACGGCGCGGGCAGCCTGCTGCACCTGCCCGTGGGGCCGCCGCTGGGCACGGGCGTCGGCGGCTACGAGCTGACCACCCGTGACATCACCCCCGACCAGACGCTGGTGATGTTCACCGACGGCCTGGTCGAGCGGCGCAAGGAGGACATCGACGTCTCCCTGGCCCGCCTCGCCGATCTGCGGCTCCCGCCGGGCGCCGCGATCCAGGCCGTCCTGGACGAAGTCCTCACCCGGCTGGACGCCACCCGCGCCGAGGACGACGTCGCCGTGCTCGCCGCCCGCCTCCACCTCCGCGCGCGCCGCCTGCCCTCCTGACCCGGTGGCCCCGGGCCCCGCCGCTGTTACAGAACTGTGGCGGTCCCGCCCTCGGGCGGTCCACAACCGGCCTTAGCTTCCGGGGGTGTTGGGGAAAAAGTGGCTGAAGTTAAGGCGGTTGGGCCGAGGCGCGGTACGCGTGACCCGTGCGAAACGCGTGGCCCGTGTGTTGCGGCCGCGCTATCCACGGCCGGGGCGGCGCGGGATACGGCGGTGGGTGCCGTCGCTTCGCCAGGCGTCGCTGCTGGCGCTGTGGGTGCTGGTGACGCTGACCGCCGTGGTGGGAGTGGCGTACGCGCGGACCCGGATACCCACCGACCTCAATGAATTCGCCACGCAGCAGGACAACGTCTACTACTGGGCCGACGGCACCGAGATGGCGCGGGTGGGCCCGGTGGACCGGCAGGCGATGCCGCTGGACCGGATACCCACGAGCGTGCAGTGGGCGGTGCTGGCCGCCGAGAACGCCTCCTTCTACTCCGACCCTGGCGTCTCGCCGAAGGGCATCGGCCGGGCCGTCGCCACCATGGTGACCGGCGGCGACACCCAGGGCGGCTCCACCATCACCCAGCAGTACGTGAAGAACGTCTACCTCAACCAGAACCAGACGCTCTCCCGCAAGATCACCGAGATGTTCATCTCGGTGAAGCTGGACCAGAAGATGAGCAAGAGGCAGATCCTCGACGGCTACCTCAACACCGCCTGGTTCGGGCGCGGTACGTACGGCGTGCAGCGCGCCGCGAAGGCGTACTACGGCAAGGACGTCTCCCAGCTCAACGCCGGCGAGGGGGCCTTCCTCGCCACGCTGCTCAAGGGCGCCGCGCTCTACGACCCCGCGATCAGCCCGGCCAACCACCAACGGGCGGTGGCCCGTTGGAAGTGGGTGCTGGACCGGATGGTGAAGACCGGTCAGCTCTCGCGCGCCGAGCGCGCCGCGTACACCGTCTTCCCCGAGCCCAAGGCGCCGCCGAAACCCGCGGGGCTGAGCGGGCAGACCGGCTATCTCGTCGACACCGCGCGGGCGTACGTGTCCGCGCACGGCGACATCTCCGACGCGCGCTTCGACCTGGGCGGCTACCAGATCTACACGACCTTCGAGCGCCCGCGCGTCGACGCCCTGGCCGAGGCCGTGCGGCACGAGACCGCGGGCCTCGCACCGAAGGCGAGGACCGCCGACCGGAACGTCCGCGTCGGCGCCGCGTCCGTCGCCACCGACGGCCGGATCGTCGCGCTCTACGGCGGCCCCGACTACATCGAGCAGGGCTTCGACGACGCCAACATCACGATCGTGCCGGTCGGTACGGCCTACGCGCCGTTCGTCTACGCGGCCGGACTGCGGGACGGCGCGCTGCTCACCCGCGGCGCGCCGCGTACGCCCGTCACCCCCGACTCGGTCTACGACGGCGACGACAAGGTGCCGATACGGACGCCGGAGGGGCCGTACTGGAGCCGGGACGGCACGATCGTGAAGAGCCGCAACGACGGCGGGAAGTCCTGGGGGCGGATCAGCCTGCGGCAGGCGGTGGCGGACTCCGTCAACGGCCCGATCACCCAACTCGGCATGGACGTCGGCCTGGACCGGGTGCGGAAGGCGTCCGTCGACGCCGGGCTGCTGCCGCGCGGTTTCGGCGAGCAGGTGCCCGCCTTCGCCACCGGCACCGGCGTCACCCCGAGCCCGATCCGGGTGGCGAGCGCGTACGGCACTTTCGCCGCCGCCGGCGCGCACACCGATCCGTACTCCGTGCTCAAGGTCACCCGCGACGGGCAGCGCGTGGACATCGAACAGCCCGCTGTCACGCACCCGTTCACGCCGAAGGTCGCGGGCGAGGTGGACGACGCGCTCAAGGACGCGGTGACCGGCGGGACCGCACGCCGCGCGGTGAGGGCGGGCGGCGGGCTCGCGGGCAGGACGGAGCTGGCGGGCAAGACGGGCACGGCGGCCGGGGACCTGTCGGCCTGGTACGTCGGCTACCCACCGAGGGGGGCGCGGGCCGCCGCGGTGGCGACGTCGGTCGCCGTCTTCCGACTCGACCCGAAGACACAGGAGTTGCTGCCGCTGACCGGGACCGGCGGGCCGTCGAAGGCCACGAAGGAGTTCGGCAGCACGTATCCCGTCGACATCTGGACGCGGTACGTGGCGGCGGCCGGCTGAGCGGGCCGGGCCCCTCGGCGCGGGGCCCGGCCGCCGGTTCCCTGATCTCTCCGCCAGGCCCGGCTACTTGGCGGGAAACGTCGTCCAGTCCGGCGACTCGCTCGGGTCGAGGCCGCGCAATTCGGCCAGCACCGCCGGGTCCTGGACGTCCAGCCAGTCGGACAGCTCCTTGAACGACACGCAGCGCACCCCGTCCCGGTGGCAGACGTCCTTCACCACGTCCTCGACGGCCTGCATGTAGATGCCGCCGTTCCACGTCTCGAAGTGGTTGCCGATGAACAGCGGCGCCCGGTTGCCGTTGTAGACGCGCTCGAAGCCGTTCAGATAGCCCTGCCGGGTCTCGCGCTCCCAGGCCGGGAACTTCGCCGGGTCGCCCTGGGTCTGCTCGCCGCCCGACTGGTTGTAGAGGAAGTTGAAGTCCATCGACAGGACCTGGAAGTCCTTGCCGGGGTAGGGCATCAGCTCCAGCGGGAAGTTCCACACCCCGCCCGACTTGGCGGGCCAGAGCTGGAAGTCGCCGGGCGAACTGGCGTCGTACCGCCAGCCCAGCGCCTTGGCCGCGGGCAGCAGATTCTTCTGCCCCTCCAGGCACGGCGCGCGCCCGCCGACCAGCTCACGGCCGTAGTCGAAGGGCAGCGGCGGGAGGTCGGTGAAGCCGGTGTTCGTCTTCCAGTGCTCCACGAACGAGTACGCCTGGGCGATCTCCTTGCGCCAGTCCGCGGTGCTCCACGTGCCGCCGCCGCCCGCGTCGGGCGCGCAGAAGTGCCCGTTGAAGTGCGTCCCGATCTCGTCTCCGTCCTGCCAGGCCAGCCGCAGTTGCTCCAGCGTCTCCTTGATGTGCGCGTCGGTCGGGAAGTCGATCGCGGACGTCCCCGCCGCGTGCCGGGGCGGGTGGTAGAGCGACCGCTTCGCATCCGGGACCAGGTAGATGCCGGACAGGAAGAACGTCATGTTCGCGTTGTTCTCCTTGGCCAGCTCCCGGAAGCGCGAGAACAGATGGTCGTCGTTCTCCAGCGCGCCGTCCCAGGAGAACACCACGAACTGCGGCGGTTTCTCGCCCGGCTTGAGCTTTTCCGGCTTCGGCTGGTGCGGCTGCGGGCCGGTGTACGCGGTGGACCCGTCGCCGATCGGACCCTTCGTCTCGGTGACGGTCGGCGTCGGTGTCGGCGTCCCCGTCGATGGCCGTGCCGTCCTCGGGCTCGGCGCGCGGCTGGTCGGCGTCGCCCGCGACCGCGCCGCCGCGTCGTCCGCCTTGCCGCCGCCGTCCCCGCCTGCGCCTGCGCCTCCGCCGGTCAGCGTCGCGACCAGCGCGACCGCCACTCCCGCGGCGCCCACCGCCGACGCCCCCGCCACCGCCGCCTTCGGCCGCTGCCCGACCCACGACCGCATCGCCGCTAATTTCACCGTCGCCCCTTGCTCCCCACCGGCACCGCACACGTCCGGCGCCAGTATTGACCGCCTTGCTGTGTATGCAGACGCGCGTTCGGGGCGTCCTGTCACAGCCGATACGGCGGAATCGGCGGCGGCGGGGAATGCCGAAGGGCCCGGCGGAGGGTCGCTCCGCCGGGCCCTTCGGGGGATCGGTCAGCGGCGGCCGAAGGAGCGGAGGTAGGACAGGGTCGGGGAGCCGACACCGGTCGCGTTGTCGAAGCCGCGGACCGCGTTGAGCGAGGTGTCCTCGCCGAAGGCGGCGAGGCGCACGGCGAGGGTGCCGTTGACCAGGCCGAAGTCGGCGACGTTGCTCAGCGGGGCCTTGTGGTGGTGGGCGGCGTTCTGGTCCACGACGTCCTTGAACAGCCCGGCGCGGGCGTAGATCGCCGGGTTGGCGAAGCCGATGGCGTGGTGCCTGGCCTGGATGGCGTCGGCCTGGACCGCGGCGAATTCCGGCGCCGAGACGCTGGTGCCGCCGTAGCCGCCCTCGCTGTACGGGGCGCCGTCGGAGATGCCGACGAGGACCGAGGTGTACAGGTCGCCGTTCATCGAGACGTCCGGCGTGACGCGCTGGGCCGTACGGCTCTTCGCGCCGGTCATCAGCGTGTGCGACAGCGAGCCGGGCACGACACCGCGCTGGTACGCGGGCTGTGCGAAGTCCTCGCTGGTGCCGCCGCCACCGCCGAAGTAGAACGGGGCCGGGGGAGCGGGGGTCCAGCTCTTGCCGTCGGCCGACAGGTTGGAGCGCAGCGTGCCCATGTCGGTCTCGAAGCCGTACGAGCCGCTCTTGTCCTTCAGGCCGAGCGCGGTGCCGCCGACCGAGGTCACCCACGGGTCGGAGTCGGGCCAGTTGGCCTGCGCGCGCGAGGTGTCGGGCTGGCAGTTGACGCCGGTCGCGGCGGCCAGCGGGCTGCTGTCGCCGCAGTCGCCCGCGGAGAAGCCGATGGTGATGCCCTCGACGGCGGCCTGCTTGAAGACCTGCTCGTAGGCGGCGATCAGCGACGAGGTGACGTCGGCGTCGTCCGTGGTGTGCATGATCTCGCCCCACGAGTTGGAGACGACATCGGCCAGGTGGTTGTCGACGATGGTGCTGATGGCGCCCAGCAGGTCGTTGTCGTCGCAGGAGTTGGCGCCCACGTAGACGACCTTGGCGTCGGGCGCGAGGCCGTGCGCCATCTCGACGTCCAGCGCCTCTTCCGGCGCCCAGCCCTCGGGGCCGCCGCACAGGTCCTGGTTGGTCCACTGCGACGGGTCGACGACCTCGCTGTACTGGCCGGACCTGAACGCCTTGTCACCGTGCGCGGTCGCGTACTGGTTGGCGTCCGCCAGCATGGTGGAGCTGCCGTACGCGTCCACGATCGCGATCGTCGCGCCCTTGCCGGTCAGCCCCGAGGCGGTGATGCCGTACGCCTTGCGGAGCTGCGAGGGGTAGAACGAGCACTGGTCGAACGGCACGTCGGACGTGGTGTATCCGGCCGGCGCGCCCTTGGCGATCTTCTGGCCCCAGTAGTCGGAGCAGGTCGCGGTGGTCGGCAGTCCGGCGTCGGGCTTGCCACTCCTGGCCGGGGTCGCGGCGGAGCGGGCCGTGGTGTCGTCGACGCGGTGCGAGTTCGGCTTGGCGACGTTGGCGCCGGGCGTGGTGAAGCCCGTCACGCCGAGGATCGCGGAGGAGACGGACGCGGGGACCACGACGTCACGGGCCGGGGCGTGCCGCAGCGTGCCCGAGACGCGGTACTGGTGGATGCCGGTGCCGAACGCCTTGGTGACCGCCGCGTTGGTGCCCTTGACCGTGATCGCGTGGTCGGAGGTGCTCACGACCTTCAGGCCGGAGTCGGCCGCCCACTTCCGGACCGCGGAGACCTGCGCCTTGGTGGCGCCGAAGCGCGCCTTGTACGCGGCCGGGCTCAGGAACTCGCCGTAGCTCGCGTTGCTCGGGTCGGACACGGCCGTCGCGTACTTCGTCAGGCCCGCGGCGTCCTGGCCCGCCAGGTACACGGTGCCGGTGATCTCGGTGTTCGCCGCGACCGAGCCCTGGTCGGCGGAGGCGGTGGCCCAGTCCGGGTGGCTCTGCGCGATGGTCTTGGCCGCGGGCGCGGGGCCGCTGGCCTGCGAGGGCATGGCGAGGATCAGGGACCCGGACACCATGGCCAGCGAGGCCGCCGCGACCACCGCTGCGCGGGCCCGTGCGACACGGGGTTTTTGTATGTCGTTGATGACGACTCCAACGTGAGGTCAGGAACAGGACAAGGACGAGACCTGGATCGTGGTGCGATAGTTGCGTGTTGCACGCTTTTGACGGGCGACGGCTGTAGTGTGCACGCCACTTCCGGACGCTGGGAATGCCGAACAGCCGTCCTTAGCTGGACCTTTAACCACCGGGCGGGGATTTCGGCGGGCTTAGGTCATATGCCGGGTCTCGGGCCGCATAAGGGCTGGCGCGATCACGTCGGACGGCCGGGGTATACGCGCGTCCGGCCCGCGGCCCTGCGGGTCCCGGTGCGGCGCGGGTGCGTTCCGCCGTCCCTGTCATCTGTCAGGAGCGGGCCCGCCGGGCCGTGCCTACGGTGGTGGGTGTCCGGCCGGACCGGTCCGCACGGGGGAGCCCCCGCGCCCGAACTCGGCCGTCTCGCCGGGGCCGAGCCGCAGCAGCCTCGGGCGCCGCCCGGCCGGTTCCTCTCCCCACCGTGCGTCGGATTCCTCGGGCAACTGCACAATCACCGTGTCCACGCCCGACCCCCTTCCCACCCCAAGCGTCACACCTGTTGCGCAGGAGGGGACGCCCTTCGGGAAGAGCCGGTTGCGTGACCATCCCAGGATGACCGAGAAGCGTTCACTCGTTCAGGTGATGCCGGGGTCACGTTCCGTGCCCGTCCCCCGAGTCGGCAAGGGCGGTCCCCTCAGCCCTCCTCGCGGACGACCACGGCGCTCGCGGGCGGCAGGACGGCGCCCTCGGAAGGAAGGGCGCGGGACGCCAGGAGATCGTGGCCCCGCACGGGGACGCGGACCTCGGCCGGGGAGTGGTTGAGGAGGAAGAGGTACGCGCGGCCGTCGTCGCTGTGGCGGCGGACCGCCTCGACGCCCGCCGGAAGACCGGGGAGTTCGGGCTCCGCGCCGCAGGCCCGTATCAAGCCGCCGATCAGCGCGGTGTACGAGGCGGGGGACAGCCGGGTGGAGGCGTACCAGGCGGTGCCCCGGCCGTGGGCGTGCCGGGTGACGGCGGCTCGGCCGGTCAACGGCCCTTCCGCGTAACCGATTTCGGCCGTCGCGCCCTCCAGCAGCAGCGCCTCGGTCCAGGTGGTGCCGGTGCCGCCGTCGGTCAGGGGGACGGCGGCGCCGGACGGCAGGGGGCGGAACTCCTCGGCGCGCAGGCCGAGCAGTGGCCGCAGCGGGCCCGGCGCCCCGCCGGGCCACGCGCGGTAGTGGGGGTCGACGGCGCCGCTGAAGCACTCGACCAGCAGGGTGCCGCCGCCCTCGACGTAGGCGGTGAGCGCGGCGGCGGACTCCTCGGAGACCAGGTGCAGGCTGGGGGCGAGAACGAGCCGGTACGCGGACAGGTCGGCGGACGGGTGCGCGAAGTCGGTGGTGATCCCGGCGTCCCACAGGGCGCGGTGGGCGCGCTTGAGCGCGGGCAGGTACGGGAGTTCCGGCGTGGGCAGGACGGGGGTGTCCAGCGCCCACCACACGTCCGGGTCGTGCAGGACGGCCGCCCGCGCCCGTACGGTCGAGCCGGTCACCTCGGCCAGCGCGGCCACGGCGTGGCCGGTTTCGACGGTCTCGCGGAAGATCCGGGTGTCCGGCCCCGCGTGCGGGACCATCGCGGAGTGCCAGATCTCGGCCCCGGCCGGTGACTGCCGCCACTGGAAGAACAGCACGCCCTCCGAGCCGCGCGCGATGTGGCTCAGCGAGTGCCGCAGGATGTCGCCCGGCTCCTTGGGCAGGACGAGGTCGCCCGCGTAGACGGTGCTGGTGGCCTGCTCGATCAGCAGCCACGGCCTGCCGCCGCCGAAGGAGCGCGCCCGGTCCGCGCCGAAGGCGGTGTCTGCGGCGGCGTCCAGGCCTGGCGCGTCCGGGTAGTGGTCCACGCCCACCAGGTCGACCTCGCGGCCGAACGCCCACAGGTCGAGCACCTGGTAGCCGGGCAGCATCACGTTGGTGGTGACCGGCACCCGGCTGTGCGCCCGGATCGCGTCGCGCTGCTCGCGGTAGGCGGTCAGCGCGAGGTCCGACCAGAAGCGCCGGAAGTCCAGCACCTGGCCGGGGTTGGGCCGCCACTGCGTGGCGCGCGGCGGCTGGATCTGCTCCCACGCGCCGTAGCGCTGGCTCCAAAAGGCGGTGCCCCAGGCCCGGTTGACGGCCTCCAGGGTGCCGTACCGCTCGCGCAGCCAGTGCCGGAAGGCGTCGGCGGCGTGCTCGCAGTGGCAGACGGTCGCGTACTCGTTGTGCACGTGCCACAGCGCGACCGCCGGGTGCTCGCCGTACCGGGCCGCCAGCGCCTCGGCGACGGCGCGGGCGGCCTGCCGGTAGGCGGGCGCGGCCAGGCAGTACGTGTCGCGGCTGCCGTGGGTCAGCCGGGTGCCGTCGGGGGTGACGGGCAGCGCGTCGGGGTGCGCGAGGCCGAACCACGGCGGCGGCTGCGCGGTGGGCGTGGCCAGGTCCACGGCCACGCCCGCGGCGTGCAGCCGCTCCAGCCGGGCGTCCAGCGGCGCGAAGTCGTAGCGCCCCGGCTCCGGTTCGAGCTCCGCCCAGCCGAAGACGTTCAGCGTCACCAGATTCACCCCGGCCCGCCGCATCAGCTCCTCGTCCTCGCGCCGTACGGCCGGGTCGTCGGCGAACTGCTCGGGGTTGTAGTCGCCGCCGAAGGCGGGGCCGCCGAGCCGGGCGGTCAGCCAACCGGCCGGATCGGCGCGGGAGTCGGGGACGGTGTTCATGGAAGGGCTCACCTCGGCTCCGCGATCGGCAGCCGCGCGCCGTCCCGCAGGAACAGCGGAATGCGGTCGAGCGGCGCCGCGGCCGTCACCGTACGGCCGCCGTCGTGCTCCTCGCCCGTCCACGCGTCCGTCCACCGCGCGCCCGCCGGGAGGTAGACCTCCCGCGTGACCGCGCCCGCCTCGGTGACCGGCGCCACCAGCAGGTCGGGCCCGAGCAGGAAGGCGTCGCGGATGCCCCACGCGTCCTGGTCGTCGGGGAACTCCAGCAGCAGCGGCCGCATCGGCGGCACCCCGCTGCGGGCCGTCACCCGCATCTGCTCGGCGATGTACGGCCGCAGCCGCTCGCGCAGCCGCAGATACGACGCCAGGACCGCGTACGCCCGCCCGCCGTAGGACCAGACCTCGTTGGGCAGACCGGTCATGCCCGGCTCCAGGACCTGTTCCGGGCCGCGGAAGCCGTGCAGGCGGAACAGCGGGCAGAAGGCGCCGTACTGGAACCAGCGGACCAGCACCTCGCGGTAGGCGGGGTCGTCGGGGTCGCCGCCGTGGAAGCCGCCGATGTCGGTGGTCCACCAGGGGATGCCGGAGAGCATCACATTGAGCCCGGCGGTGATCTGGGCGCGCAGCGACGCGAAGTCGGTGCCGATGTCGCCCGACCACAGGGCGGCGCCGTAGCGCTGGGCGCCCGCCCACGACGAGCGGTTGAGGGTCAGCACCTCGCTGTGTCCGGCCGCGCGCAGCCCGTCGTGCACCATGCGGGCGTGCTCGCGTGGGTAGAGGTTGGCGACTTCGAGCCCGGGCCCCGCGTGGAAGCGCAGATTGGCGGGGTAGTTGGGCTTCAGCTCCGGTTCGTCGGCGTCCAGCCAGAACACCGAGACGCCGTGCGCCAGGTAGTTGGCGGCCAGCTTCTCCCACACGTACGCGCGGGCCTCAGGGTGCGTGGCGTCGTAGAAGGCGACCTGCGCCGCGTACGCGCCGAGGCCCTTGTCCGGCCAGTCGGCGTGCGCGAGCGGGCCGTACTCGGTGCCGATCAGCAGCCCGCGGTCCCACATCGGCGCGTGGTTCTCGCTGGCCGGGCTGACCGACGGCCACACCGAGACCATCAACTTCACGCCCATGGAGTCGAGTTCGCGGACCATCGCGGCCGGGTCCGGCCACTCCGCCGGGTCGAAGCGCCAGTCGCCCAGGTGCGTCCAGTGGAAGAAGTCGCAGACGATGACGGACAGCGGCAGCTCGCGGCGGCGGTACTCGCGCGCGACCTCCAGCAGCTCCTCCTGCGTGCGGTAGCGCAGCTTGCACTGCCAGAAACCCGTGGCCCAGTCCGGGAGTTCGGGGCTGTGGCCGGTGGCGTCGGCGTACCGGCGAAGGATCGCGCCGGGGTCGCCCGCGGTGAACCAGTAGTCGATCTGCCGGGCGCTGTCGGCGACCCAGCGGGTGCCGGTGACGCCCAGCTCGACCCGGCCGACCGCCGGGGAGTTCCACAGCAGTCCGTAGCCGCGGCTGGAGATCAGCAGCGGCACGGTCACCTCGCCGTTGCGCTGCACGAGGTCGAGGACCGCGCCCTTCTGGTCGAAGAGTCCGTGTCCGTGCTGGCCCAGGCCGTAGCAGCGCTCGTCCGCGTAGGCGCGGAAGCGCTGCTCCAGGCGGTGGTAGCCGTTGCCGGTGGCCGTGTAGAGGCGCGGGCCCGGCCACCAGAAGTGCGGCGGCTCCTCGGCCAGCAGCTCTGCGCCGTCGTCGGTGCGCACAAAGGTCAACCGGCCCGCCGAGGCGGGCAGTTCCGGGGTCAGCCGGCCCTCGGCGCAGGCGTCGATCCGTACGGTCAGCGCGCCGTTGACGAGGGTCGCCGAGTCGCCGTGCACGGTGATCGCGGTGGTGGCGCCGGGCGGCGGCGCGTCCAGCGCGCCGGGCAGATCCTCGACGATCTCCCCGGCGGGCGCGGACCGCACCCGGACCGCGTCCGGGCCCCACGCCTCGACCCGCAACGTCTCACCCCTGGCCCGCCATTCGAGGGCGTGCTCGCGGATGCGGAAGTGCTCTGCCATGCGGTGGCTCTCCTGACGTTTCTGTGCGAGGGCGGAAACGGGCGTGCGGGGGTAGGGAAGCGGCGTCACCGGGGGGAAGCGGGGGGTAGGGAAGCGGCGCTATTGGGGGAAGCGGGGGGTAGGGAAGCGGCGCTACCGGGGGGAAGCGGGGCTCAGTCGCGGTGCGGGGCCGGGCCCGTGCTCTCGCGTGTGGTCAACAGAGGTGTGAGCAGCGCGACTTCGTCGGCGTCCGCGCCTTCGATCCGCCGCATGACCAGCTCCACCGCGCGCCGTCCCAGATCCTGCGCGGGCCCGGTGACGGCGGTCAGCCGCGGCGAGTACTGGTCGGCCAGCGGCTCGGGGCACAGCGCCACCACCGAGGCGTCCTCGGGCACGATCCGCCCGGCCGCCCGCAGCAGGCTCAGCAGCGGCCCGATCGCGCCCTCGTTCTGCACGACGAAGCCGGTGGTCTCCGGCCGGTCGGCGAGGACGCGGGTGAAGGCGCCCGCCGTGCTCTCGTACGTCCCGTCGCACGGCCGGTGCACGATCCGCAGCCCGCGCTCGGCCGACCTCGTACGGAAGCCGGTCAGCGTCCGCTCCGCGTAACCGGCGTGCCGCCGGTAGACCGCCGGGCTGTAGCCGATGAAGGCCACGTCGCGGTGGCCGAGGTCGGCCAGGTGGTCGGCGCACAGCGCGCCCGCCGCCGCGAAGTCGTGGTCCACGCACGACAGTCCGGTGGCGTCGGCGGGCAGTCCGATCAGCGCGGCGTGCGTGTTCTGCGCCCGCAGGACGGGGATGCGGTCGTCGTCCAGCTCGACGTCCATCAGGATCACGCCGTCGGCCAGGCCGCTGGCCGCGACCCGCCGCACCCCGTCCGGGCCCTCGTCGTTGGTGATCAGCAGCACGTCGTAGCCGAAGCCGCGCGCGGCCATGGTCACCGCGATGGCGATCTCCATCATGATCGGCACGTAGACGTCGGTGTGCAGCGGCACCATCAGCGCGATGATGTGCGACCGCTTGCCCGCCAGCGCCCGCGCGCCCGCGTTGGGGTGGTAGCCCAACTCCCTGATGGCCGCCTCGACCCGGCGCCTGGTCGCCTCGGAGATCGAGCGCTTGCCGCTGATGACATAGCTGACCGTGCTCGACGACACCCCGGCGTGCTTGGCCACTTCGGCGATGGTCACGGCGGAGGTGCTTCCCATCATGCTGTGCTGCTCCTGTCGTGGTGGCGGCCCCGCGGTCCCCTGCGTACGTTCACCCGTGCCCCGACCGCTCATCCCGTGCCCGCTCATCCCGTGACCGTCCGTCCCCCGACCGCTCATCCCTTGACCGCTCCGGTCAGCACGCCGGTCTTGAAGTGCTTCTGCATGAAGGGGTAGACCATCAGGATCGGTACGAGGGTGAGCACCACGACGGCCATCTGGAGCGACAGCGGCGCGGTCTGCGCGTGCGCGGTGCCGAAGCCGCTGTTCACCGAACCCGGCATGTTCATCCCGTAGTTGACGTACTCCAGCAGCACGTACTGCAACGGCCACTTGGGGCTGTCCGTGGGCATGTAGAGCATGACATTGAAGAAGGAGTTCCAGTATCCGACCGCGTAGAAGAGCGTGACGACGGCGGTCACGGCCCGCGAGGTGGGCAGCACGACCGACCACAGGATGCGCCAGTCGTTCGCGCCGTCCATCCGCGCCGCGTCGATGAGTTCCGCGGAGGTGCCGGAGTAGAAGGCGCGCAGTACGAGGATGTTGAACACGGAGATCGCGCTGGGCAGGATCAGCGCCCAGTACTGGCCGTAGCCGCCGAGGCCGGTGACGACGAGGTACGTCGGGATCAGGCCGCCGCTGACGAACATGGTGACGATCAGCACCATCAGGATCGCCCGGTGGCCGAGCGACCCGGAGCGCGACAGGCCGTACGCGCACAGCACGGAGACCACCATCGAGATCGCGGTGCCGACGCCCGTGACGCCGAGGCTGACCAGCAGGGCGCGGGTGACCGCGCCGTTCTCCAGCATCAGCCGGTAGGCGTTGAGCGTCACCCCGTCCGGCCAGATCACCAGGCCGCCCGCGCGGCCGATCGCACCCGGCGTGGACAGGCTGGTCAGCGCCACGATCCACAGCGGCACCAGGACGGCCGCCACGACCAGGGCCAAGGTGGCGCCCTTGAAGGTCTGCCCGGCGACGCCCGGCGCCTCCTCCCACGACGGGCGCTGCGGGCTCTTGCGCGCACGGGGGTTCCGCGTACGGCCGGCGCGGTCGCCGCCCACGGTCAGTGTGTCGGTCATCTGCGGTACAACCCGTCCTCGCCGAAGGAGTGCGCCAGCCGGTTCGCGCCCCAGATCAGCAGCAGCGAGATGACGCTCTTGAACAGACCGGCGGCGGCGCCGTAGCTGTAGTTGTTGGTGGCGATGCCGTAGTAGAAGGAGAAGGTGTCCAGGACGTCGGCCGCGTCGTGGCCGACCGCGCCGCGCTGGATCAGGAACTGCTCGAAGCCGACGGTCAGCGCGTTGCCGAGCCGCAGCACGAGCATCAGCACGATCACCCCGCGCATGCCGGGCAGCGTGATGTGCCACATCCGGCGCCACCGGCCCGCGCCGTCGACGGCCGCGGCCTCGTACTGGTTCTGGTCGATGGCCGCGAGCGCCGCGAGGAAGACGATGATGCCCCAGCCCGCCTCCTTCCACACCGCCTGCGAGGTGATGAGCAGCGCGAAGGTGTGCGGGTCGGTCATCACGTCCCAGGTGCCGATCGAGTGCCGGCGCAGGAACTGGTTGAGCACGCCCGCGCCGCCGAGCATCTGCTGGAAGACGGTGATCGTCAGCACCCAGGAGAAGAAGTGCGGCAGATAGACGATGGACTGCACGAAATTCCGCAGCCGTTCGCTGATCACGGTGTTGAGCATCAGGGCGAGCGCGATCGGCACCGGGAAGAAGAGGACGATCTGGACGGAGCTGAGGAAGAGCGTGTTGCGCAACGCGCCCCAGAACAGCGGGTCGTGGAAGAGCTGCCGGAACTGCTCCAGGCCCGCGAAGTCGCTGTTGCGGACGCCGACCAGCGGGTCGTAGTACTCGAAGGCGGTGACCAGGCCGAACAGCGGCGCGTAGTTGAAGACCAGCAGCAGCGCGACGGCCGGGAGGGTCATCAGCAGCAGCGACTTGTCGCGGCGCAGCCGCACGCGCCAGGTCAGGCCGCCGTGCGCCGTGCTCTTGGCCTCGCGTGAGCCCTTCTTGCCGTCGCGTGCGCCCTTGCCGGTGTCCCCGTCCGCGGCGGCCGGCTTCCCCGGTGTCCCGTCCGCCTTCCCGGTGATGATCGCGGCCACCGCCTACTGCCCCGAGCCGTACTTGTCGAGCACGTTCGTCTGCATCCACGTCGTCAACCGCGTGCCGCCGCTGCTCTTCCACGAGGAGATCGCGGCCTGCACGTCGGAGACCTTCTTCTTGCCGTGGTAGCAGTCCTTGATGGTGTCCTCGACGGCCTGGCCCGCGTCGGCGGTCGCGAAGCGCTGCGGCACGGTGATGTTCATGTTCCAGAACACCGGCTTGTACGCGGTCGCCGCCGCTGCCGCCTGCCAGGCCGCGTAGTCCTTGGTCACCTGCGGGGCGCCCGGATTGCTGATCACCGCGGAGCAGGTGGCCAGGAACGGGTACGTCTGCTGCTGGACGTCCTTCTTGCCCTCGTCGGTGAAGGTGGGCGTGCCGTTGTCCATCGTGTAGTGGACGCCCTCGGCGCCGTAGTTCACCATCGTGTACTCGGCGGAACCGTAGGGCGCGGCAAGGTAGTTGGCGACCGCCAGCAGCTCCTTGATCCGGTCCTTCGACAGCTTGATGTTCAGATAGCTCATCAGGCTGGTGGAGTTGCCGAGGAAGATGCCGGGCTTCGACGTGCCGTCGGCGGCGAAGACCTTGAACGCGCCGCGCCGGTACTTCGGATCGGCCGCCGTGCCCGCCTGCGCGTCGGCGAGGTTCCACGCGCCGGTGCCGTCGCCGGTGACGACGACCTTGCCCGCGTAGAACCGGTTCTTGCCGTCGTTGGTGTTGCCCGCGAGCGCGTCCGGGTGCATGTAGCCGGACTTGGCGAGCTTGTAGTGCCAGTCCAGCGCCTCCAGCAGCTCCTGGCCCTCGTACTTGTGGACCAGCTTGCCGTCCTTGACCGTCCACTTGTTGGGCACGCCCCAGAACGGGGAGAGATACGTCCACAGGTCGTCGAAGGCCCACACGCCGCCCTTGGCGTTCGTCAACTCCTTGCCGAGCGCGAGGAGATCGGCGGCCGAGGAGATCTCGTCCGGGTTGATGCCCTTGGACTGGAGGATGTCGGCGCGGTGGTAGGTGGTGCCCGCGACGACGAAGCCGCTGGAGAAGGACGGGATGCCGTAGAGCTTGTCCTCCCACACCCCGGCCTGCCAGGCGCCGGTCGGGATCGCGGCGAGGTTCGGGTAGTCCTTGACCGCGTCGCCCGCCAGGTACGGCGTGAGGTCGGCCAGTTGGGTGCCGGCCAGCTTGCCGACGTTGAAGCTGGCGTTCCACCAGGTGGGGAGCTGGATCCAGTCCGGCAGCTTCTTGGCCGCCGTCATGGTGGGGATGGCGGTGTCGTAGTGGTTGCCGTCGGCGGGCTTCATCGTCAGCGTCACGCCGAGGGCCTTGCTCATGGCCTGGTAGAAGGAGTTGCCCGGCTCCGGGATGGTGCCCCACAGCGGGGTGACGGCGGTGTAGCTGCCGCCCTTGCCCGGCACGCCGTCGACCGTCTTCACCGGGTTCGCCGGGTAGGTCAGGAAGCCGGGGTCGGTGGCGGTGCCCGCGGCGCCCGGCACCGCCGGGATGTCCGCCGTGACCGAGCGGCTCGCGGTGAACTGCGGCAGCGCCGCCTTCAGTCCGCTCTTGCTGCTGGTGCCACCCTTGCTGCTCGACCCGCTTCCGCAGGCGGTCAGCAGCGGGGACAGCGCCGCGGCTCCGGCTGTCGCCGCCGCCGCGCTCACAAAGGTTCTGCGGTTCAACTGGCTGGTCATGGTGGGTCCTTCGCCGTGTGGGGTGGTCCGATCCGGGGGGACGCCGAGGGTGCGTGCCGTGGGTGCCGTTTTGCCGTGCCGGTGCCGCGTGGAGGGGGCGAGGCGCCGGGGAGAGTGTCGAAGAGGACTGTCGAAGCGCTTCGATGTGTCGGCGACAGTAACCACGTGCTTCGGTTCCGACAAGAGTTCTGACGCGACTGTCCGGCGGGCGGATTCCGGCCCCGTACGGTCCTGCGGACATCATCGCCGCCCTGGTCAGGGCGTTCGATGAATTCGACAGCGGTGCGCCGGACGGAGGTTGTGCGCGACCCGTTGACACCCTCGTCGGCGGCGTGTCAGCTTCGGCGAAGCGCTTCACCACGTCACCGGCCCAAGGGGTTTGCCTCAGTGAGTACGACGCCCGTGCACGACCGGCCGCCCTTCCGCGACGCGGAACTGCCGCTGCGCGAACGGGTCGAGGACCTGCTCGGCAGGCTCACCCCCGACGAGCGCGTGGCGCTGCTGCACCAGTACGCCCCGGCCGTGCCCCGGCTGGGCATCGCCGCCTTCCGCACCGGCACCGAGGCGCTGCACGGCGTCGCGTGGCTCGGCACCGCCACCACCTTTCCGCAGGCCGTGGGCCTGGGCGCCACCTGGGACGAGGAGCTGACGCACGCGGTCGCGACGGCCGTCTCCGTCGAGCAGCGCGCCTTCCACCACCACAGGGCCGCACCCATCGGCGCCGGGCCGATCAGCCTCCAGGCGTGGGCGCCGGTGGTGAATCTGCTCCGCGACCCGCGCTGGGGGCGCAACGAGGAGGGCTACGCGGAGGACCCGCTGCTCACCGCGCGCCTGGGCGACGCCTACTGCCGGGGCATGGCGGGCGACGACCCCGAGCACCTGCGCACGGCGCCGATCCTCAAGCACTTCCTCGCCTACAACAACGAGGACGACCGCTGCGTCACCTCCTCGGGGCTGCGCCCGCGCGTGCTGCACGAGTACGACCTCGCCGCCTTCCGCCCGGCCGTCGCCTCGGGCGCCGCGACCGGCGCGATGCTCGCGTACAACCTGGTCAACGGCCGTCCCTGCCACGTCAGTCCGCTGATCGAGTCGGAGCTGCGGCGCTGGGCAGCGCCCACCGGGCACGAGCTGTTCGTGGTCAGCGACGCCGAGGCGCCGAGCAATCTGGTCGACCCCGAGCACTACTTCACCGACCACGCCGAGTCGCACGCGGCGGCGCTGCGCGCCGGGGTCGACAGCTTCACCGACCACGGCGAGGACTCCGCCGTCACCGTCGGCCGCCTCCAGGAGGCGCTGCGGCGCGGGCTGATCGACGAGGACGACGTGACGCGCGCGGTACGGCGGCAGCTCGCGATCCGCTTCCGGCTCGGCGAGTTCGACCCGGAGCGCGACCCGTACGCGGCCATCGGCTGGGACGCCGTCGACTCGCCCGCGCACCGCGAACTCGCCCTGCGCGCGGCCACGGAGGCGGTGGTGCTGCTGAAGAACGACGGGACGCTGCCGCTGGAGCCGGTCGCGGGGGTACGGCACAAGGTCGCGGTGATCGGGCCGCTCGCGGACACCCTCTTCGAGGACTGGTACAGCGGCACGATGCCGTACCGGATCACGGCCGCCGACGGGCTGACGGCCGCGCTGGCCGCGCGCGGCGACGAGGTGACCGCCGTGGTCGAGGGCGTCGACCGGATCGCCCTGCACGCCACCTCGTCGGACGGCGCGCTGTCGGTGCCCGCCGCCGACCCGGCGGGACCGCTGCTGCTCGCGGCCCCGGCGGCCGAGGTCCCGGCCGACGACTTCTGCTTCGACGTCTTCGACTGGGGCGGCGGGGTGCTGACCCTGCGCAGCGCCCGCACCGGCCGCTATCTGACCGCGCGCGACGGGGGTGTTCCCAGCGGCGGCGACGAAAACGCTTCCGGGCAATGGGTGCTGACGGCGGATCAGGCGCTGCCCAACGGCTGGGACGTCCAGGAGACCTTCCGCCTCGAGGAGCGGGCGGACGGTACGGAGCTGCTGCGGCATGTGCACAGCGGCCGGTACGCGGCCGTGGACGGGGCGACCGGGCGCGTGACGGTGAGCGCCGACACCCCCGCGGAGGCAGAGAGTTGGCGCCGTACGGTCGTACGCGACGGGATCGCGCAGGCGCGGGCCGCCGCCGCGGCGGCCGACACCGCCGTCGTCGTCCTCGGCAACGACCCGCTGATCAACGGCCGTGAGACGCAGGACCGCCCCGACACCGCCCTGCCGCCCGCGCAGGACGCGCTGCTGCGGGCGGTCGCCGCCGCGCAGCCGCGCACCGTACTGGCCGTGACCAGCAGTTATCCGTACGCGCTCGACTGGGCGCAGGAGCGGGTGCCCGCGGTGCTGTGGACCGCGCACGGCGGGCAGGAGAGCGGCCGGGCGCTGGCGGCGGTGCTGCTCGGCGCGAGCGAGCCGACCGGGCGGCTGCCGCAGACCTGGTACCGCGGCGACGACCCGCTCCCGCCGCCGCTGGACTACGACATCATCACGGCGGGCTGGACGTACCAGTACCACCGGGCGCCCGCGCTCTACGGGTTCGGGCACGGCCTGTCGTACACCACGTTCGGCTACGAGGACCTGCGGCTGTCGGCGGCGCGGATCGCGCCGGGCGAGCCGGTGACGGCGACGGTGACCGTCGTCAATACCGGGGAGCGCGCGGGCACCGAGACCGTGCAGCTCTACACCCGTGCGGTGGACGCCCGTTACGACGCGCCGCTGCTGCGGCTCGCCGCCTTCCGCAAGGTGCGGCTCGCGCCGGGCGAGCGGCGCGAGGTGAGCGTCGAGGTGCCCGCCGACGCGCTCGCGCACTGGGACGTCGGGACCGGCGCCTTCACCGTGGACCCGGGCGCGTACGACGTCCTCGTGGCGCGCGGGGTCCAGGACGTCGCCGCGACCGCCCGGCTGGAGGTCACCGGCCCGACTCCCGCTCCCCGTACGGCGGTCGGAGTGCGTGTGGCGGCCGTGGACTTCGACGCCTGTACGGGGCTGCGGCTGCTGGACGCGGGCCCCGTCTCCGGTGACGCGGTCGGCCCCGCGGCGCCGGGGGAACCGGCCACCGCCGTCTTCCGGGACGTCGGCCTGACCGGGGCGCGTACGGTCGCGGTCGAGGTCAGCCGTCCGGCGGCCGAGGGCGGGTCCTGCGCCGTACCGTCCCGGATCGAGCTGCGCTGCGACGGCGCGCCGCTGGCCGCCTTCACCCCGCCGCCGACCGCCGACCGGCACACCTGGACGGAGCTGACCGCGCCGCTGTCCGCCCCGCCCGGCCCCGGCCCGCACACGCTGACCTGGACACTGACCGGAGACGCGCTGCTGGCCGGTTTCACCTTCGCGGAATGAGCCACGGCGCGCATTGAACGGCCGCGCTTCTTAATTCGTTCGCTTTCTTCTATTGGACGACTGCCCGCCCCACGGGTGAAGCTGGAGGTCCGTTGTCGTCGTAGGTGGAATGAGAGAGGCGCGAAACCATGCAGAGCCGTCGTATCGGTGCCGTCGAGGTCAGCGCGATCGGGCTGGGCGGGATGCCCATGTCGATCGAGGGGCGCCCGGAGGAGGCACGTTCCGTCGCGACGATCCACGCGGCGCTCGACGCCGGGGTGACCCTGATCGACACCGCGGACGCGTACCACTGGCACGCCGACGAGGTCGGGCACAACGAGTCGCTGATCGCGAAGGCGCTGGCCTCGTACGGCGGCGACAGCGACGGCGTGCTGGTCGCGACCAAGGGCGGCCACCTGCGGCCGGGCGACGGTTCGTGGACGCTGGACGGCAGGCCCGAGCACATCAAGGCGGCCTGCGAGGCGTCGCTGCGGCGGCTCGGGGTCGAGGCGATCGGCCTCTACCAGTTCCACCGGCCCGACCCCGCCGTGCCGTACGAGGAGTCGGTGGGCGCGCTCGCCGAGCTGCTGGACGCGGGCAAGATCCGGATGGCGGGCATCTCCAACGCGAGCCCGGACCGTATCCGGCTGTCCCAGGAGATCCTGGGCGGGCGCCTGGTGTCGGTGCAGAACCAGTTCTCGCCCGCGTATCGCTCCAGCGAGCCGGAGTTGACGCTCTGCGACGAGCTGGGCATCGCCTTCCTGCCGTGGAGCCCGCTCGGCGGTATCGCCCACGCCGGTGAACTCGGCTCCTCCTACGGGGAGTTCGCCAAGGTCGCCGCCGCGCACGGCGTCAGCCCGCAGCAGGTCTGCCTGGCCTGGCTGCTCGCGCTGTCCCCGGTCGTCGTCCCGATCCCCGGCTCCAGCCGCCCCGAGACCATCCGCGACTCGGTCGCCGCCGCCGAACTCACCCTGGACGCCGACGAGATCGCCCGGCTCAGCGCCGCCGGCTGACGGTCCGCCCGCGCCTTCGCATTCCGCAACCCCGAGAAGAGGAAGTCTGTGCGTTACCGCGAACTGGGCCGCAGCGGCCTGTCCGTGTCGGAGATCGGCTACGGCGCCTGGGGCATCGGCGAGGGGGCGTGGGTGGGCGCGACCGAGGACGAGTCGGTGCGCGCCCTGCACCGGGCCGTCGACCTCGGCGTGAACCTCATCGACACCGCCCGCGGCTACGGCGAGAGCGAGCGCATCGTCGGCCGGGTCGTCCGCGAGCGGGCGGCGGCCGGTGACGAGATCCTGGTCGCCACCAAGGTCCCGCCGGGCAACGGCACATGGCCCGCGCCCGCCGGGGTGACCGCGGAAGAGGCGTTCTCCGGCGAGCACATCCGCGCCAGCCTGGAGACCAGCCTGCGCGCCAGCGGCCTCGACCACTTCGACGTGCTCCAGTTCCACGTCTGGCGGGACGAGTGGGTCGGCAGGGGCGACTGGCTGGAGACCGTCGCCGACCTCAAGCAGCAGGGCAAGATCCGGCTGTTCGGCGTCTCGATCAACGACCACGAGACGGACAACTCGCTGGCGCTGGTCCGCAGCGGTGTCGTGGACACCGTCCAGGTCATCTACAACATCTTCGAGCAGACGCCCGCCGAGTCGCTGCTGCCCGCCTGCCAGGAGCACGGCGTCGGCGTGATCGTCCGCGTCGCGCTCGACGAGGGCGGTCTGACCGGCGCGGTCACGGCCGGTACGACCTTCCCCGAGGGCGACTTCCGCAACCGCTACTTCCGCGGCGACCGCCCGGCCCAGGTCGAGCAGCGCGTCCGGGCGATCGTGGACGACCTGGGCATCGCCCCCGACGCCATCGCCGAGACCGCCCTGCGCTACGTCCTCAGCGCGCCGGCCGTCTCCACCGTCATCCCCGGCATGCGGTCGGTGCGCAATGTCGAGCGCAACACCGCGGTCAGCGACGGGACGCCGCTGACCGACGAGCAGCTCGCGATCCTCGCCAAGCACCGCTGGCAGCGGAACTTCTACGCGTCGTAGCGGGCTGTCGCCTCACCACCGCGAGCCACGGCGAGCAACCGTGAACCCCGGCGAGCCACCGCGACGCACCGCTCATCACCGCTCACCGACTGCTCACCACTCCTCGGCGCCCCGCGCCGCTTCGCGCGCCGCCGTATGCGCCGCTGCATGCGCCGCCGTATGCGCCGCTGCATGCGCCGCCTCCTGGGCGTCGAGGAGTTCGTCGCCGTGGTCGAGGGCCCAGCGGCCGAGCGCCCGCATCGGGCCGTCGACCAGGCTCTCGCCCAGCGCGGTCAGCCCGTACTCGACGCGCGGCGGCGCCTCCGCGTACGCCCGGCGGCCCACCAGGCCGTTCCCGAGCAGCCGGTGCAGCGTCTCGGTCAGGACCTTGTCGCTGATCCCGCCGATCGCGGCGCGCAGCGCGCGGCGGCGGCGCGGGCCCGTGCGCAGCGCCGCGAGCACGACCGGGTCCCAGGTGTGGGCGAACAGGTCGGTGGCCGCGCGCAGCCGGCAGTCGGCGACCCGTTCGTAGCAGTGCGCGCCGGGGCTCTCGCGCGTCTCGTCGGGGCTCTCGTGAGGGCTCATCGCGCCACCCATCATGGTCCGTCCCTCGCGCACCGGCCGGTGCGTATCGGCTTCCCTACCGTATCCGTCAGACGATCGCCGCTGGTCACGGCGCCGGGCGGGGACTGGTCGCAGCGCGGGTCAAGGCGCTGGTCACGGCACAGGCCACGGGCGCGGCGCGGGCCACGGCACAGGGGCACGGTCGAGGGAGCGAAGGATGCGGATCGGGATTCTCGGTACGGGAACGCTGGCGCGGGCGCTGGGCGAGGGCTGGCTGCGCGCCGGGCACGAGGTGGTGGTCGCGGGGCGCTCGACGGCCAAGGCGGCGGCGCTCGCCGAGGCGCTGGGCCGCGGCACGCGGGCCGTCGCGCCCCGGACGGCCGTCAGCGGGCGGGACGCGGTGTTGCTCGCCGTCGCGTGGGACGGCGCGGAGGACATGCTGGGCGCGGCGGGCGCGGCCGAGGGACTGCTGGCCGGGACGCCGCTGATCGACCCCACGAACGCGGTGGCGCACGGCGCCGGAGTCCTGCTCACGGGACCCGCCGAGTCCATGGCCGGGCGCGTCGCCGCCCGCGCCCCCGGCGCGCATGTGGTCAAGGCGTTCCACCTCTTCCCCTCGACCCAGTGGACCGACCCCGTCGGGCCGGCCGTCACCGTCCCGATCTGCGGCGACGACCCGGCCGCGCTGGACGTGGTCGCCCGCCTCGTCCGGGACGTGGCCGCGACCCCGGCCGTCCTCGGCGGACTGGACCGCGCCCGCCAGGTCGAGGAGGTCGCGGGCTTCGTCATCACCCTGGCCTTCGCGGGCCACGACCCCAACGCGGCCGTCCCGGTCGTCCCGTCCCCGGTCGCGTAACGCCCGCCGAATCCGCGTCCGACGTGCCCTGATCCTTCTACCAGTTGGTGAAGGCGCCGTCCGGCGTGCGCAGATGGGGCCGCTCGGTCGTCGTGGCGCGGTGGGCGCGGGCGGCGTCGCGGTCGAGGGTGACGCCGAGGCCCGGCGCGTCGGTCGGCGTGACGCGGCCGGGGGAGATGGCCGGGCGGCTGGGGAAGAGCGCGGCGATGGCGGGCTCGGGGTCCGTCTGGTGCTCCTGGATCGCCACATTCGGGCAGGCCAGGTTGAGTTGGAGCGAGGACGCGGCGGTGACCGGGCCCAGCGGATTGTGGGTGGCGAGCTTGATGTGGTGGGTCTCCGCCATCGCGGCGATCTTCTTCGCCTCGGTCAGCCCGGCCGCCACCCCGATGTCGACGCGGGCGTAGTCGATCAGCTCCTCCTCGATCAGGGTCCTGAACTCCCATTTGGAGCCGTACTGTTCGCCCGCCGCCAGCGGTACGCCGGTCCGCGCGCGCAGCATCCGGTAGCTCTCGGGGTTCTCGCTGCGCAGCGGGTCCTCGACGAAGTACGGTCGGGCCGCCTCGATCTCGCGGCACAGGGTGACCGCCTCCGGCGGGTCGAGCCGGGTGTGCACGTCCAGGATCAGCTCGATCTCGTCGCCGAGCGCGTCCCGCACCGCGTGGAACAGGCTCACCGAATCGCGCAGGCAGCGCCGGGCGTCGAGGACGTCGTCCACGTCGTGCGGCGCGGAGAAGCGCACATGCCGCCAGCCCTCGGCGACCAACTCCCGGCAGCGGTCGAGGAATCGCTCGCGGTCGTGGTAGTCGTCGCCGACGTGCACGTACGCCGGGACCCAGTCCCGTACGCGTCCGCCGAGCAGGTCGTGCACCGGCACGCCGAGCGCCTTGCCGCGGATGTCCCACAGGGCGACGTCCACGGCGGCGATGGCGGCGCCGATGATGCGGTCGGCGGGGAAGAAGCCGCGGCGGAACATCACCTGCCACAGGTGCTCTATGCGCCGCGGGTCCTCGCCGACGATCAGCTCCGCGAGGTGTTCGAGGCCGCCCGCGACCGCCCGCTGCCGGGATCTGATGCCGACCTCGCCCAGGCCGTGGATGCCCTCGTCGGTGTCGACCACCACCAGCATCATGCTGTCGCCGTGGTCGGGGAGGGTCAGCACTTCCAGGCCGGTGATCTTCATCCCGCTCCTCCGTGAGTGAGGCCCCCGCGAGTGAGGCACTGTGCGCGGCGCCGTCCGCGGCCGGTGAGCCGCTATGAAAACGTTCCCGCAACTTCATCATGCTTGCTGAGAACGCATCATCCGCAAGGACCGCCCTGATCCGCAAGACCCTGCTGCACTGGAGATTTTCATTGCGGTAACACTCTTGACACCTCCGGGAACGTTCGCAAAGATCCACGGCATCCGGCAGCAGCGACGCGAGGAGGCGGTCCGTGGCAATCACGATCCGGGAGGTGGCGAGCGCCGCGGGCGTATCGGTGTCGACGGTCTCCCGCGCCTTCACGGCGCCCGACCAGGTGCAGCCGAAGACCCGGCAGCGCATCCTGGAGGCCGCGGCGAAGCTCGGTTACGCGCCGAACCCGGCGGCGCGCAGCCTGCGCGGCGGCGGCACGGGCACGCTCGGGCTGATCATCCCCGACATCGCCAACCCGTTCTTCCCGCCGATCGTCAAGGCGATGCAGGCCCGCGCCCGGCGGCTCGGCTACACCGTGCTGGTCGCCGACAGCGACGAGCGCGAGGCCGACGAACTGGAGACGATCGCGGCGGTCTCCAAGCGGGTCGACGGCCTGGTGCTGTGGGCGTCCACGCTCACCGAGGACCGGCTGGGCGAACTGGCCGACCAGATGCCGCTGGTGGTCGTCAACCGCCATGTGCCCGGCATCCCCGAGGTACGGATCTCGCTGTCGGCCGGGATCGCGCAGGCCGTGGAGCACCTGCGCGCGTACGGCCACCGCCGGTGCGTGTTCATCAACGCCTCACGGGACGAGCTGAGCCGCGGCAAGTCCATCCACGAGTCCTTCGAGGCGCAGGACGTCTCCTTCGTCGAACTCGGGCCCTACGAGCCGCGGTTCGAGACGGGCGTGCTGGCCGCCACGCTGGTCGCCGCGCACGGCGCGACGGCCGTGCTCGCCCACAACGACCTCGTCGCCCTCGGCGTCCTGCACCAGATGGCGAGCCTCGGCGTGAGCGTGCCCGGTGACGTCAGCGTCATCGGCATCGACGACACCCTGCTCGCGTCCGTCTCCACCCCCAGCCTCACCACCATCAGGATCGACCCGGAGGAGGTCGCCACCCGGGCGGCCGACCTGCTCCTGGAGACCATCGCGGGCCACGGCGCGGCGCGTGCCGACGCGCCCGCCGACCCGCGGGCCACCCCCTTCGTGGAGATCGGCTCCCGGCTGGTCCCCCGCGCCTCCACCGGGCCCGCGCCGGGCCGCTGAGTCACCCGCCGTACCCGCGGCCACCGGCCGCCACGGCGCACATCGGCGCGACCCGCCCCGGGAACCGCGTCCCCCCATTCACAGCAAGGCACCCCGCACCGACCTCACCCTGCCCTCCGTGGAGACGAAATGTCCAGACAATCCCGTAACGCGGCCCTGCTCGGCTGCACCGCCATAGCCGTGTCCGTGGCCCTCACGGCCTGTTCCGCCGTCACCCCGAGCAAGTCCGGCGGCGACGGCGGCGGCGACCTCACCCTCCGCGTCCAGGGCATGCCGCCCGCCACCGACAAGGCCGCGCTGACCCTCTTCAAGCAGCAGGTCGCCGACTTCGAGAAGGCCAACCCCGGCATCAAGGTCAAGGGCTCCACCACCGTCTTCGACCCGCTGACCTTCTCCGCCAAGCTCGCCGGCGGCAACGTCGAGGACGTCATCAAGGTCCCGCTCACCGAGCCGCAGCGGCTGATCCAGCAGAAGCAGGTGCAGTCGATCAGCGGCCAGCTCCAGTCGTGGGACCACTTCAAGGAGTTCAACCCGCAGGTCCTCAAGCCGCTGAGCGACAGCGCGGGCCAGGTCTACGGCGTCCCGCAGAATCCTTACGCCCAGGGCCTGGTCTACAACCGCGCGCTGTTCAAGGCCGCCGGGCTCGACCCCGACAAGCCGCCGACGACGTGGGACGAGGTCCGCGCCGACGCCAAGGCGATCGCCGCGAAGACCGGCAGGGCGGGCTTCGTCCAGGAGTCCAAGGACAACCAGGGCGGCTGGCAACTCGCCATGCTCTCCTACGCGTTCGGCGGCGACCTCGAACAGCGGCGGGGCGACACGTACACCGCGACCCTCACCGGCGAGGCCACGAAGAAGGCGCTCGGCCTGCTCAAGGACATGCGCTGGAGCGACAATTCGCTCGGCCGGAATCTGCTGAACAACCAGAACGACGTCATCAAGCAGTTCGCGGCCGGACAGGTCGGGATGTTCATGGGCAGCCCCGGCACCTACCGGCTGGCCAAGACGCAGTTCGGCATGGAGAACACCGACGACTTCGGCGTCGCCTCGATGCCGCAGTCCGGCGGCAACGCGACCCTGACCGGCGGCGACATCTACATGGTGCCCAAGTCCGCCGACACCAAGCACGCGGCGGCCGCCGTGAAGTGGCTGACCTTCGCCTACGCCGAGCCGCAGTACAGCACCGAAGCCGCCGCGGGCCAGGCCAAGGCGCTGGCGGCCGACCCCAAGTCGGCGGTCGGCGTACCGACGTTGCCAGTCTTCGACACCGCGCGGCAGACCGAGATCAACGCGGCGATCAAGCCGTACGTGAACGTCGAGCTCGACAACTTCGCGCCGTACACCCAGGGACTGGGCACGCTCGACCTCAAGCCCGAGCCGCCGTACGAGGCGCAGACGCTGTACACCGCGCTCGACCCGGTCGTGCAGGCGGTGCTCACCGACCGCGGCGCGGACGTCGACGCACTGCTCGCGAAGGCGGAGAAGGACGTCAACGCCAAGCTCGCCACCGACCAGTCCACCCAGAAGTAGCCGTTCATGAGCCTGCTCACCCACTCCCGGCGCGCCGCGCCCGCACCCGTCGCCCCCGCCCAGGGGAGCGCGGGCCGCCGCCGCGGCGGGACCGCCGCGCGCAAGCAGATCACGGCCTGGCTGTTCCTGCTCCCGGCCGTGCTGGTCTTCGGGCTGTTCGCCTGGTGGCCGATCGTCCGCAGCCTGCTGCTGAGCTTCCAGCGGACCAATCTCGTCGATCCCGCCGTCTGGGTCGGCTTCGACAACTTCCGCGCGGTCTTCGACGATCCGCTGCTCGGCACCGCCGTCGGCAACACCCTGTTCTTCGTCGGCCTCGGTCTGCTGATCGGGTTCCCCGCGCCGCTGATCCTGGCCGCGGTGATGTCGACGGTACGGCGCGGCGCGGGGGTGTACCGCTTCCTGGTCTATCTGCCGGTCGTCATCCCGCCCGTGGTCGCGATCCTGCTGTGGAAGTGGTTCTACGACCCGGGCAGCGGCCTGTTCAACACCGCGCTCGGCAAGGTCGGCCTCGGCCCGTACACCTGGCTGGAGTCCTCCGACACCGCGATGCTCTCGCTGGTCCTGGAGGCCACCTGGGCCGGGATGGGCGGCGCCGTGCTGATCTACCTGGCCGCGATGGTCGGCATCCCCGGCGAGCTGTACGAGGCCGCCGAGGTGGACGGCGCGGGCGTCTGGCGCCGGATCTGGCACATCATGCTGCCCCAACTGCGCTCGGTCATCGGCCTGTTGCTGCTGGTCCAGCTCATCAACACCGTGCAGGTCTTCACCGAGCCGTACGTCTTCACCGGCGGCGGCCCCGACAACGCGACGCTGACCGTACTGCTGCTGATCTTCCGCTACGCCTTCCAGGACGGCGAGTACGGCCAGGCCGCCGCGCTCTCCTTCCTGATGGTGCTCGCGCTGGGCCTGCTGTCCGGGGTGTATCTGCGCGCCACCCGCGGCTGGAGCACGTCATGACCCTGCTGAGCGAATCCCTCACCACCTTCGTCTCCGCCCACGACCGGCGGCGGCCCGGCGTACGGGCGGCCGTCCGCTCCGTCCAGGCGCTGACGCTGATCCTGCTGCTGCTCATCGGCATCGGACCGCTGTACTGGATGGTCAAGGGCGCGGTGTCCGCGCCCACCGAACTCACCAACCACCCGCTGGCGTTGTGGCCCGACCGGCCGCGGCCGGGCAACTTCGCCACCGCGTACACCGACCTGAGCGTCGGCCGCTATCTGATGAACACCTTCCTGGTGGTCGGCGGATCGTGGTTCGTGCAGCTCTTCGTCTCCGCGACGGCGGGCTTCGCGCTGTCGGTCCTCAAGCCGCGCTTCGGCAAGGCCGTCTACGGCGCGATCCTGGCCACGATGTTCGTGCCGTACACGGTGAACATGGTCAGCCTCTTCATGACCGTCATCGACCTGCCGCTGCTGCACCTCAACCTCGGCGACACGTACTGGGCGATCTGGCTGCCCGCCGGGACCAACGGCTTCACGGTGCTGCTCGCCAAGCAGTTCTTCGACGCGCTGCCGAAGGAACTCTTCGACGCGGCACGGGTCGACGGGGCGAACACCTGGCAACTGCTCACCAGGATCGTGCTGCCGATGAGCAGGCCGGTGCTCGCCGTGATCAGCCTCCTCGCGGTCATGCACAGTTGGAAGGACTTCATCTGGCCGCTGGTCGCGCTCACCGATCCGGAGAAGCAGCCGATCAGCGTCGCCCTTGCCCAACTCGCCACCCAGGCACCGCAGGACCAGCTCATCGCGGCCATGGTGCTCGCCGTCGCGCCGCCGATCCTGTTCTTCGCCGTCGGCCAGAAGTACATCGTCGCCGGGCTCGGCTTCACCGGCGTCAAGGGCTGAGTACGCCCGCACCCCCCGCTTCATCCACGCACCTTCTCTTCGGGACAAGAGAGAGGCACCTCCATGCCAGTCGCACGCCGCACATTCCTCCAGGGCACGGCCGTCGCCACCGGGGCCGCGCTGCTCCCGGCCGTCGCCGCCCAGAACGCGCACGCCGCGGGCGCGGTCACCGTCTCCGCCGACGGCATCACGCTCGTCGGCCAGAGCGACGGCAGCGTCCTGATCAGCGACGGCTCGGGCACCGCCCGCGTCCTGATCAGCCACTTCATGATCAAGGACAGCGTCCTCGGCCAGCAGCGCACCTACGGCGGCACGCCGACACAGGTCACGCTGCCCGACGGCCGCCCCGCCGTGCGGATCACGTACACCATGGGCAGCGGCGCGTCCGGCGTCACGGTGCGCGGCACCTTCGACGTCACCGCGCACAAGGCCCACATGTCCTGGGAGGTCGGCGGCTCCACCACCCTGACGCCCACCGGCTTCATGGTCGCCCGCACCGTCCAGACGCCGAGCGCGGCCGAGTCGTACGAGGCGCTGACCACCTGGACGAAGGACCCGCGCGGCGGCATCCCGTACGAGGTCGACGCGGGCGCCGCGTACACCGAGACCTGGTCCGACACCCGGGGCTCCTTCTGCCTGGCCGCCAGCAACTCCACCTATACGACGGCCACATGGCTGCACACCCCCGGCGCGTCTACGGGCACGGACACCGCCGCCACGACGGCGGACTTCGTCCTCGGCGGGCTGCGCCCGCGCGGCGCCGGGGTGCTGGCCGCGGGCAGGCCGCTGGGCGTGGAGGTGTGGACCGACCAGCCGTTCAACCTCTACAAGACCGCCGGGCAGACGATGACGCTCAAGGCGCAGGTCGTCAACGGCGGTTCGGCGGCCAAGCCGGTCACCGTGACCTGGTGGGCGCGGGACTTCGCGGGCACGCAGATCGCGGGCGGCACCGTCTCGCAGACCGTCGCCGCGGGCACCGCATGGGACGCCTCCTTCCCGGTCGCCGCCCCCGCGCACGGCATCGTCTTCACCGAGGTCAGCGCCGTGAGCGGCGCCGACTCCGCGCTCGCCAGGACCAACCTGTCGGTGCTGCCCGACTTCGCCTACCAGGCGGGCGGCGAGTCGATGTTCGGCCTCGCCAACTACCCCTGGCTGCTCGAGCCGAGCCAGGCCGACGTGCTGGCGCTGCTGAAGCTGATCGGCGTGAAGCGGATCAGGATCGCCTACGCGGGCGCGCCCGGCATCGACACCGCGACCCTCGACGCCCACGGCATCCACCACAACGTGGAGCTGAGCGGCATCCCGATCGGCGGCAGCGCGGACCAGATCGCCGCATGGGCCGACACCAACACCGCGAAGGCGACCGCCGCCGCCGCGGAGTACTTCGAGGTCGGCAACGAGGTGAACGCCCCCTGGATGGAGGGCCGGGCCGTCGAGGCGTACATCAGCGACGGGCTGAAGCAGGTCACCGACCGGCTGGCGGCGGCCGGTTCCACGATGAAGGTCATGAACGCGGGCCTCGGCGGCATGGACTACGTGTGGACCGAGAAGTTCCAGCAGGCGGGCGGCTGGGACCTCATCGACGCCTTCGCCTTCCACCCGGGGCGCGGCAACTTCACCCCCGACTACGCCCCTTCGCCCGACGACTGGGTGGAGGGCACCACCGGCACCTACTGGAACTTCCTCGGCGCGCTGCGCAAGGCCAAGGAGATCATCGCCGAGTACGGGCCGAAGGAGCTGTGGATGTCCGAGGCGTACGCCCCCACCAAGCCCAACTCCTGGTGGCAGGACACCTACCGGCACGCCGCCGAGAACGTGCTGCTGAGCCTGGCGCTGGCCAAGTCCGAGGGCGTACGCGGCGTCAACTGGTACCAGTTGCACGACTCGACGATCCACCACCCGCAGGAGGCCGACCCGGACAACGTCGAGTTCCACTGCGGGATGATGCACCGCGACACCAGCGCCAAGCCGTCGCTGCTGGCGTACGCGACGGCCGCGCGCGTCCTCGACCAGGCCACGTACGTACGGCCGTTGGTCTTCGCCGACGCGGACGTGAAGGGGCTGCTGTTCACCACGCCCTCGGGCCCGGTGTCGATCCTGTGGACCCGCAAGGACGGCTACGTCCTCAACGCCGACCACGGCGCCGACTCCTGGTACGCCTCGCCCGAGCCGTGGACCGACCCGTGGCCGACGAAGACGCAGGTCGTCGCGCACTCCGGGACCGTGGCCGGGACGGTGCGGGAACTCAACTGCGTCGGCGAGGAGCGGACGTTGAACGCGGCCGGCGGGAAGGTCACGCTCACCCTGGACGGAGCGCCGCGCGTCTACTACGGCCTCGCCGCCAACCCCGACTGGAAGTAAGCACGTCATGAGGGGCCGAGAAGAGTCATGAGGACGTCATGAGGAACGACACCGCACGGCACGACATCACCGTCGTCGGCGGCGGCCTGGCCGGGGTCTGCGCGGCCGTCGCCGCCGCCCGGCTGGGCCGGACCGTGGCGCTGGTCAACAACAGGCCGGTGCTCGGCGGCAATTCGAGCAGCGAGGTCCGCGTGTGGGTCTGCGGTGCCACCGGGCACGGCAAGAACCACCACGCCCGCGAGGGCGGCATCATGGGCGAGCTGTTCGTCGAGAACCAGTACCGCAACCCGGACGGGAACCCGTACTACTGGGACACCGTGGTGCTCGACGCCGTGCGCGCCGAGCCCAACATCACGCTGTACCTCAACACCGATGTGCGCGAGGTCGACGCCGAAGGTCCCGACGACGCGCGCCGGATCACCGCGCTGACCGGCTGGACCATGGGCTCCGAGCGGCGCGTCCGCTTCGAGAGCGAGGTGTTCCTCGACTGCACCGGCGACGGCCTGATCGGCTACCTGGCCGGGGCCAGGCACCGCATCGGCCGCGAGGCGCGCGCGGAGTACGACGAGCCGTGGGCGCCCGAGACCGCCGACGACATCACGCTCGGCTCGACGCTGCTGTTCTACACCAAGGACGCCGGCCGCCCCGTCACGTACGTGCCGCCGGACTTCGCCAAGGACATCACCACGACGTCCATCCCGCAGCGCCGCATCATCAAGGCGGGCGACAACGGCTGCGCGTACTGGTGGATCGAGTTCGGCGGCGAACTGGACACCGTCCACGACAACGAGCGCATCCGCGACGAGCTGTGGTCGGTCATCTACGGCATCTGGGACCACATCAAGAACTCCGGCGAGTTCGACGCCGAGACCATGACGCTGGAGTGGGTCGGCTCGCTGCCCGGCAAGCGCGAATACCGGCGCTTCCTCGGCGACTACGTCCTCCACCAGGGCGACATCCTCGGCCAGACCGAATTCGCCGACCGCGTCGCCTTCGGCGGCTGGTCCATCGACCTGCACCCGCCGCAGGGCATGTACGCCACCGAGGCGGGCGCCAAACAGCGCTACGCGGACGGCATTTACCACATCCCGTACCGCAGCCTGTACTCGGTGAACACCGCCAATCTGCTCTTCGCCGGGCGGAACATCTCCGCCAGCCACGTGGCCTTCGGCTCGACGCGGGTGATGGCCACCTGCGCGACGATCGGGCAGGCGGCGGGCACGGCGGCGGCGCTGTGCGCGGACGCCGGGATCTCCCCGCGCGAGCTGGAAGTGGCGTCGCTGCACCGGGCGTTGCTCCGCGAGGACGCCTCGGTGATCGGGCTGGCCTCCGACGACCCGGACGACCTGGCGCTGCGGGCGACGGCGACGGCGTCCAGCACCCTGGCGGACCTGACCGTCGAGACCTCCGACGCCACCTGGCCGCTGACCGCCGACGCGGGCCTCGTCCTCCCGGCCGACCCCGCGCTCACCGGCCTCGAACTGCTGCTGGACGCCGAGCGCGACACCGTGCTGACCGTCGAGCTGTACGACCCGGAGCTGGGGCAGAACTATGTGCCGCGCCGCCTGGTCGGCTCGGTGTCGGTCCCGGTCGCCGCAGGGCACGGGCAGTGGGTCAAGACCGGACTGGAGTGGGCGCCGGACACCCCGCGCAACGCCTTCGTCGTCGTCCGCGCCGACCCGGCGCTCGCGCTGCGCGTCGCCGACCGGCCGACGCCCGGCGTGCTGTGCTTCACGCGGGTGCCGCTGCGACCGCAGGACGAGTCGCCGCAGCCGCTGCGCGAGTGGACGGACTCCGGCCTGCTGCGGCGGACCTTCTGCCTGCGGGCGGGGGAGACGGCCGCGTTCGCGCCCGCCAAGGCGGTCGACGGATACGCCCGGCCGTACGCGGGCCCGCACCTGTGGGTCTCGGAGCCGGTGCGCGAAGGCACGCCGGAATGGCTGGAGTTGGCGTGGGACGAGCCGGTCGCGCTGCGCCGGATCGAGGTCGTCGCGGACGACGACGTCAACGAGGACCTGATCAATCTGCACCACCACAGGACCCCCTTCGACACGCTCCCGACGCTGGTACGGGACTATCGGGTGGAGGTGCGCGACGCGGCCGGGGCCGACTGGCGGGTGCTGGACCGCGTGACGGCCAACCGGCGCCGCCGCCGGGTCCACGTCCTGGAGGAGCCGGTCACCGCCCGCGCGGTACGGATCGTCGTCGAGGCGACCAACGGCGCCGCGTCCGCGCACGTCGTCGCCGTACGGGCCTACAGGTAAGGGAGTTGGCGGTGGTCACAAGGGTGCTGGTCACCGGGGCGGCCGGGCGGATCGGGCGGGCGGTCCTCGCGCTGCTCGCCGAGCGCGGCGTCGAGGCGAACGCGCTGGTCCTCGACGACCCCGGCGACCTGGGCCGGCTCGGCGCGCGGCTGGTCGTGACCGGCGACGCGGCCGACCCGGAGACCGTCCGCAGGTCCCTGGACGGCGCCGACGCGGTCGTCCACCTGGCGGCGATCCCGACGCCCGAACGCAACACGCCGCAGGAGGTGTTCAGCGGCAACACGCTCGCCACCTTCTCCGTACTGGAGGAGGCCGGGCGGGCCGGGGTGCGGCACGTGGCACTGGCCAGTTCGTGGGGGGTCACGGGACTGCCCTGGACCGGCGACCCCGCACCGCACCCGCCGTACGTCCCCGTGGACGCCGCCATGCCCGGCCAGGTCGAGGACCCGTACGGGCTGTCCAAGCAGGTGGACGAGGTGACCGCCGCCATGATGGCGCGTCGGCACGCCATGAGCGTGGTCTGCCTGCGCTACCCGTACGTCGGCGGCTTCGAGGAGCGGCTGCGGGCGCACGCGGCGCTGGTCACCGAGCAACCGGCGTACGGCGCGCGGGACTTGTGGACGTATCTGGAGGTCGGCGACGCGGCGCGGGCCGCGCTGCTGGCCCTGCGGGTGACGCAACCCGGCGCGCATGTCGTGCACGTGTGCGCGCCCGAGATCCTGGTGCCCTTCCCCACCGAGGAGTTGATGCGCCGCTTCCACCCGACGACCCGCGTACTGCGTCCGCTGCCCGGCCGTACGGCACCGGTCGACACGGCGGCGGCGCGGCGGCTGTTCGGGTTCACGGCGGAACGCCTGATCGACGGGTGAGGTGACACCGGCCGGTCGGCCCCCGGACGGCGCCCGGTCGGGCTGGCGGTTGACGGCTGGTGAGGCGCAGGCCGCGCGGGCCGCTACCTTGGCCCGTACAACGCTGCCGTCGGGCCGGAGGAAAAGCACGTGAGCCGTCGCTTCGAGGAGATCGACTGGCGTCCGACGCCGATGGGCGAGATCAGCCTGCGGCGACGGCGGGACGTGGCGACCGGCGAGGACGTGCACGAGGTCAAACTCGGCGACGAGTTCCTGATGTCGAGCCTGTTCACCGCCGGTGAGATCGCGCTGTCCCGGCTCGGCCTGGCCGAACTCCCGGACGGGGACGCGGATGGGGATGGGGACGATGGAGGGGACTCGTACGCGGATGTCGCCGTCGGCGGGCTCGGCCTCGGCTACACCGCGCGCGCGGCGCTGGAGGACGCGCGCGTACGGTCGCTGGTCGTCATCGACGCGCTCGCCGAGGTGATCGGCTGGCACCGGGAGCATCTGGTGCCGCTGGGCGCGGAGTTGACGGCCGACCCGCGCTGCCGCTTCGTGCACGGCGACTTCTTCGCCCTGGCCGCCGACGCCGACGGGCTCGACCCCGAGACGCCCGGCCGCCGCTTCCACGCCGTGCTCCTGGACGTCGACCACTCGCCCGCCCACGTCCTCCACCCCCGGCACGCCGCCCTCTACCGCACGGACGGCCTGCGGCGGCTGGCCGCCCACCTCCACCCCGGCGGCGTGTTCGCCCTGTGGTCCAACGACCCGCCGGACGCCCCCTTCACCGCCACCCTCCGCGAGACCTTCGCTACGGCCGAGGCCCACGTCGTCACCTTCCCCAACCCGCTCCAGGACGGCGAGGCGACCAACACGATCTACGTGGCGCGCACGGCGTCCTGACGTCGGCGCCGTGCTGACGGACCGTCAGGCGGGCGCCGTGGTCGGGAAGGCGCGGGTCTCGGCGACCACACGGTCCTGGAACTCCGGCTCGCGCACCTGCGCGGTCCCACGTGCGGGCGCTACGACCTCGGCACCCGCAGAATCCGCAGCATCGTCGTCCGTAGCGCTTCCCCCAGCTCCTCGTCGGAGAGGTCGGCGAGGAGCGGCAGGGTCTCCGGGGCGAGGAGGGCGGTGCTGTAGGCGATGCGTTCGGCGGGCGTCGGCTGCTCGCCGTAGAAGAGGGTGAGGCCGCGCCGGTGCAGTGCGGCCACCTCTTCGTGGTTCTTGGTGGTGTGCCGCGCGTCCGGATCGGTGGAGGCCATCACGGCGTAGTGCCGGTTGGTGACGAGGAATTCGGCGAAGCCGTTGACCACGTGCTCGATGCGCGCCCGCCGGCCGCGCATCGCGTCGGCGTCGTCCAGCAGCGTCTCCATCCGGCGCATGCCGGGCTGCATCGCCGCGTGCAGGATGTCGCCCTTCGCGCGGAAGTGGTAGTAGACGGCGGCCTTCGTCAGGCCCAGCTCGTCGGCGATCATCTGGAGCGAGGTGGCGTTGTAGCCGAGTTCGAGGAAGAGCCGCTGGGCGGTGTCCAGGATCTGCTGCCTGGTCTGCTCGGCCTGCGCCGCACGGGTGGACATGCCCTTGGCAGGCGTCGGCATGGTTCTTGCTCCTCCTTCGTGGGCCGCGAGGACCGCACCGCAGCATACAAGCCGCCGGGGGCCCGGAAGCCGGTCGTCCGGCGGGTCACGGCCCCCTCGCGGGCCCCTCGCGGGCCGGTCGCGGGCGGCCCGTCTCACCGGCCGGGGGCTGGTCGCGGGCGTGCCGGATCACCGGCCGGGGACCGTTGCGGACGTGCCTGCCGTAGCGCCGGCCGGGCGCTGGTCGAGGGCGTGCCGTATCACCGGCCGAGGCCCGGTCACTCGCCAGCCAAAGACTAGTGACTCACCTGCCGATGTCCAGCGACTCACCTTACGTTGGCAAGCGATTTACTTGACCTGCGGCTAGTGAATGCTTAACGTCAGGCTCGGCGTGCGCTACCCGAACCGGCCGTGGAGATATGTACCCATGTCAAGCTATTTGTACCGACTCGCCCGGCTCGCCTTCCGGCGCCGACGGCTGGTCCTGGCGTTGTGGCTGGTGGCGGCCGTGGTCGCCATCGCCGCCGCCCAGATCAGCGGCGGGAAGACCAACGACAACTTCACGATCCCCGGCACCGAGGCGCAGAACGCGTCCGACGTCCTGTCCGCCAAGCTGCCCGCCTTCAGCGGCGGCCAGAGCACCATCGTCTTCGCGACGACCCAGGGCAGCAGGAAGGTCACCGACCCGGCCACCATGAAGGTGATCGAGTCGGCCATGACCAAGCTGCGGACGGTCCCTCAGGTCTCCAACGTCGTCGACCCGTTCCAGGGCAAGCTCGTCTCGCAGGACGACAAGATCGCGCTCGGCCAGGTGCAGTGGTCGGCGGCGGCCACCGACGTCAAGGACGCCAACCTCGACCTGTTCAACGACGCGATGAAGCCCGTACGGGCGGACGGCGTCCAGGTCGAGTACAACGGCAGCGTCTATCCGGGCTGGCGGCAGGTGATCTCCGAGCTGCCCGAACTCATCGGCCTGATCGTCGCCTTCTTCATCCTGATGATCACCTTCGGGGCGTTCGCCGCGGCGGGCATGCCGATCCTGGGCGCGATCATCGGCGTCGTCACCACGCTGATGGCCATCACGGCCGTCGCGTCCGTGGTCACCATCGCCTCGGCCTCCACCACCGTCGCGCTGATGCTCGGGCTCTCCTGCGGCATCGACTACGGCCTGTTCATCCTGTCCCGGCACCGTACGAACCTGCTCAACGGCATGACGCCCGAGGAGTCCGTGCCGCTGGCCATGGGCACGGCGGGCAGCTCCGTCGTCTTCGCCGCGCTCACCGTGATCATCGCGCTGTGCGGGCTCACCGTCGTCGGCATCCCGTTCCTCACCGTCATGGGTCTGGCCGCCGCGGCCTCGGTCGCCGTCGCGCTGCTCATCGCGCTGACCCTGCTGCCCGCGATGCTCGGCTTCGCCGGGACCAAGGTCGCCACATTCACCCGGCTGCCCTGGCTCGGCGCCCGCGCGGAGCGGGTCGCCCGCCGTTCGGCCGCCGACCCGGACAGCCCCAACGGCGCCCGCTGGGCCCGCTTCGTCGTACGCCACCGCATCCTCGTACTGATCGGCGGCGTCGCCCTGCTCGGCGTGCTGGCCATCCCCGCCCTCGACATCCGGCTCGGCCTGCCCAGCAGCGCCTCCCAGCCGAAGAGCACCACCCAGCGCAAGGCGTACGACCTCACCACCGAGGGCTTCGGCGCCGGTTTCAACGGCGCGCTGCTGATCGTCGCGCAGAACACCAGCAGCCCGGCGGACACCGCGGCCATCGCGGCGCGGCTCACCAAGGTGCCGGGCGTCGTCAAGGTGACGCCGCTGGCCTCCAAGAACGGGGTCTCACTGATCCGCGTGATCCCCAAGACCGGGCCGAACGACCCCGCCACCGCCGACCTCGTGCACACCCTGCGCGACGACCGACAGCAGCTCGAAGGTCAGACCGGCACCGACATCCTCGTCGGCGGCACCACGGCCTCCAACATCGACGTCTCGGCCAAACTGTCCAGCGCGCTGCCGGTCTTCCTGATCGTCGTGGTCGGCCTGGCCTTCATCCTGCTGACCTTCGCCTTCCGCACCATCCTGGTGCCGATCAAGTCCATCCTCGGCTTCCTGCTGTCGATGGCCGCGGCCCTCGGCGCCCAGGTGGCGACCTTCCAATGGGGCTGGGGCCAGCGGATCTTCGGCATCACGCCGACCGAGACGATCAGCTTCCTGCCGATCATCATGCTGGCCATCATCTTCGGCCTGTCCAGCGACTACGAGGTCTTCGTCGTCTCCCGCATCAAGGAGGAGTACACGAAGAACGGCGACGCCCGCCGGGCCGTGCAGCGCGGCACCGGCCTGTCCGCCCGCGTCGTCACCGCCGCGGCCCTCATCATGTTCTTCATCTTCGTCGCCTTCATGTTCACCGACGACCCCACCATCAAGGCCATCGGCTTCAGCTTCGCCGCGGGCGTCTTCCTCGACGCCTTCGTCGTCCGCCTCACCCTCGTCCCCGCCGTCCTCGCCATCGTCCGCTCCAAGGTCTGGTACCACCCCCAGTGGTTCTCCACATACATCCCCGACCCCGACATCGAGGGCCAACGCCTCGAACACGACCTGAAATCCGGCCGCCTGACCTGACCCGCCCTGACCCGACCTGGCCCGCCCTGACCCCGGCGGCTCCGCGGTTCAGACCGAGCCGACGGCCGGCTCACCCCACACCGTCGTCCCGAGCGAAACGCCGAGCCCGCGTTCCCGCCGCAGTGCCGAGCAGCGCCTGATACCGCAAGTTGCTCGGCCGCGCGGCGTCGGGTCCGAGACGTGCTTCCCAGTCCCGGCAGACGCCCGCGACGAGCGCGGCCACGGCCACGGGGTCGGCGCTCCGCCAGGACGGGAACCGCCCGGCCCAGGCCAGAGCGGCCTCGTCCGGCCAACCGGCTTCCATCAACCGCACCGCGGTGAGCGCCACGTCCACCCAGGCGGGCCCGGAAGCGACCATGGCCCAGTCCACGACGCGCGCGCCGCTCGCGCCGATCAGCAGATTGTGGGGATTGGTATCCGTGTGCAGCAACGCGTCCCCGGCCAGCAGCAGTTGCTCGTCATCCGACAGAACGTGCGCGTAGCGGTCACCCAACCGCGGCGCCAAGCCGTCCGCGGTCACCTCCTGCATACGCGCCAGCGCCCGCGCGACCAGTGCCGTGTCGGCGGAGCCCGGGGTGAGGTCGGCGTGCCGACCGTCGATGTACTCGAATACCAGCACATCCCACCCGGCGACCGTCACCCGGGCCAGCAACAACGGTGCCACCCCGGCGACCAGCGGATTCGCCGCGACTTCCCAGTCCTGGCCGACAACCCCGTCCGTGTCCGAGACCGGAACGCCCTTGACGAACACCCGCCCGTCCGCGGTGGCCAGTACGGCGGCGGTCTGGCACGTCAGCCCCTCCGCCACCGGCACCCAACCCGTCACCGCCCCCACGTACCCACCCACCGCTACCCGTACGGCGGACGGCAGCGCGTCCCATTCGGTACGTGGCATCCGGGCACCTCCGACGAAAGGTCCCCGAGGCGACCGCTTCGGGGCCGAACACGCTACTGCGTCGCCCCGCACTTCCGGCAGCGAATCTTGCCCGACCATCCGACCCACTCGTGATCGCAATTCGGCACGACGGTGGGCGGCCTGGTCGCGGTCGCCGGGATCTGCGCGTACGACTCCGACGCGCAGGGCCTCGCGCAGCGGTACTTCCACCAAGCGCTCCGCCTCGCAAAAGCCTCCGGTGACGGCGCCGACATGTCGCCCGCGCTGGCGACCGACCTGTACGCGATGCAGGCCAAGGCGTTCTCCCGCATGGGCGACCAGGCAGCCTCATCAGCCTGCGCGACTGGACCCCGGCCCGGACCTACGCTGCCGAAGCCGTACGCGCCCAGGCGCACGCGCGCGGTTCCGTGCACCGTCTGGCCACGCTCGCCACCGCCGACCTCGGCCGTGGCAACCCCGAGCAGGCCGCCGCCCACAGCCTCACCGCCCTCACCCTCGCCCAGGGCCAGGAACCACAGCGCCTGCGCGGCCGTCATCTCGATCATTACCTCATCCGCCAGCGGCCGGTCGCCCTGGCCACCACCGTCAACGAAGCAGGCGAAGCCCTCCTGCTGTGGCGCCACCGCTTCATCACCGACAGTTGGGGCTGGGAACTGGCCGCCGGTGTCGTCGAGCACGGTGAGGACGTCGAAGCCGCGGCCGCCCGTGAAATGCTCGAGGAAACCGGCTGGCGCCCCGGCCCTCTCCGCCACCTGCTGACCGTCGAGCCCTCCAACGGCCTCACCGACGGCCGCCACCACGTCTACTGGTCCACCACCGCGGAACACATCGGCCACCCCGAGGACGACTTCGAGTCCGAGCGCCGCGAATGGGTCCCCCTGTCCTCGGTCCCGACCCTGATCGAGCGCGGCGAGATCCACTCGGCCAACGCCGTCGCCGCTCTCCTTCTGCTCCACCACATGCACGCCACCACGTGAGTCCGGCACCGCCGGTCAGACCGAGCCGAGGTCGATCTCCGCGGCGAAGGGGACCACGGCCTTCACGGTGCCGGTGAACACGGCGGTCTGTTCGACCCTCCGGTCCCGCCAGGGGGTGCCGGGGAACCCCGGCCGCAGTAATCTGCGTCGACGCCTACGAGCGCGCGTGAGCGCGGCGACGGCCGCCGGGGGGCGGGCAGGGGCGGATGAGGGGGACGGCACACGATGGACGGAAACGACGGCTCCGGCAGACCGGCGTACGACCCGGCCACGGGCTACGGCGGCACGCCCGCGAGCGGCGGCGGTACGGGCCACAGCGGCACGGGCTACGGCGGTACGGGCGGGGACGGGCTGTGGAGCGTGCCCGGGTACAGACACGAACGTGACCTCGGCGCGGGCGCGTCCGGCCGGGTCGTGCTGGCCACGCACGTCGCCACGGGGACGGCGGTGGCGGTCAAGTACCTCGCGGGACCCCTCGGCGGCGACCCGCGCTTTCGCACCGCCTTCCGCGCCGAGGCGGAACTCCTCGGCGGCCTGCACTCGCCGTACATCGCGCGCTTCTACGAGTACGTGGAGGACGGCGGGAACGCCGCGATCGTGATGGAGCTGGTCGACGGCATCGCGCTGCACGCGCTGCTGCGGCAGGAGGGCGCGACCGATCCGGAACCGGCGCTCGCGGTGCTGAAGGGCTCGCTGCTCGGCCTGGCCGCCGCGCACGCGGCGGGTGTGGTGCACCGCGACTACAAGCCCGCGAACGTGCTGGTCACCACGGACGGCGTGTCCAAGCTGGTGGACTTCGGCGTCGCGGTGCGCAGCGGCGAGACGGGCGCGGTCGCGGGCACGCCGTCGTACATGGCGCCCGAGCAGTGGGCGGGCGGCCCCGCCACCCCGGCGACCGACGTGTACGCGGCCACCGCGACCTTCTACGAGTGCCTGACCGGCAGTAAGCCGTACTCCGGCTCGACGATGTTCGAACTGGCCGTGCAGCACGCCGAAGCGCCCATCCCCGACGAGCGGGTGCCGGAGCCGGTGCGCGGTCTGGTCACCCGCGGTCTGGGCAAGACCCCGCAGGAACGCCCGCAGAGCGCGGCCGAATTCGTCGCGGAGCTCCAGGCGGTGGCGGGCGCCGCGTACGGCGAGGACTGGGAGGAGCGCGGGCAGCGCAAACTCGCCGCGCTCGTGGCCCTGTTGCCGCTGCTGCTGCCGTTCGGCGGCGGCAGCGCCGCCTCGGGGACGACGGCCTTCGCGCACACGCAACTCGGGCAGGGGGCGGGCGTCGCCTCGGGCGCGGCCCCCGCGCCGACTCCGGGCGCGGCGGCACCGGGCGACGCCCTGGTCGCGCTGGAGCGGCACCGCCCGGTACGCCCGGCCCGCTTCGGGCGGCGCGCCAAACTGGTGGCGGGCGCGGTCGCGGCCGTCCTGATATCCACCGGGCTCGTCGTGACCGCGGTGGCCACCGGCGGCGACGGTCCCTCCGACGAGGTCACCGCCGCCTCGACCCCCTCGGCCCTGACCTCCCTGGTCTCCGGCCAGCCCGTCGCCCCCGCGACCGGCACCCCGGCGTCCGGTTCCCCGTCCGCGTCCCCCTCGGCATCGGGGTCCGCGTCCCCGTCCCCGTCCGCCTCGGACAGCGCCTCACCGAGCGGTACGACGACGACGGCGCCGGTCGATCCCCCGCCGACATCGGCGCCGACATCGACGCCCCCCACCACGGCGCCCACGACGCCGCCGACGACGCCGCCGACCACGACGACGCCACCCGCGCTGGTCGTGGACTCGGTCGCCATCGTGCGGTTCATCTGTAGCGCGGGCGCCGGACACACGGCGGTCGCGGCGGTCACCGTGCAGGGCAACGGAGCCGACGACGGCACCTTGGTCCTCACCTGGGCGCACACCACGGCGTCGGGACTCGTGTCGGGAGCGGTCACCGAGTCGTACCCGATCCCCAAGGGCGAGACGTCCTCCACCCAGTCCTACACTCACGCGTTCGGCGTCAGCCGCTTCCCCGGCTGGACGCTCACCGTCTCCTCGACGCCCGCCGCGGGCAAGGGGAACGGCTCCTCACAGACGATCGACGCCTGCTGACCCGCACTTCGGCCCTCCGCCAAGGAACCCGCCCATGCCGCACGACCGTGACCGCGACCAGAGCCGTGACCCACGCCTGCACTTCAGCACCCGGCCGCAGGCCACCCCCGCCCCCGCCCCCGCCGCGCCGGACGGCGGCACCTTCCGGCTCAGCGACCTCGGCTTCCGCGGTGCGGGCGGCACCGAGGAGCCGGACGGCGCGACCGTACTCGACCCCGACTCCTGGTCCAGCGAGGTCCCGGAGGCGGAGACCTTCGCGCCCGGGCTGCGCCGCTTCGGGCCCGGGGTGCCCGAAGGGCCCGAGCCGTCGGTCGGTACGGAGCGGACCGCCGCCGTGTGGCACGGCACCGTGCGGCCGGGGGAGCCGGTGCTGCCGCCCGAAGAGCCGCGCCGGAAACGGGCGTTGGGCGGCTGGCTGCTCGCGCTGTTGGTGCTGCTCGGGGTGGTGGCGTATCTGCTGTGGCAGCACTGGCCGGGCTCGGTGAAGGTCGACGGCGTCAGTGTCCGCAACGACACCGCCGTCCAGGGCTGCCACAGTACGGCGAAGGTGGTGGGCACGCTGCGGACCAGCGGGGACGCGGGAACGGTGCGCTACCGGTGGCGGCGCAGCGACGGCACACTGTCCGACGAGTTGCGGCAGCGGGTGGCGAAGGGGCGGCGCAGTACGGATGTCGTGCTGCTGTGGTCCTTCGACGGCCGCGGCACGCTCCAGGCGACCGCGACCCTCGAAGTGCTCTCCCCGCAGCGGCAGTCGGGGTCGTACACCTTCACCTACCGCTGCTCCTGAGGCCGTTGACGCGCGCGGTCAGCCGATCCGCGCCTCCCCGTACGGGAGCAGCCGCACCGGACCGACCAGGCCGTACGGCTGGCGCGGCGATCCGCCGTAGACGCCCGGATCGCTGACGCGCAGCCGGTTGCCGAGGGTGGTGGCGACCTCGACCTCGATGGTGTTGTCGCCCTGGCGCAGCCAACCGCCCAGGTCCACCACGGGGTTGATGTGGTCGACGGGGTCGAGGCGGTGGCCGTTGACCGTCACGCGGCAGGTGTCGTAGACCGTGCCGAGGTCGAGCAGGGCGCCGTGGCCGCCGGTCCAGGCGCGGCCGAGGCGGACGGTGGTGCGGTAGCGGCCGATGCCGGAGACGTCGGCGAGCGCGGGGATGTCGGGCCAGGCGGCGAGCGCGTCGAGGGTGAGCGCGCGGCGCACGACCCTCGTCTCGGTGGCGGTGGCGCCCGGCTGCCAGTCCTCGACGTCCAGCCGCCAGCCCGTGAGCTGGGTGGGCTGCGGCACGCCGGAGATCCGGCTGCGCACCGTGCGGCGGCCTTGGGACAGCTCGGTGACGTACTCGCCGTCGGCGGAGCCGCGTACGGTCAGCCGCCCGTCGGCGAAGAGCACGGTGTCCGCGGTGGTGGACACCGCGTGCGGGCCGCTGCCCGTGCGGTCGCCGAACAGGCCGGGCACGCCGAGCGCGACGACCATGGTCTCGCCGGGCTGGAGCGCGACGCGCAGCGTGACCGTGTCGCCGTTCTCGGTGTACGTGCCGATCCGCCGCACGCGTCCGGTCCACAGGTCCAGCAGGTACGGGACGTGGCGGGTGCTGCCCCGGCGCAGGGTCACCTCGTGGTCGACGGCGGCGACCGGCGGCTTGACCGTCTCGGCGTGCTTGCCGTTGCAGAAGTAGAAGTAGTCGACGCCGTCCGCGTACCGGTGGGCGTTGAGCAGCGTGGAACTGGTCGCGTACGAGACGAGCGGTGTCACGCCGAGGTCGGCGAGCGCGGCGCCCACCGCGGTCTTGTCGGTGATCTGCCGGACGCGCGGCTGGGCCAGCAACTGGGCCAGCACCGCGCGCAGTCGGGCGTCCTGCCCGCCGGTGTCCAGGCCGGGGACGGTCGCGGTGCTCCAGTCGCCGAGCAGCACGATCGGCAGCCCGGCCTTGGTGAACGCCAGGAATTTCTCGGCGACTTCGACCGGCAGCGTGCAGGTGGACCCGGCGAAGAAGTCGGCCTCCACGAACAGGGCGCGGTACGCGGGTCCGCCCGCCGCCAGCACCCCGTTGGTCACCCGCGCCGACGGCAGGCTCAGCAGCGGCTCGCTGATGAACTGGTGGTTCCAGCCCAGCGGTATGCCGGTCGAGGTGAACCAGGACGCGCCGATGCCGGTCGCGGTGTAGCCGGTCTGCCGGAAGATCGCCACGTCCTGGCGCGGCTTCCCCGCTTGCAGGACCTGGTGCACACGGGCCAAGTAGCCCGACATGTCGGCGATGTGACGCCACGTCGGATGCCGCGGTCCCCACGACTCCCCGTAGCCGACACCGCCGTGGTACGGGGTGAAGGCCGCGTATCCCGGCCAGGCCACACCGGGCAGGGCCGCGTACGAGAAGCCGTGGATCACCGTCTGGTTGACCCCGGCCGCGTACGCGCCGCCCATCGTGCGCAGGAACTTCTGCCAGGTGGTGCTGTACGCGCCGCCGGTGTACGCGCCCGACTCGCAGGACAGAATGGTGCTGCCCGCCATGTCCCGCCCGCCGGCCAGGCACCGGTAGTCGTCCAGGTTCTTGAAGCCCAGCGACTCGCCCTCGGGGATGTCCAGGAGCGCGGCGGTCGCGATGGCGTCGGTCTGGAGCCCGTACGGCTGCGCGCGCAGCTTCAGTCCGAAGGTGCTCGCCCACTTCTTGATCGCGGTGACGTGGTGGGTGTTGTACAGCTCCGAGACCGTCTGCCAGAAGTCGTGGCGTACGCGGACGGTCAGCGCGGCGCCGTACGCGTAGACCTGGTTGCTCTTGTTGAGCAGCAGCGCGGGCAGGTACGGCAGCAGGTCGTAGCCGCGGCGCCGGGCGAATTCGGCGGGCAGCGCCGGGGTCCACAGCAGGGCGCGCGACTCCAGCTCGATGGAGTCCTCGAAGAGGGCGCCGCCCGCGCGGGCGATCAGCCGGCGCACCGGGCGGGTCAGCAGGTCCGACTCCCAGAAGTCGGTGATCGCGCGGGTGCCGGCGGGGCTGAAGTGGTCCACGACGTACGCGGTCGGCGCGGTGTGCGGCCCGGCCTCGGGGGTCTGGCCGGTGCCGCGCAGCCAGTGGGCGAAGAGCAGCCAGGACCCGCCGTCGTCGGGCGCGGTCCAGGTGACGGCGCCGTTGGTGACCGTGCGCGTGAGGTCCACCAGGGTGGCCGGGTCGAGGCCGGTCTCCTTGCGGGTGCTGTTGGCGGTGTCGACGCGGACCGCCTGCACGGCGAGCAGCGTGGCCTTCGCGGCGGCCGGGTCGGCGGCGACGACGGGGGCGGGGACGGGTCCCTCGTAACGGGCCCCGGCGGCCAACGCGACGACACCGTAGGCGAGTTCCTGTACGGCGGCCGGGCTGTCCGGGGTGATCGTGGGGACGGCGGTCGGCCAGGCGGGGCCCGCGGTGAGGTCGACGGTCAGGCCGCGGCGGTCGGCCTGCTCCAGCGCGGCCTCCATCCCGGCGACCCAGCTCGCGCTGCCCCAGCCGTGGTGCGCGGTGTCCAGGACGGCCGGGTCGTCCACGCTGTGGTGGACCGCGGCGATCTCGACGCCGCCGAAACCGGCGTCCGCGATCTGGTCGATCTCGCGGCGGATCTCGGCGGGCTCGACCAGCCCGTCCGGCCACCACCAGCGGAATTTGGGCCGGACGGGGGCGGGCGGGGCGCTGAACCAGGAGGCGGAGCCGGGGGCGCCGGGTCGGCACGGGGCCGGGTGCGCGGAGGCGCTGCCCGCCGCGCTCGCCCCTTCGGCCGCGTGCGCGGTGCCGGTGGCCGCGCCCCACGTGAGGGCCGCGCCCGCGGCGGCTCCGGCTTGGAGGACGCGGCGGCGGGCGACACCGGTGTCCGGGCGGCTGTCGTCGGCGTGGCTGGCGTCGTCGGTCATGGTGCGCGTCTCCTCGTATGAAACGTTTTAAGTTCCGGGCGGACGCTATGGCCGAGAATCGTCAGACGTCAAGGGGGTGGACTTGTCGGATTCATTGAACAGATTCAATCGAGCGGGGAAATGCATGCCGCGGGGCCGAGGGCGGCACCCGTGGCGCGCGCCCGTCCGCCGCGCGCCCCGCCCCGTGTCCGCCCCGCGCCCGGCGCCGCGTCACGCTCCGCCGTATGGAGGAAAGTTTCATCCGCACTCTGTTCTGCGGTGGTTACTTGGCATTAAGTTCCAACGGCAGCTGCCCGCACGGAATTTGACGCTCTCCCTCACCCCCACCACGGGAGCACACATGTCGGTCCCTGAGCACTTCGCCATGCCCCGCACCGCCCAGTCCGGCACGGACAAGTCCCGCGCCGCCCTGTCCCGCCGCCGCTTCCTCGCCTCGGCCGCCGTGCTCGGCGCGAGCGCGGGAGCCGTGATCGTCGGCGCCGCGCCCGCCTCCGCCTCCGCCGCGCGGATCGTCCCCGAGCCCAACATGTTCGACACCACGGCGTGGGGCGCCCGCCCGCCGTCCTCCCCGGTCAGCCTGGCCGGGAACAACCCCAACAAGATCGTCGTGCACCACACCGCGTTCGCGAACACCGCCGACTCCGGCACGTCCGGCTCGTTCGCCATCGCGCACGAGATCCAGGACCTGCACATGGACACCAACGGCTGGATCGACACCGGCAACCACTTCACCATCAGCCGGACCGGCATCATCATGGAGGGCCGCCACCGCAGCCTGGAACGGCTGCTCGCGGGCAGCAACATGGTCGTCGGCGCCCACACCGTCGGCCAGAACACGCAGGGCATCGGCATCGAGAACAACGGCACGTACACCTCGGTCGCGCCGCCGTCGATCCTCTACGCCAGCCTCGTCAGCCTCTGCTCGTACATCTGCTACAAGTACGGCCTCGCGCCGACGCAGATCTTCGGGCACCGGGACTTCAACGTCACCGAGTGCCCCGGCGACAAGCTCTACGCGATGCTGCCGCAGCTCCGGTCGGACGTGGCGTCCCGGATGTAGCGGCGGGTCCGCCGGGTGCGGCGCCGGGCCCGCGCGGGTTCGGCGCCGCGCCGTGCGGACCTCCGGGTTCGGCGCCGCGCCGGGCCCGCGCGGACGCCCAGGAGGCCGCCGAGTCCCTCGACATCTGGCAGTCCGCCCACGCGTCCCGTACCGCGGCCCCGCTGTCGAGGCACGGCTACGAGGACTGAGCCGGGCGCCAGCCCAGGGCCGGGCCCAGGGCGCCGGCGAGGTCGGTGAGGATCTGGACGTAGTCCTCGTGGGCGAAGGTGAAGGGCAGGGCGAAGGCGACCTCGTCGATCTCGCGGAAGGCGGCGTGGGCGTGGAGGCGTTCGGCGAGCCGGGCCGAGGGGCCGACGAAGTCGGGGGAGAAGAGCATGCGCGCCGGGCCCTGCGGAGCCGTGGTGCGCGGGAGGCGCTTGCGGGCTTACTCCTCGTAGCGGGCGCGCTGCGCGGGCGTGGCGCTGTCGGTCGGGATGACGACGAGGCCCTGCGAGACGCGGGCGCGGTCGCCGTCGGGGTGGTGGGCGCGGAAGGTCCTGATGTGGGAGAGCTGGATGTCGGCGAAGTCCGGCGCCGGGCCCGTCACCGCCGCCTCGGCCGCCTCTGCCGCCTCGGCCTCCGCCGCCTTCGCCGACTCCGCGTCCTTCTCCGGCTCCTCCGCCTTGACGACGCTGCTCGTCAGGAAATTCATGCCGTTCTCGCCCGCCCACCGCGCCGACCGCAGGCTCGCGCCGCCGTACCAGAGACGGCCGCCGAGGCCGGGGGAGTGCGGCTGGACGCGGTCGGAGAAGACCTCGATGCCCTCGACGCCGCTGAAGTCGGTGGCGCGCTCGCCGCGTACGAAGTCCAGCAGCCGCCGGACGCGCGGGTAGCCGAAGTCCTCGGCGTCGGCGGTGTCCGGGTAGAGCGCGGGCCCGACCTGCTCGAAGTGCGTGGGCGGCCCGACGCTGACGCCGGGGTTGAGCCGTCCGCCGGACAGGATGTCGACCGTCGCCAGATCCTCGGCCAGCCGCAGCGGATTCTCCCAGCCCAGCGGGATGACGGCGGTGCCCAGCTCGATCCTGCGGGTGCGCTGGCTCGCCGCCGCCAGCACGGCGACCGGCGAGGAGATCCCGTACTGGAGGTGCCGGTGCCGCACCCACGCGCTGTCGAAGCCGAGCCGTTCGCCCAGCTCGATGATCTCCAGCGTCGACTCGTGCCCCCGCCGGGGGTCGGCCTCGTCGAACAGCCCGATGGTCAGGAAGCCCAGCTTCCGCAACGGCTCGGATTCCAGCGGCACAGCACGCCTCCCACGTTTCCGTCCATACTCACGCCCGCCCGCCGCCCCCGCACTCCGTACCCACCGCGACCTGAGTACGAGCACGGATGATTCGGACACATCCGCGCGGCCACACTGGTCCAGGAGCGAAGATCACCTACGCGAGAGGCGGCAGCGCCGTGCAGACCAACCATCCCCGTCGGCCCCGGATTCCCGCCGGCCCCCGGCTCACCCTGATCGGACTGTCCCTCGCGGGCGTCGCCTTCATGGGGCTCGGCTCGGCGTGCAGCATGCAGGACGCGATGTGCTCGGGCGGGGAGTACCCGGTGGCGTCGGTCGGGCCCCCGGCGGGCGGCGGGGCCTGCGTGTCGGACAAGGAGGAGCCGCCGAAGGGCTTCGTGCGCTACCCGAAGGGCAAGGTCCCCCGGCACGTGGACGACAAGTGGGACAAGTACTGGCAGGAGCACTCCCTGGACGCCGAAGGCAACGAGGTGAAGTGAGGCCCCGCCGCGGGGGGCGGGACCTCACAAGGCGTGCCGGGCCCGCGTACGGATCGGCGTACGCGGGTACGTAGCGGCTACTTCAGCGTCACCGTCGCCGACGCCGTCAGGCCGCCCGAGGCGACCGTCACCGTGACCGTGCCGCGCCGCAGCGCGGTGAGCGTGGCGGTCGTCGGGTCCAGGACCGCGAGGGTCCCGGGACGGCGCTTGGCGGCCTTGGCCTCGGAGGGCGAGTCGGTGACCAGGACGCCCGCGGACCCCGACCAGACCACCGTGGCGGGGTAGCGCAGCGGAAAGCGCAGCCCGAACTCGCTGGTGATGCCGGTGGCCGCCAGAGCGGCCGACGTGCCGACGGGCACGGGACCGTCCGCCGTCAGCTCGATCCCGTCGATGACCGGGCGGCTCTCGGCCCGCAGCCACTCGCGGGTCCGCGGGCTCGGCTGCCCGGCCCGGACGCGCGCGGGCCTGGGGTCGACGCCGACGTGCATCCAGCCGAAGAAGCCGCCCTGGTCGGGCGAGCTGTAGGGCGTCTTGCCCACGGCCGGGGTGGTGACCTCCAGGACGCCGTCGGTCCGCGTGACCGACGCGGTGTGCGCGTGGCCGGTGAAGAGCGCGACCGGTTTGCCGGAGGTCTCCCGGAAGTCGGCCAGCCACTTCTGGAGGAGCCCGGCCTCCAGCTGGTCGGCGAGCTGTGAGGCGCCCGCGCCCGAGGGGTCCCGCAAGGGGTGGTGGAAGGACAGCACGACACCGGTCACCGACCGGTCCCTGGCCGCCTTCGCCAACTCGGCCTGGAGCAGCGGCACTTGGTCCCAGTCCGAGGTCCGCATGTCGCCGGTGTGCGAGTCCAGCAGGATGAAACGGGTCCCCTTGTGGTCGAAGACCTGCCGGTTGGGGCGGCCGGTCACGGCGAGGAACGCGTCGAGGCCGCCGGTCGCGGACAGCCCCGCCTCGTGGTTGCCGGGCGTCCAGTACACCGGCAGCCCGGCGGGTACGTGGTCGCGCAGCAGCCCGTTGGCGAGTGCGAAGTCCTCGGGGTTGTTGTTGTCCACGAAGTCGCCGTTGATCAGCAGGAAGTCCGGCCGGGTCGCGACGGCCTGGCCGAGCGCGGTCACCGCCTGCCGCCCGGAGAAGGAGTCGAGCCCGGCCGCCGCGCTGACGTGCAGGTCGGACAGGACCGCGAAGGTCCACCGCCGGTCCGGCAGTCCGCCCTGCTCGACCACGTACGGGTCGGGCTGCGGGGCCTGCGAGGTGTCCGGCTGCTGCCCGACCTGCGCGGCGAGCCCGTCGAAGTCGAGCCGCCCCGCGTTCTTGTTGGTCTGCGACGTCTCCGCGATGTAGATCCGCAGCAGCGTGACCGGCTCCGAGTACCCGGCGGGGAGGTCCCCGACGACCCGCCGCCACCCCGTCCAGTCCACGGTCAGCGCGAGCGTGAACGGCACATTGGTGGTGCCCTGCGAGTACATCATGCAGCGCAGCCAGTGGTTGTTGCCGTCGCCGTTGACCCACAGCGCGATCCGCTTCGTGCCCGTGGGCAGCGTGATCGGACCGCCGCCGGCCACCGCGTATGCCGCCGACGTACTCGTCTGCCCGGTGAAGTCGTACGTGAGCCGCAGCGCGTGGTTGTCGGCCGCCGCGCCCGGCCGGTCGGGGGCGGCGACGAAGGCGACCGACGCCGTGCCCCGCGCGGCCAGCGCCGTCCAGTTCTCGGCCGGCTCGAACTCGGCCAGCGACACGTCGACCAGGCCGACCGTCACCGGCAGCCGGGCCGTCACGCCCCCCACGGTCGCCGTCAGGACGGTGGCCTTGCCGACCGCGCCCGCGTCACCGGTGATCCGGAGGCTGCCGTCGGGCTGCGCGGCCACCGTGATCAGGGCCTTGTCGTAGGCGAGTCGGACGTCACGCGGCGCGACGGGCGCGTCGAAACCGTCCGCGTCGTATCCGGTCAGGCTGACCGACGCGGTCGCGCCGGGGTCGATGGTGACGGCCCGCTCGGTGAACGCCAGCCGGTGCAGGTCGCCGAGGACCCGCAGTTCGTGCGCGCCGTCCGCGTCCCCGGTACGGGCGCGCAGCGTTCCCGCGCCGGGCTTCCTGGCGCGGAAGACGCCGTCGCGCGCGGTGCCGAGGGAGCCGGGCGAGGCCGACCACCGTACGGGGTCGCGGTGTTCGTCGATCGGCACCGGCGCCCACGTCTCGTCGTAGCCCGCCGCCGCGACGTCCACGGTCAGCCCCGGCACGACGCGGTCGGCGCGCGGGCGTACGTCGAGGCCGCGCAGCCGTCCCGAGCCCTTGCGGGCGGCGAAGAGGCCGACGCCGTTGGGCACGGGCCGCTCGCCGCCGTCCGAGGGGGTGTTGACGACTCCGGCCCCGGTGTCTCCGGGCCTGCGGGCGACGATCTCGGTGGAGCCGCCGCCGTCGAGCATGAACGCCTCGGTGGCGCCGAGCCGCACCAGCAGCTTGGCGGTGTCGTCGAAGCTGAGCCCGGCGGAGAAGTTGGCCGAGCCGTCGATCGCGACGAGCAGCAGGCGGTGGCCGCCGTCCAGCCACGCGATGGCGGTGCGCGGCTTGGCCGCGTCGTTGCCGGTGCTCGGCGGGAAGTCGATCGCCGTGCCGCCGCGCACCAGCACCTCGCCGCTGCCGAGCGCGGTGCGCAGCGCGACGGGCGCGTTCGTCCGCGGCGCGAAGTCGACGGTGACGGCGTCACCGGGCTCGGCGGCGGCCAGTTGGGCCGCCGCCGCGCCCCGGCCGAGCACGACGAGACCGCCCTCCGGCACCGCGGTGTCGGTGAGTTGGGCGTTGACGGCGGTGATCTTCCCGCCCGCGACGACGAGTTCGGTGTACGGGCCCGCGTCCTGGATGAGCGTGCGGCGCCCGGCGCCCCACTCCGGGGTGTACGCGGCGACGCCGTCGGCGGGCACCGAGGGCGAGTTGAGGGCGGTGAGCGGCCGTCGCGTCCCGGCGACCGTGACCGTACCGGTGAGCACCAGGTCGGCCAGCCGGGCCACCCGGTCGGCGCCGATCGCCGCGACGGTCGCCGTCTTGTTCGTGCCCTTGCGGAGCGTGCCGTCCTGGATTTCCGGGCCCTCGGCCGCGAAGGTCTCGGTGATGTCGAAATAGTCGCCGTTGACGGCGGCCACGGCGTGCTGCGCGTTCGCCGCCTGGGCGAGCGGACGCGGATCGCTCACCTTGTCCGCGACGAGGTCCACGCCGACCGACGCGTTGCCGAGATCGGCGTTGAGCACATGGACCCGCGTCCAGCCGGTGCGGCCGAATGTGTCGAAGGAGGTGAGGACGATACCCGGCGCGACCGGGTAGTCCGCGCGGCCCGCCACGAGGGATTCCCCCGGAACGGCCAACTGGTAATTCGGCGGCTTGTATTCGGCGTAACCGGGGTATTTCGCCGATTCCGGCGGAGTGAACGCCGGTGCGCTCCCGGCCTGTCCCGATGTGCCCTGTCGGCTCGTTTGCGCGCTCGCGGTTCCGGCGGTCGCGGTGAGTCCGGCGGCGACGGCGCCGACGATGAGGCCGCGTCGCGTTATCCCCGAGGCGGCACTGGTTTGCTGATTCTCCATGGCGCATCACGCTATGGGTTTTTGCCGTCGATGAGATGAACGAAAACGTAGGTGAGGACATCGGGTTGCCGGTGCGCGGGCGGATTGCGCCCGAACGGCACCGTGGGCGGCGCGGCCTGCCGCACTTCACGTCGTTGACGCGGGTGCGGAACGTCCGCATTTGGCGGGCACGTCGGGATATTGCCGCCCAGGAGGCGGCGCGGCTTTTCAAAAAACACACAGGTCGCTTGCAACCCCTCCCGTTACAGCTGTTAGTTTCGGTCGGGCTGCCCCTTCGCGGGGGACGTGGACATCCCTGCGGCCCACCCTCGGCCGCGAAGCCAGCGGAGAAAGACCACGAATGGATTACTGCTACACGTGCCGCCGCTCCGTCAACGGGGCGCTGGTGTGCCCGGGTTGCGGCGCCTACGCGCCGGAGACGGACGCGGCACCGGTCTCGTACGCGGACCCGGCGTCGTACGCGGACCCGGCTCCGGTCTCGTACGCGGACCCGGCCCCGTACGAGCCCGCCGCGTACATACCGGAGCCCTCCGTCTTCCCGGCCGCCCCTGTGGCGGTGGCCGCGCCTGCGGTTTCGGCTGGCGCCGCGGCTTCGGCTGCGGCTGACGAGGAGGGGACGGCGTCCGTCCTCGGGCCCTCCTCGCTCGTGCCCCGCTTGCAGGGCGGACGCGCCGCCCGGCGACGGCAGTTGGAGCGGTGGAAGAAGAACCGGCGCCGTGCGGGCGTCGCCACGGCGGTGGCCCTCTTCGGCGGCGGCGTGACCGTCGCGTCCATGCAGAACCACGGCTCCGGCCGGGGCACGACGGCGTCCTCGTCGTACGACACCGTGACGCCGGTGACGCTGCGCACCGACAACGCGCAGGCCACGGAACCGACTTCGGGCTCGCACGCCGCCGCGCCCGCCACCCAGCGGCACACCCGTACCCCGGCGCTCCCCACGACCCAGGCGACCCACCCGGCCGCCACCAACGCCGGTACGGCCCCGCTGCCCGCCACTTCCCCGGCCACCGGCCCGGCCCCGTCCGCCTCGACGGCTCCTTCGACGCCCCCGTCGACCGGCACGCAAGCCGTGAACACCGGCACCGGCACCGCCGCCGACACCCCCGCGGACCCCGGCACGACGACGACGGCGCCCCCGGCCACCACCCCCGCCGACCCCGCGCCGCCGAGCACGTCCCCGACGACGCCGCCAGCGCACCAGGGCCTGTGCATCCTGATCCTCTGCCTGCCGTAAGACCCCGGCCGGGACGTGCCCCGTAGGGGCGTTGGCTCCGCCCCCGGCGGCGGCCCCAACGCCCCTAAAAGATCAGGTGCACCGCACCCGTATGGCGCGGGCTAACAGAAGGCCTCGCGGACGGACCCGCCGACCGCGGCACACCACGTGCTCAGGTCGACCTTGCCGTTGGGGCGCAGGCCGTGCAGCCGCTGGAGGTCCTGGACGGCCTTCTGGGTGGCGTGGTCGAAGGTGCCGTTGACCGTGACACCGGCGAAGCCCTTGAGGGCCAGGATCGACTGGAGGCCGCTCACCGGCAGCCCGGTGGCGTGCTTGTCGAGTACGGGCGCCAGCGCTTCCCACGTGGCGGTGTCGAAGGTGGCGTCGGGCGTGACCGGAATGCCGTGCGTGGTCTGGAAGTCGGCGACCACGGCGTTCATGTCGGTGCCGAAGACGCCGTTGGGCGTCAGCGCGGTGTACCCGGCGTTGTTGAGCAGGTACTGCGCGACCCCGACGACCTGGCTGTCCACGAACCGCCAGATGTCCGGCCAGCGGCGCGCGGGGATGTCCCGCCGGGGCGTGCGCATCTGGGTCAGGACGCGCGAGCGGATCGTTGGGAACTGCGCGTAGAAGGCGGCGCCGGGACACTCGGTGCCGAGCCGGAAGTCCCAGTGCCCGAAGATGTCCCAGGCGTGCAGGTCGAACTGCCGGCACACGGCGACGCACAGCTCCACCAGGGAGTCGAGCAGCGCGCGCGGCGGCGTCTCCGTGATGTACGTGCCCTCGTTCTCGATGCCGATCGCGTTGCCGTTCTCACCGGGGCAGTGCGCGGCCGTGACCTGGTGTTCCCCGGTGACCAGCGTCTCCAGGCTGCGGTGCCTGCCCTCCATGACGTAGCCGCCGCGGCTGACGGTGAAGTGCTGGCCGGTGTCGGCCCAGCCGTTGGTGTCCATGTGCAGGTCCTGGCAGTCCTTGGCGAGCTGGACCGCGTGGGCGCGCGAGTAGTCCGTGACGTTGGGGAACGCCATGTGGTGCAGGATGATCTTGTTCGTGGTGTTGCCCGTGATCTGGATCGGGCTGGACGGCGGCCGGGCGCCCCACGTGTCGCAGTCGATGATCCACGGGAATTGCGGCGACGGCGCGGCGACGGCCGCTCCGGGCAAGGCCAGTTCGGTACCGACGACGGCGGCGACCGCTCCGCCCAGGCCGACTCTGAACAACGTGCGACGGTCGACCTCGTGCTCGTGTATGGCCAATGCATGCTCCCCGAGGAACGTGGCAGTCACTGTTAACTGCCGTGCACCCGGAGACTATTGAGCCTTCTGATGTCTGACCAGAATTGTTTCAAGATCGTGATGCTCGGTGTGGAACCGAAGGCTCACCTGGCGTTCGCCCGCGGTTCGTCCGCCATTCGCCGGGCTGCCGGAGGCTTCGCGGGACCCCTGCTCATTTCCCGCCGTGCCGACCGAAGAGGGACCCACAGCCTTGCAAATCTTGCATAAGAGATGGCGTGCGTCAATCACTCTGGGCGTCGCGTTCCTGACCGCGATTCCCTTTTTCCTCGCGTCCTCGCCCGCCGCCTCGGCGGTTTCGCCGGCCGGTTCGCCGACCGTTTCACCGACTGTTTCGCCGACGGCCGACGCGGCGCCTTCCGCCGTGAAAATCAATGAGGTCGAGTCCAATGGCGGAACGCCGGGCGACTGGGTCGAGTTGGTCAATTCGGGTGCGGTTGCTGTTGATGTGTCGGGTTGGCTCGTCAAGGACAATGACGACTCCCATGTGTTCACGATTGCCGCCGGTACGTCGATCGCGCCCGGCGGTTTTCTCGTGCTCGACGTCGACCCCGTCTTCGGGCTGGGAAGCGCGGATTCCGCGCGGCTTTTCCTGCCCGACGGCGTGACCTTGGTGGACGCGTACTCCTGGACCGCCCACGCGGCGACCACGTACGGCCGTTGCCCCGACGGCACCGGCGCTTTCGTCACCACGACCGCCTCCACCAAGGGCGCCGCGAACGACTGCGGAGCGCCCTCGTCGGCCGTGCGAATCAATGAGGTCGAGTCCAATGGCGGAACGCCCGGCGACTGGGTCGAGTTGACCAACACAAGTCCCGTGTCCGTGGACATATCGGGCTGGCTCGTCAAGGACAACGACGACTCCCACGTCTTCACGGTCCCCGCCGGTACGTCGGTCGCGCCGGGCGGTTTCCTCGCCCTCGACGTCGAGTCGGCCTTCGGTCTCGGCGGCGCCGACTCCGCCCGCCTCTTCCTGCCGGACGGCACGACGCTGGTCGACGCGTACTCCTGGACCGCCCACGCGGCGACCACGTACGGGCGTTGCCCCGACGGCACGGGCGACTTCGCGACGACGGCCGCCTCCACGAAGGGCGCGGCCAACGCGTGCGCCGGTCAGGTCGCGGCCTCCCCGTGGCCGGGCGGCTCCTCGGTGACCACGGTCGACGACGCGAACGTCTTCGGTACGAACCTGAGCGGTCTGGCGTACGAGGGCTCCGGCGGGCCGACTCCCGGTGTGCTGTGGGCGGTCAGGAACGGCCCCTCCACGCTGTACCGGCTGGAGTGGGACGGCGCCAAGTGGGCGCCGGACACCGCCGACGGGTGGAGCGCGGGCAAGGCGCTGCGCTACCCGGACGGGACCGGTGACCCCGACGCCGAGGGGGTCGCCCTGACGGGCGCGGGCCCTTCCGGCGGCGTCTTCGTCTCGACCGAGCGCGACAACGCGGTCAGCGGCGTGAGCCGTCCCGAGGTGCTGCGCTTCGACCCGCCCGGCACGGGGTCCGGCGCGCTGCGCGCCACCCGCGAGTGGAATCTGACCGCGGACCTGCCGCCGGTCGGCGCCAACAGCGGCCTCGAGGGCATCACTTGGGTGCCCGACAGCTACCTGACCTCGCACGGCTTCCGCGACCAGCACACGGGCGCCGCGTACTCCCCGGCCGCCTACCCCGACCACGGTGACGGCCTCTTCTTCGTCGGCCTCGAAGGCAACGGCAGCGTCTACGCGTACGCCCTCGACCAGTCCGGCAGCGGCTTCACCCGCGTCGCCGCCTTCGCCAGCGGCTTCCCGAGCGTCATGGAGCTCCAGTTCGACGCCGAGGCCGACCAGTTGTGGGCCGTGTGCGACGACACCTGCAACGGCCGTACGGCGACCTTCGCCGTGGGCGCCAACGGTGACTTCGCCGCCACCGGCCTCTACGAGCGCCCGGCCGCGATGCCCAACTTCAACAACGAGGGCTTCGCCTTCGCCCCGCGCTCCGAGTGCGTCGACGGCCGCAAGCCGGTCTTCTGGTCCGACGACAGCGACGACGGCGGGCACGCGTTGCGCGGCGGCACGATCGCCTGCGCGGCGGGCGGCGCCTTCCTGCCCCTGAACGGCTTCTCCGACGTGGCCCCCGGCGGCACCACCTCCGGCCGTGTCGTCGCCACCGGCGGCCGTACGGTCCTGGTCTCCGACGCCCGCGACCCCGCGGGCGTGCTGGTGTACGTCGGCCCCGGATCCGCCCCCGCCCAGGTCCAGTTGACCGGCGGCGCGGCCACGCTCTCCCTCGGGCGCGGCTCCTACGAGATCACCGGCTCCGGCCGCACGACCACCGTGCGTACGGTCGACGGCGAGCCCGCCGTCCTCGCCCCGGTCCCCGCGACCGTCGCCCGCGGCGCCTCCCTCACCTACACCGAGACCCCCACCGGCCTCACCGGCATCCGCCACACCGGCTCCGTCACCTTCGGCCCCTGCACCGGCGTCGACATCCAGAACGTCATCCTCGGCACCCCCGGCAACGACCGCCTCACCGGCACCCCCGGCAACGACCTCATCCTCGGCCGCGGCGGCAACGACACCGTCGACGGCGGCGGCGGAAGCGACTGCGTCCTGACCGGCGCGGGCAACGACCGCATCTCCCTCCCGGGCACCGGCCCTTCGTACACCGACGCGGGCGCCGGCAACAACGTCGTCTCGGCGGGCGACGGCGCCAATGTGGTCCTCGCGGGCAGCGGCAACGACCAGATCACGACGGGTGGGGGCGACGACCGTATCGACGCGGGCGGCGGCAACAACGTCGTCTCGGCGGGCGGCGGCTCCGACACCGTCCGGTCCACCACCGGCAACGACACCTTCGACTGCGGCCCCGGCCTCGACACCGCCCACCCCGGCACCGGCAACAACACCAACGTCGGCGGCCGTTGCGAGACCTTCCTGTCCTGACCCCCGCCAAGAGAGGCCGGGCCCCCGCCCGGCCTCTCCCGTCCCCCCACACGCGGCGCCACCCCGCCGTACCCTGTACCCAGCCCCGGCACGCACTCCCACCGCGCGGCGGTTCGCCCCATCTGCCCAATCCTTGATGGTTGGTTCCATCCGCCTCCCCCCACTGCTGAACATGCACGTCAGCGAGACCGCCCACCCGCGCGTGCGGGGATGACCCCCCAGCCCGTGCCAGCTACGCGGGCCACAGCATCTGCCCCCCCGCGCGTGCGGGGATGTCCCCTTCAGGATGGCGGCGTTCGGGAAGCGCTCGGGCTGCCCCCTGCGCGTGCGGGGATGACCCCGTCCAGGACCTCATGGGCATCGACTGGCCCGTCTGCCCCCCGCGCGTGCGGGGATGACCCCCGGTCCAGCAGTTCGCCGATGCCGTCACCGAACTGCCCCCCCCGCGCGTGCGGGGATGAGCCCATGTGCTTGGTGACGGTCTTCTCCAGGGCGTCGTGCACCCCGCGCGTGTCAGGGGATGGCCCCGGGGGCTACTTGGCGCTGTGCCCCGCGCATGGCGGCCCCCCGCGCGTGCGGGGATGACGTGTTTGCTCAGGGCGCGGCTCCGCCGAGGGCTATTCGAGGGCCGCGACGGCGGCAAGGATCTCGGCGGGTTCCGACCGCGTCGTGTAATCGGGGTGGACGTCGATCCAGCGGATGGAGCCGTCGGCGCCGACGAGGACGGTCGTGGCGAGCGGGAGAGCGGCGGACCCGTCGGCGTTGACGTCGGTGAGGCGGACGCCGAGGGACGCCTGGGCGTCCTGCGCGCTGTCGGCGAGGGTGAAGACGATGCCGAGCCGCGCGGCGATCCGGTTCCCCGGGTCCGACAGCACGGCGTACGACAGGCCGAGCTTCTCGGTCATCGTCAGCGAGCCGTCCGGCTTCTGCGGGCTGAGCGCGATCAGGGCGACGCCCCGCGCTCGGAGTTGGTCGACCAGGGCCTCCTGGTAGGTGCGCAAGGTCAGGTTGCAGTACGGGCACCAGGCTCCCCGGTAGAAGACGACGACGGCCGGGCGCCCCGCCCGTACGGCCGAAAGGCTCGTCGGCCGACCGGTCGCGTCCAGAAGGTCGCCGTCGGGCATGGCGGTGCCCGGACCGGCGACGCCGTCCGGGACACCGGCCGCCATCAGCCGCCGCCTCTCGTTCTCGAAGGCGGTTCCGACCTCGGCGGGCAGCCGCCCGGCGGCCTGCGCCTGGACCTCGGCGGCCCGGTCGGCGACCGGGGTTGCGATGTCGTTCATGAGAGCGCCCCTTGCGTGCTGCGATTCGTGCTGCGATGGGCCCAGTGATTTCTGGGTCGCAGATTCCACTCTCGCGTCCAAAAAATGGGTTCTCAAGTCCAAAACGGTGTTAGCGTGGCGTCATGGCTACCGATACGCGCCCGACGGCCAAGCTGACGCCCAAGGGGCTGCGGACCCGGGCCCGTATCGTCGACGCCGCCGCCGAACTCGTTCACGAACGCGGCGTCGCGGGCACCACCCTCGAAGACGTCAAGGCCGCGGCCCAGGTCAGCGGCTCGCAGCTCTACCACTACTTCGCCGACAAGGAAGCGCTCGTGCAGGCGGTGATCGACCGCCAGGCCGACGCCATCGTCACCACCACCGAGCAGGCGGGGCTCGACACGGTCGAGGGGCTGCGCGCCTGGCGCGACCTCGTCGTCGCCGAGGCCGGACGCCTCGACGGCCGGGGCGGCTGCCCGCTCGGGTCCCTCGGCGGTCAGCTCGCCGAGAGCGACGCGCGGGCCCGCGCTCGGGTCTCGGTCGGGTTCGGCCGCTGGTCCACCGTCATCGGCCAAGGGCTGGCCGCCCTGCACGCCGCCGGGCGCCTCCGGCCCGGCATCGATCCGGACGACCTGGCCGTCACCCTCCTCTGCGCCTTGCAGGGCGCACTCCTGCTCGCCCAGATCCAGCGGGACAGCCTTCCGCTGGAGACCGCACTCGACACCGTCCTGGCCCTGAGCCTCAGCCCCGGCGTCACCTTCGGCCAGGGCGCCGGATGACGTCCGACGGAACTCCGGGCGCCGCCGCCCCCTCGGTGCGGCGGAACGAACTGCGGCTCACCGCACGCTGATTGTTTGGACCCAGCCCCCGTGAGTCGCCCGCACCCACGTCTTGGCGCTCGGTCCAGCCTTGGCCCCTGCGGCCGCCTGCCGCGGCCATATCCTGTGCTCGGGGCCGTGCGGCCCGCCTTCAGGAGCCGCTTGCCCTATTCGCCCGATCCTCGACAGTTGGTTCAATCGGCCCCTGCCCCCTGATAACCCCGCACGTCAGCGAGCCTGCTCCCCGCGCGAGCGGGGATGACCCCGATGCGGCGCCGATCGGCGCCGGCGGGCCGATCTGCTCCCCGCGCAAGCGGGGATGACCCCCTGTCGAGTGGTTTCCAGACCCCGCGCATGACCTGCTCCCCGCGCGAGCGGGGATGACCCCTCGGCGACCTCTTCGACGATCCGCATGACCGGCTGCTCCCCGCGCGTGCGGGGATAGCCCCGGCCCCAAGGCCGTGCGTTGGGGGAACGGCGATGCGTGTCCGGACGTGGGTGACCGTGGAGGTCGATCGTCCTGCGACCCTTACGGTCCTTACGGCCGGGGCGGCGACGGCGACGGCGGCAGCGTAGAACGTGCGACGCGGAACCCCACGTCGTCGATTCCGAACGTCGGATGGCTGCGGCGCCGTACGGACGCGCGGCAGCTCCAGTGCTCGTCGGCCCAGCCGCCGCCGCGCAGCACCCGGTAGGTCCCGTACACCTCGGCGTCGTAGACGTCCCAGCACCAGTTCCACACGTTGCCCAACATGTCGTACAGGCCGAAGGCGTTGGGCTCCTTGCCGCCGACGGGGTGCGTACGCCCGTCCGAGTTCCCCTGGTGCCAGGCGACGGCGTCGAGCTGCCCGTACCTCGGCCCCGTCGTCCCCGCCCGGCAGGCGTACTCCCACTCGGCCTCGGTCGGCAGCCGGTAACCGTCCGCCGTCTCGTCCCACTCCGCCCGCTCGGCCTCACGGTCCAACGCGTACGCGGGCGTCAGCCCCTCCCGTCGCGACAGGGCGTCGCAGAACTCCGCCGCGTCCCACCACGAAACCCCCTCCACCGGCAGCCGCCCGCCCTCCACACTGCTCGGCCTCCGGCCGGTGACCTCCGCGTACGCCTCCTGCGTCACCGGCACCGCCGCCATCTCGAACCCCGCGACCTCGACCTGCCAGCTCTTCTGCGTCCGCCGGTCCGACACCGTCACCCGTCCCGCCGGGACCCCCACCATGTCCTCCACAGCCGGCCACCCTACCGACCACCCCGAATACGCCCCCACGGCCCGTCGGCACCGTCCCCCACCAGGCGGCCACCCGCCCCATTCGCCCGCCCCCGCGACCTTGCCGAACCCACCCCCACCCGCCGACAATCCCCCAGGTCAGCCCCTCCGCCGCCCCCGCGTAATGCGGGGAAGACCCCCTCCGCGGAAGTCGAGGTATTCGCGGTCGGCCCTCGTCCGCGTCGGCCGCGATTGTCCGAGGTGCGCGTTACGGTCCTGTCATGGCAGCAAGAATCGATCTGACCCTTGATTGCGCGGACGCGAAACTCCTCGCCACGTTCTGGAAGACGGCCCTGGGGTATGTGGACGAGCCGCCGCCCGCTCCCTTCACGACCCGTGAGGAGTGGCTGGCGCAGTTCGACCTTCCGGAGGACGACTCCGCGGACGACGGCGCGTGGCTCTGCGATCCCGACGGCGTCGGCCCCCGGTTCTGCATCCTCAAGGTCCCCGAGCCGAAGACCGCCAAGAACCGGCTCCACATCGACGTCCGGGTGCCGGGACACGGCAGCCCCGACGAGCGGTGGGCACGGATCGAGGCGGAGTCCGAGCGGCTGGTGAAGGCGGGCGGGGTCGTCCTGGAGGAGTTCGAGGGGCACCATGTGGTGATGGCCGACCCCGAGGGCAATGAGTTCTGCGTTGCCGCGGCCTCGGCGGGAGGCTGACCGGGGACGGCATCCGCCCGCCCCTCACGTGGGGAGGGGCGGCGATGGAGCAGGGCACCCGTGGGGAGCTCATCGATCGGCTGGCGGAGGCGGTCGGGGCAGCCGGGGCGGTCACGGCTGGGGCGGTCACGACAGGGCACCCGGTGCGGGTCGCGGTCGACGGGCCGCCGGCCGCGGGGAAGACGACCCTGGCCGACGAACTCGCCGTCGTGCTGCGGGCGCGGGGCCGCGAGGTCATCCGGGCGACGGTGGACGACTTCCTCGTCCCGCGCGCACAGCGCTACCGGCGCGGCCGGTACACCGCCGAAGGCTGCTACTTCGACGCCCACGACCGCGCCGCGCTGTGCCGGTTCCTGCTCGACCCGCTGGGACCTGGCGGAGACCGGAGGTTCCGAACGACGGCCTACGACGCGCAGACCGACACCGCGCTGTCGCCACCGGCCGCGACCGCCCCGGCGGACGCCGTACTCCTCTTCGACGGCGTCTTCCTCCTGCGCCCCGAACTCCTCGACCGGTGGGACCTGCGCGTCCTCGTGTCCGTCCCCTTCGAGCAGACGGTGGACCGGGCCCGGAGCCGGGACGCGGCCCTGACGGCCGCCGCCCGGAGCCGAGACGCGGCACTGACGGCCGCCGCCGAGATCGAACGGTCCTGGCGCGACCGCTACCTCCCCGCCCAGCGGCTCTACGCCGCCACGGCGCACCCCGCCGACCACACCGACATCACTGTCCACAACACCCGCCTCCAGAACCCGAGTTGGGAGGTCAGGCAGGGCTGACCGGGACGCGGCGCCTCAGCGGAAGGCGGCGATGTTACGGGTGACCCAGTCGCGGAAGGGGCGCGGGGCGCGGCCGAGGACGCGCTGGACGTCCGGGCTGATGGCCAACTCGGCCGGACGCGGGGCGGAGAGGATGTCGAGGGTGTCGTCGGCGAGTTCGGCCGGTACGAAGCGGGTCATCGCCAACCGGGCCTCGTCGCGGGTGAGTTCGTGGAACCGTACGGGCGAGTCGAGCGCGGCGGCGAGGGCAGCGGCCTGCTGACGTGGAGTGATGACCTCGGGCCCGGTCAGTTCGTACACCCCGCCGTTGTGCCGGTCGTCCAGGAGGCAGGCCGCCGCGACCTCGGCGATGTCGGCCGGGTCGACGACCGGAACCCCCACGTCGCCGAAGGGCGCGGCGACCGTCCGCTCCGTACGCACGGACTCCGCCCAGGCCAGGGCGTTGGACGCGAAGCCGCCCGGTCGTACGATCGCCCAGTCCAGGCCGGAGCCGCGCAACGCGTCCTCCACCGCGCGCACCGCGACCCGCGACGGGTCGAGCGGCCTGGTCGACACGCCCTGCGAGGACAGCAGGACGACCCGGCGTACGCCGTGGGCAGCGGCGAGGCCGATGAGGTCGGCGGGCCTGGCTTCGGGGGCGTGCAAGTCGCCGGACAGGAGCAGGAACAGCGCCTTCGCTCCGTCCAACGCCGCTTCCAGGCTCGCCGGTTCGGCCAGGTCGGCCGACACGTGGCTTACGCCGTCCGGCAGTTGCCCCGAGCCGGTCGGGGGTCGCCGCGACACCGCCGTCACCTGCTCGCCCGCCTCGGCCAGTGCCTGCGTCAAAGGCCGGCCCACGTTTCCGGTCGCACCGGTCACCACGATCATGTTCGGCTCCTCGTTCCTGCTGCGTTATCCGTTGTGGCTACGGGGATTGACGCTAGGAGCCGGGCTTACTTTCCGTAAGGACATACCCCGAGGTAAGCTCCGGGCATGGAGGAAGGCGTGCAGCTGAAGCCGGTCGCGGCGGACCCTCGGTATGAGGTGTTTCACACCGACTGCCCCGCGCGCGACATGGTCGACCACGTGACCAGCCGGTGGGGCATCTGGGTGCTGATCTCCTTGCGGACCAACGACCTCCGGTTCTACGAGCTGCGCGACAGCATCCGGGGCATCAGCGAGAAGATGCTGGCGCAGACCTTGCGCGCCCTGGTCCAGGACGGCCTGATCTGGCGGGCGGTCGAGCCGACGACTCCTCCCCAAGTCACCTACGGCCTCACCGACTTCGGCCGCGACATCGGCGAGCCCCTCACCGACCTCTTCGACCGCATCACCCGCCGCCTCCCGCCGCCCTCGCCCGTCCCCGAAGGCGGTTCCACCCCGTCCTGGTCCCCTCGCCACTGACCGCCGACACGGCGCGCGCAAGCGCCTGGGCGGGGGCGGGGCGGCCCGGTCAGAGGAGGGCGGCGGCCAGGAAGGCGAAGGCGGCGATGATGACGGCGACGCGGACGTAGTGAAAGCGGTCCCAGCGATTCATCTGCTGCTTCCAGTCGGCGGGCCGATTCTCGGGGGTCCAGGTCTTGCTCTGGTTGTTGATGGGGACGAGCAGCAGGATCGACATGATCACGCTGACGATCAGCAGCGCGGCACCGGTGATGACGAGGCCGACGCCGTCGTGGTGCCGTCCGGCGACGGCCCAGACGGCGGCGAGGACGAGCGAGCCGATGTACCAGAACGGCATCACGGCGCCGAGCATGCGACCCCCGTGGGCGCGGGCGAGCTGGCCGCTGTCGTCGGGGAGCGCGTTGAAGATCGGGTTCATGACGAAGGCGACGGAGAACTCCACCCCCACCATCACGCCGACGACCACGGTGGTGATGACCTCAAGTGCGTTGAGCATGGTGACCCTCCCGGAGATCCGGATCTAGCGTTGCTAGCCGTTGGTGCAACGCTAGACCTGCTACCGCTCGATTGTCTAGCGGTGCTAGAATCGAGTCATGTCGGTACAGGAACGCAAGGAGCGCGAACGGGCGGGCCGCGAACGCCTCATCGTGGCCACGGCCCGCGAACTCGCCGAGCGCCAGGGCTGGGACGCGGTCACCACGCGCCGCCTCGCCGAGCGCATCGAGTACAGCCAGCCCGTCCTCTACAGCCACTTCCGGGGGAAGCGCGAGATCATCGGCGCCGTCGCCCTCCAGGGCGCCGCCGAGATGGCCGTGGCGATACGGGCCGCGACCTCCGCCGTGGACGACCCGCGCGCCCGGGTCACCACCCTCGCCCGCACCTACCTGGACTTCGCCGAACGCAACCCGGCGGTCTACGACGCCATGTTCAACCTCGACGGCGGCCTCGCCTTCGCGCACGAGGACACGCCGGAGCCGCTGAAGGACGCGTTCGCCGCTCTGCTGGAGACCCTGGGTGAGGTGGCCGGGGACGGCGTCCACCCGGGGCTGTTCACCGAGCTGTTCTGGGCGTCCCTGCACGGACTCGCCACCCTGACCCGTGCCGGGCGGCTCCCGCCGGGGGACAGCGAACGCAGAACCGAGCTGCTGGTCGACCGCCTCGCCGTCCTCTGACGCCCCGCCCCGGGCCCCGCCCCGACCCCGCGCCGGGGCGGACCGCTAGACGGTGGGGAGTTGGCCGGACTTCACGGCGTCGATGAAGGCGGACCAGGAGGCGGTGGGGAAGGTGAGGGCGGGGCCGTGGGGGTCTTTGCTGTCGCGTACGGGGACGGTGCCGGGGAAGTTGTCGGCGACCTCGACGCAACTGTCCGGGTCCGCCCCGCCGCTGTAGGACGACTTGCGCCACTCGGCGGCGCTCAGGTTCGGTCCGGTGCTTGGCATGATCACTGGTCCTCGGACGTTCAGGCGGTGGGGAGTTGGCCGGACTTCACGGCGTCGATGAAGGCGGACCAAGAGGCGGTGGGGAAGGTGAGGGCGGGGCCGTGAGGGTCTTTGCTGTCGCGTACGGGGACGGTGCCGGGGAAGTTGTCGGCGACCTCGACGCAACTGTTCGGGTCTGAGTTGCCGCTGTAGGACGACTTGCGCCACGCGGCGGCGCTCAGGTTCGGTCCGGGGCTTGGCATGGCTAGTGGTCCTCCAGCGCGGATCGCAGTAGGTCGAGGGACTCGGACGGCGACAGTGCGGAGTCCCGGAGACGATCGTAGGACAAGCGAAAGTGGTCCACCTCCTCTGTTTCCTCGACGAGTTGGCCGCTCCAACTGCTCTCGACGTAGGCGACCGTCCGTCCGCTGGGGAGCCACAGCAGTTGCAGCGAACTGCCGAGCAGATTGTGCAGGCCGACGCTGAACGGCACGACGTGAAGCGTGATGTTGGGCTGTTGCCCTGCCTCGATCAAGCGCTTGAGCTGGTCGTTCCACACCGCGTGGTCCTGAACTGGGCGTCGGATGACCGACTCGTCCAGCAAACCCCTGTAGTTCAGGCGCTTCACGCCGGTCAGCCGGTCCTGCCGCGTTATCCGGTCGTGGACCAGGTCGGCAAGCGGCTCGTCAGCGGTGTCGGCGCTGTGGACGCGGATCTGGGCCTCGGCATACTCCGGCGTCTGCAATAGGCCGGGGACGCTGCTGATGGCGAACTCCTGGATGCTCGTCGCCTCGGCCTCCAGGTCCTTGAAGCCCTGGTAACGGCTCTGCCCCGCCTCGCGCTTGGCGGCACGCCACAACTTGCTGAGCAGGTCACCGGTTCCGTACAGCCGGTCGAGCGCGTCGATGGCGTCGAGGGAGCCGAGCCGGACGCCCTTCTCCAGCCGTTGGAGATACGACGGGTCGTACTTGGAACGATCGGCGAGTTCGGCCAGCGTCCAACCGGCGCGCTCCCGCTGTCTGGTGAGTTCGGCCGCGAGCATCGCGCGTGGGCTGAGTTCGTCCTCGGCTCCGTCGATCATCCGAGCGCCCGTTCCTTTCGCCTTGCCTCCGCCGTGGGCAACGAGCCTGTGGCCAGCGCCGATTGGCGGCTCCGCCTGCGGGTTTCGCGGCGGCGGCCACGTAACCGGGCCCGTACCCCTTGCTGTTCGCGGGGTCAACGGCCGACCCCTGGCGATCGTATGGCTCCCGCCTCACGCTTGTGTACGGAAAGTGAGAATTCGATCACGCACGGAGAGACGGTAAGGCGCTATGTCGGGAGTTGCCGTAGAGGCGAAGGGCGGTGGCGCGCCGCCGCCCCCGCAGCCGTACACCGATCCACAAGAGCTGTGGCCCCCAACGGCGTTGGGAGTACGGCGCGCCCGTCACTCGCTGATGCGAACCCTTGCCGCGTGGCGGGCCGAACGCGACGTGGCCGAGGCCGCCTGCCTCGTCCTCGCCGAACTCGCCGCCAACGCACAGCGCCACGGGCACGTTCCCGGCAAGCAGTTCGGCGTCAGCGCCCATCGGCTCGCCGACGGCCTGCTCCTCGAAGTCCACGACGCCGCCGGCGGTTCCTTACCCGTCCTCCTCGACGCCCCCACCCCTGATCTTGCCGCCGAACGCGGGCGCGGGCTCCTCCTCGTGGACGCCGTCACCCACGGCCGCTGGGGTGTCGCCCCGCGCGCGGGCGCCCCCGGCAAGGTCGTCTGGGCCCTCGTCCCCGCCCCTGCCTCTGCGCCTGCGCCGTGGGGCGACTCTGCGGTGCCGGGCCCCGCCCGCTGAGTCCCCGCCGCATCCTCGGCCCTACCCTGTACGCGGGCGGCCTCGTCGCGACGCCGTTCGCCGCCTCTGCCTGACCCTTTGCACCCGGCTCAACCCGGGCTCTGCGCCCGGCAACTCCGCACGTCAGCAAGCCATTTCCCCGCGTACGCGGGGATGACCCCCGCACGCGGGCCAGCGGCCGGGGCGCGTCCTGCCGCTCCCCGCACACGCGGGGATGACCCCGGCGTGGTCGTCCACCACACCGTTACCCAGGGGCGGTCCCCGCGCCTGCGGGGATGACCGCTCGTCGGGACTCACCGACGCTGGAGGGGGCGTAGGGCCTCCCGTTTCTCCGACCGGGCGGTGCGGGGCGTACGGCGGGAGCTGCGGTCGCGGAGGGGAGCGGGGCACGTCGGAGGCTCGACTGCGTGCGTCGAGGCCGCTGACGGTCGATACGGGGTGGGTGCGGACGAAAGGGCGCCCCGTGTGATGCTGGCGGCATGAGTGATCAACCTGAGGTCGCCGTCGTCCGGTGGCCGGACCAGGCACCTTCGGCCGGGGACGGGCTGGACGGGCTGCTGGCGGCCTACCACCTGCGGACCGAGGCCGAGAAGGGGGAGCCGGTCGCGGGGGTGGACGGGCTGCCGGATCGGTACCGGGCGGAGATCACCGACCCTCGGAGCGCGTTCGCCGCCGATGTCGTGCTGGTGGCGCTCGTGGGGGACGCCGCCGTGGGCTGCGTGGTGGTGACGCGTCCGGACCACGGGCACTCCGAGGTCAAGAGGCTCTGGACCGAAGCCGAGTTCCGTGGCCGGGGCGTCGCGTCCGCCCTGCTCGGCGCGGCGTTCGCGCAGGCGGCGGAGAACGGCGCGGATACGGTCCGGCTCTCGGTGTGGAAGTGGCGGACCGGGGCCATCGCGCTGTACGAACGGCTCGGCTTCACCGTCACCGACTCGTGGGACGAGCGGGAGCAACTGGTCTGCATGCGGCGCGCCTTGTGAGCGGTCGCCGTCACCCGCTGACGGCCGCGCCATCGCGTATCGCGCGGCGATGGCACGGCGCGTCGTCACCCCGCGTCAGCCGGGACGGCGGCTGCCGAGGCGCGCCTCGCCCAGGGCCCCCGGCCCGCTCCACGAACCTCATGACGACCTCAGCCGCTCCCCGCCCACGCGGGCATGACCCCGGGCCCCGGAGGTCCAGCGCGAACGGGATCACCTGCCCCCCGCGCACGCGGGGATGCCCCCCAGGTCAGGGAGCGGCCGGCATCGAGGAGCAGCTGCCCCCCCGCGCACGCGGGGATGACCCCTGGCGGCCGGGAAACGGTGGGGCAGTAGGCCCCTCCCCCCCCCCGCGCACGCGGGGATGACCCCCACCCCGTGCTGGCCAGAAGCGCGGCGACCTCCTGCCCTCCCGCGCACGCGGAGATGAGCCCGGCGCCCTGACCCGCAGGATCGCGGCAGCGTACTGCCCCGCGCACGCGGGGATGACCCCAGGCGGCGCCACGTCTCCGGCCCCACGAGACCCTGCCCCCGCGCACGCGGGGATGACCCGAACCTCGGCACCCGCGTCCACACCCGGGCGCATGCTGCCCCCGCGCACGCGGGGATGCCCCCCCCGGCCGCTTCCAGCTCCCGGCGCACCAGCGCCCTGCCCCCTCGCACGCGGAGATGCCCCCCGGACGCCGCCGCGACGGCCCACCGTCGCCGACCTCGCCCCGGCGCGCCCGCCGCCCCGGCGCGCCCCCCGCCCGGGCCCGCCGCCCCCCGACGGCGAGGTCAAGGCGAAGCGCAGCCCCCGCCGGGGCGGCGTTATTGGTCGCGGCGGGGGACCGTCAGGAGGACGAGGAGGGCGGGGGCGGCGGCCCAGGCGGCGAAGGTGAGCCAGGCGCCGGGGATGGTGGAGGGGTAGGGGGCGTGGAGGATGGCGATGGGGAGGGTGAGGCGGTACCAGGCGTTGAAGGGGAGCGCGTGGGTGAGAGTGGCGCTGAGGTGGGTGCGGTCGGTGATGGAGACGGGGAGGATGAAGGCGAGAAGGAACAGCGTGACCATGGTGGCGACGCTGTGGCGGATGACGGCGCCGAGGCCGAGGCCGATGAGGGCGCCGAGCGGGGCGAGGACGGCGGAGGCGGCGGTGATGCGGAGGGCGACGGCGTCGGTGAGGGGGACGCCGGTGTAACGGCCGTACAAAATGGCCGCGTCGCACCAGACGGAGGCGGCGACGGTGAGGACGCCGAAGACGGCGGCGACCGCCGTGACGACCAGGACCTTGGCGGCCATGACCTCCCGGCGGGCGGGGACGGCGCAGAACGTCGTACGGAGCAGGCCGGTGGTCTGTTCGCTGAGGATCGCGATGGCGCCCACCGCGCCCATGGCCAGCAGGACCCAGGCGGCGGCGGGACGGCTGAACGCCTCTTGCAGGGCGCCGTGCGCGGTGAACGGGGGCGGCCCGGAGTGCCAGTGCGCGCGGGCGGCGCGCGCGGCGTTGGCGTTCACGCCGACCGCGGCCAGGGCGCTGAGCAGCACGAACCACGGGATGGACCGCAGCGACCACAGTTTGATCCACTCCGCCGCCAGCAAGTCCCAGAAGCGGGGGGCGGGTTCGAGAAGGCCGGATTCCGTACTCATGACCGCTCTCCCGACTCCGCCGCGTACTCCACGCTCATACCTGTCAGTTCCATGAACGCCTGCTCCAACGAGCCGTTCAGCGTCGTCAGTTGGTGGACGAGGATGCCGTGCTCCACGGCGATCCCCGCGATCCGTACGGCGTCCATCCCGGAGCCTTCGGCAGCCGTCACCGTGAGCAGGCCGTCCGGCGCCTGCGTCACCCGGGCGCCCGCTCGCGTGAGCGCGATCACCAGCCCCGCCGGGTCGTCGGCGCGGACCTCGACGACCTGCCCGCGCTGCCGCGCGCCGCGCGCGGCGAAGGCGGAAACGCTCTCGTCGGCGAGGAGTCGACCCCGGCCGAGGACGACGAGCCGGTCGGCGGTGTGCTCCATCTCCGTCATGAGGTGGCTGCTGACGAAGACGGTGCGCCCCTCGGCGGCCAGCCGTCTGAACAGCGCACGGACGAAGAGCACGCCCTCGGGGTCGAGCCCGTTCAGCGGCTCGTCGAAGAGCAGCACGGGCGGATCGCCGAGCAACGCGCCCGCGATACCGAGCCGTTGCCGCATGCCGAGCGAGAAGCCGCCGATGCGCCGGCCGGCGGCGTCGCCGAGCCCGACCTCGCGCAGGACGGTGTCGATCCGGCCGCGCGGAACGGCGTTGCTGCGGGCCAGGAAGCGGAGATGGTCGTACGCGGTGCGCCCGCCGTGCGCGTCGCCCGCGTCGAGCAGCGCGCCGACGTGGCGCAGGCCCCGGCGGCGGGTACGGAAGTCGTGGCCGTTGATGGTCGCGGTGCCGCCAGTGGGGGTGTGCAGGCCGACGAGCATCCGCAAAGTGGTGCTCTTGCCCGAGCCGTTGGGGCCGAGGAAGCCGGTGACGTGGCCGGGGCGGACGGTGAAGGACAGGTCGTTGACGGCGGTGGTCCGGCCGTAGCGCTTGGTGAGATGGCTGACTTCGATCACGGGACCACGCTGCCGTCCGGAGCGGCGCGGGTCATCGGCCGCCGGAGGACGTCCCCTGTCCGCCGGTCGCGGAACGGTCCGCCCCGCCGTACGCCCACGGGCTTACGTCCCCGGGTGAATGCCCAGGTGGGGGACGGTCGTTACGCTCGGAGCATGGACCTGGGCAGGGAGCTGAGCATGGACTTCACCCACTCACCGCTCAAACGCCTCTCCCGCGTACGGCCGGGTACGTGGATGGCGCTGATCTGGTTCGCGGTCACCGCGTACACCGTCTTCGAGCAGACGCAGACCCGCGGCCTCAGCGTCCTCGACCTGAGCCTCGGCAACCAGTTGGACGAAGTCCTCGCGGCCGTCCTCGTCCTGGCCGCCGCGCGCCGCGAGCGCCGCCCGCTCCCCGCCCTGTGCCTGCTGCTCACCGGGACCGTCTGCTCGGTGTTGGCCATGGCGGTGGGGGACATCCCGCTGTTGCAGTTCCTCGCGGTGGACGTGGCGGTCTGCTATCTGGCGGCGACGCAGCCGCTGCGCACGTCGGCGACGGCGGGCGTGCTGGCGCTGGCCACGCTGGTCGGCTACTCGGGCGGTCGCGCGCTGCTCGGCTACGAGACCGACGCGACGACGACGCTGACGGCCGCGCTCACGACGGCGATCGTGTGGCTGGTCGGCAACGCGGTGTGGCAGCGCCACGCGCACGCGGAGGCGTTGCGCGCGGAGGCGACGGAACGGGCGATCACCTCCGAACGCCTGCGGATCGCGCGGGAGTTGCACGACATGGTCGCGCACACCATCGGGATCGTCGCGCTCCAGGCCGGTGCGGCGCGGCAGGTCTTCGACACCCAGCCGGACCGCGCCCGCGCCGCGCTCGGCGAGATCGAGACGGCGGGGCGGGAGACGCTGACCGGGCTGCGCCGCATGCTCGGCGCCCTGCGCGAGGCGGACGGGAACGGCGCGGACGGGAACGGCTCTGACGGGAGCGGCACGGACGGCAATGGCGCGGACGCGAACAGCGCGCAGGGGAACGGCTCTGCCGGGACGGTCGCGACCGGGCGCGGCGCGCAGGCGGGCGGCGCCCACGCGGGCGGAGACGGTACGCGCGAGGCCGTACGGGCCGCCCCCGCGCCGGGAATCGCCGACGTGCCCCGGCTCGCCGAGACCACGACCGCCGCGGGCGTGCGCGTGGACGTGACCTGGTCCGGCGTACGGCGCCAACTCCCGCCGGAGATCGAGCTGTCGGCGTACCGCATCGTCCAGGAGGCGGTGACGAACGTCGTACGGCACGCGGGCGCGCGGTCCTGCGCGGTGACCATCGACTTCCGCGCGGCGGAGCTGGCCGTCGAGGTCAGCAACCCGGGCGCGGACCCGGAGCCGCACCCGGCGCGTACGACGACGCACGGCGTACGGGCCCCGGCCCGCGGCGGCTACGGCATCGTCGGCATGCGCGAGCGCGTCGGACTGCTGCACGGCGACTTCTCGGCGCAGCCGCGCCCCGACGGCGGCTTCCGCGTGACGGCCCGGCTGCCGGTGCCGCCCCAGGAGGCCCAACCAGCTGCCGACGCGGGGACGTTCACGTGTATGCCGGTCGCGGAGCCCGTCCGATGACCGCCGACGCCGCCGGACCTGCGGTCCCCGTGCGCGTCCTCCTCGTCGACGACCAGCCCCTCGTCCGCGCCTCCCTCGACATGATCATCACCGACGCGCCGGACCTCGCGGTGGTCGGCGAGGCGGGTACGGGCGAGGACGCCGTACGGCTGAGCGCCGAACTGCGGCCGGACGTCGTCGTCATGGACATCCGCATGCCCGGCATGGACGGCATCGAGGCGACGCGCCGGATCACCGAGGACCCGGTGTACGCGACCGGGGTCCCGCGCGTCCTCGTGCTGACGACCTTCGACCAGGACGAGCACGTCTACGGGGCGTTGCGCGCGGGCGCGTCCGGGTTCCTGGTCAAGGACATGGCGCTGGACGACATCTTGGCCGCGATCCGCGTCGTGGCGGCGGGCGACGGCCTCATCGCCCCGGCCGTCACGCGCCGCCTGATCGCGCACTTCGCCCAACAGCCGCCGCCCGCGGGGCCGGTGGACGCACACGCTCCCGCGCGGCTGGCCGCCGTCACCGACCGCGAGCGCCAGATCCTCACCCTCGTGGGCCTCGGCCGCGCCAACGCCGAGATCGCCGCCGAGCTCTTCATCAGCGGCGCGACCGTCAAGACGTACATCTCCCGCCTGCTCACGAAGCTGGACGCCCGCGACCGGGTCCAGCTGGTCATCATCGCGTACGAGTCGGGCCTCGTCGGCACGGCCTGAGCGCTGCCTGAACACGGAGTCGGCGCCCCGGCTCAAAGACCCCGGTTCAAGGCCCCGGCTCAGCGCCCCCGGCTCAGGGCGCCGTGAACAGCGTCGGGAAGCGCGGCGCGAGCCAGGGCCTGCGGCCCCAGGCCAGGATCGCGCCGCGCGCGAGCGCGCTCGTGGCGGTGCGGCGGCCGAGGGCGATGAGGAGGAAGGTGACGGGCTCGGTGACGATCGTGCAGTCGGGGCGGCGCGGCGGGGCGTCGGTCACGGCGAGGGCCCCGTCGGTGAAGGTGGCCGTGAAGCGGGGGCCGCCGCGCAGGCGGAGGTCGTAGCAGGCGGTGTGCCCGGCGGCGGTGCGGGGTTCGACGACGCGGGGCATGGCCGTCATGAGGAACGGGACGGTGAGCAGGGCCCGTTGGGGGCTGACCATGTGGGGGCGGCGAAGGGCCACGGCGATGTCGTAGCCGTGTCCGAGCATGTGGGCGAGCAGATACGCGCCGAGGTGGCCGAGGTCCATGGGGCCCATCGGGGTGGCCAGTTGGGCGTCCGGCTCCCTGGACGGCGCCGTGTCCGTGAACGCCCGCGCGTGCCGGACGATCCCGGCCGCCAGGATCGCCGGGTCGCGCTCGGTAAAGGCTTCCAGGGACGCGGTGTTGGCAGCGGCCAGGCCGCCCGGCGTCCCGTCGCCGTACGACCGCTCGCGCCCGGCGGCGAGGTCCGCCATCAGGGCGTTGGCCAGCATCAGATGCGCCGCCGCCTCCCCAACCGTCCACCGCGCGCCGGGAATCGGCACGGCCATGTCCGAGGGCGACCGCAGCAGCGCCGCGATCCGCTCGGCGACGGCCGGGACGGCCACGGACAGCGGCGAGTCCGCGCTGACCAGGGGGCTGGGTACCGTCATGGTGCAGAAGAGTGACCGAGCCCGCCGCTTCTGTCCAGGGTGCGCGTCGCGCGACGCGGGCCACGACCGCGGCTCCCTGCTCCCCGCCCGCGCCCGGCCCCCCGGCGGACGCGCCCTAGAGCCGGGGCAGCGGCGTGCGGTGGACCCAGGCCGTGAAGAGCGGGTCGAGCGAGTCGGCGCTGTAGCGCGCCGCGTGCGCGGCGAGGTCGGCCGTGACCACCGTCGAGTGGCGGTTTATGGTCGTCCACGCCTTGAGCATCCGGAAGAACGCGCCCTCGCCGAGGGCCAGTCGCAGGGCGTGGACGGTGAGGCCGCCGCGCTGGTAGAGGCGGTCATCGAACATCAGACGGCGTCCCGGGTCGCCCAGGCGCAGGTCCTGCGGGAGCCGGGAGAGGCGGTCGTGGGCGGTGGCGGCGTGCGCGGCGGCGAGCGGGCCGCCGGTGTGCTCCGACCACAGCCACTCGGCGTATTTGGCGAAGCCCTCATTGAGCCAGATGTGCCGCCAGTCGCCGATGGACAGGCTGTTGCCGAACCACTGGTGGGCCAGCTCGTGGGCGACCAGCCGTTCCCAATGCCGCCTGCCCCCCAGGTGGTTGGTGCCGAAGGTGGCCATGCCTTGCGCCTCCACCGGCACGTCCAGCTCCTCGTCGGCGACGACCACCGCGTACTCGCCGAACGGATACGGACCGAAGACGTCCTCGAAGAAGTCCATCATGCGGGTCTGCCGCTCGAAGTCGACGGCGAATTCGCCGCGCAGCCCCGCCGGTACGTAACCGGTCTGCGGTACCGGGCGGCGCGGTGCGAACAGCGAGGCGCCGCCGGTGAGCTGGACCGTCTCGTAGCGGCCGATCGACACCGTCACCAGATAGCTGGACGTGGGCGCCGCCTGCTCGTAGACCCACGTGGTGCTGCTGGCCTTGGTGGTCCTGGACAGCAGCCGCCCGCCGACGACCACGGTGTACGCGGACGGCGCGGTGACCGCGATCTGGTACGACGCCTTGTCCGCGGGCCGGTCGTTGCACGGGTACCAGGACGGCGCGCCGACCGGCTGGCTCGCCACCAGCGCGCCGTCGGTCAGCTCCTCCCAGCCCAGGCCGCCCCACTGGCTGTTGATGGGCTGCGGGTTGCCGGTGTAGGCCACCTCGACGGTGAAGGCCGCGCCCGCCTCGACCGGCTTCGCGGGCCGTACGCGCAGCCGTCCCGCCCGGTGCGTGTAGTGCGCGGGCCGACCGTCGACCACGACCCGCTGGAGCCTGAAGTCGGCGAGGTCCAGGGCGAATTCACGCAGCGGCGCGCCGCCCGCGACCGCGCTGAGCCGCGCCGTGCCGCGCAGCCGGTTGGACGCGGGCCGGTAGTCCAGGGCCAGTTCGTACCGGTGGACGCCGTAACGGCTGTCGCCGTGCGCGGGGAAGTACGGGTCCGCCGCCCCCGGCCCGGCTGCTCGCTTCTGGCTCAACGGTTCCTCGCTCATCGTTCCCACCGGGCCGCACCCCCGTACGGCCTGGTCGTTCCCCCGGACGGGCCGGGCACACGTGCCGGCGCGCCGGCACGTGGCGCGCCGCCCGACGGACCGCGTCCGCCCCCGGCCGGCCGCGGACGACCTCTCACGCCTCGCCCCGCCGCGCGGGCGGCTCCTCCTCGAACCACACCTCGGCCGGATTCCCCAGCCAGCGGCTGTCCGCGGGGATGGACTCGGCGCGCATCACCAGGGACGCGGGCCCCAGGGTGCTGCGGGCGCCGATCTCGCTGCCGGGCAGCACGATGCCACCGGGACCGAGGGTCGCGCCCGTGCGGAGCACCACCGTATCCATGCGCATGATCCGGTCGTGGAAGAGGTGGGTCTGAAGGACGCAGCCGCGGTTGACGCTGACGCCGTCCTCCAGCGTGACGAGGTCGGCCTCGGGCAGCCAGTAGCTCTCGCACCACACGCCCCGGCCGATGTGCGCGCCGAGGCCGCGCAGCCACAGGCTCATCACGGCGGTGCCGGGCACCGCGCCGAGCAGCCACGGCACGGCCAGCACCTCCACGAAGGTGTCGGCCAGCTCGTTGCGCCACACGAAACCGCTCCACAGCGGGCGCTCGACCGCCCGGAAGCGGCCCACGAGCAGCCACTTCGCGGCGATCGACACCAGCGCGGCGGCGCCGCCCGCGGCCAGCAGCACCGGCCCCGACAGCAGCGCCACCGCCAGGACGCCCGCGTCGCGGGCCAGCCGGGCCAGCACGGCCAGGACGAGTACGGCCAGCGCGGCGGAGGCCAGCACCGGCACCAGGCGGCAGACCTCGACCAGCCCGCGCGCCCACACCAGCCGTACCGGCGGCGCGTACGTCAGGCTCTGGTCGGCGTCGTCGGCCGTGCGCGGCAGCCGTACCGGCGGCATGCCCAGGTACGAGCGGCCCTCCTTGGCCTTCTTCGGCGTCGCCGACAGCACCCCGACCAGGCCGCGGTCCGGGACGGCGCGCCCCGGCGCCGTCATCCCCGAATTGCCGAGGAACGCGCGCTCGCCGATCTCGGCCGCGCCGATCCGCAGCCAGCCGCCGCCGAGCTGGTAAGGGGCGACGAGGACGTCGTCGGCGAGGAACGCGCCGTCGCCGACGGTGGTGAGGCTCGGCATCGCCAGCACCGTGGAGACCTCGGCGCCGCTGCCGACCTTCATGCCGAGCGCCCGCAGCCACACGGGCGTGATCAGGCCCGCGTACAGCGGGAAGAGCTTGTCGCGGGCGGCGTCCATGAGCTGGATGACCGTCCACGACTGCCAGCCGACGCGGCTGTGCAGCGGGTGCCAGCCGGGCCGCAGGCCCAGGCTCAGCAGCCGGACGGCGGCGATCAGCAGCGCCGCGTACACCAGCGCGAAGGCGGGGGTGGCGGGGACGAGCGCGATGAGCGCGCCCCGCGCGGCGGCGCCGAGACCGCTGTGGGCGGGCACCAGGCAGGCCGCGACGGCCAGCGCCGCGAGCCCGGCGATCAGCGGCAGCAGCGTCACGCCGACGCCGCTCGCGCCGTACGCCGCCGCCCAGCGGGCCCGGCGCGCGGGCCGCTGCTTGGGCCAGCGCCGCTCGGCCTTGCCGACCTTGACGGCGGGCGCGCCCGCCCAGCTCTGCCCGGTCGGCACCTGCCCGGTGACGCTGGACCCGGCCGTGATCTGCGCGCGCTTGCCGATCCTGGCGCCCGGCAGGAGTGTGCTGCGGGTGCCGACGACGGCGCCGGAGCCGACCTTCACCGGGCCGACCTCGAGCCGGTCGCCGTCCAGCCAGTACCCGGCGAGGTCGACCTCGGCCTCGACCGCGCAGCCCCGGCCGAGCTTGAGCATGCCGGTGACCGGCGGCAGCGAGTGCAGGTCCACGTCCGGGCCGATCCGCGCGCCGAGCGCCCGGCCGTACCGGATCAGCCAGGCCCCGGACAGCGAGGTCGCGCCGGTCGCCTCGGCCAGCCGCTCGGCCGCCCACAGCCGCAGGTGGACGCCGCCGCCGCGCGGATAGCTGCCGGGGGTCAGCCCGCGCAGCAGCAGCCGGGCACCGGCCGCGGCCAGCGCGAGGCGGCCGGGCGGGCTGAAGAGCAGGACGGCCCCGGCGGCGACCAGCCACCAGGACGCGGTGGGCGCCCACGGGTAGTGGCCGGTCCAGGCCAGCGTGTTGCCCAGCGCCAGCAGCCCGGTCGTCCAGCGCAGCCCGGTCAGCGCGAACAGCGGCAGCAGCGCGAGCAGTTGGACGGCCTTGGCGCGGGCGGGCACCGGCGCGATCTCGCGGGCCGGGCGGTCGTCCCGTACGGAACGGTCCAGCATCCTGGCCAGCTTGCGCACGGTCGGCGCCTGGTAGATGTCGACGACGGCCACCGACGGGAAGCGGGTCCGCAGCAGCGTCGTGAGCTGGGCCGCGGCCAGACTGCCGCCGCCGATCGCGAAGAAGTCGTCGCGCGCCTCGACCACCGGCACACCGAGGACTTCGGTCCACTGCTCGGCCACCCACGCCTCGGTGCCGCGCAGCGGCTCGGCGGCCTCCTCGCCGGGCGCGGGGCCCGCCGACTCCGGCAGCGGCCAGGGCAGCGCGGCCCTGTCCACCTTCCCCGAGGTGCGGGTCGGCAGGCCGGGGACGGTCGCCAGCAGCGGTACGAGGGCGGCGGGCAGCTTCGTGGACAGCTCCGCGACGGCCGCGGCCCGGTCCCAGCCCTCGCCCGCCACCACGTAACCGACCAGCAGCTGATTGCCGCGCCTGGTCGTGCGTACGGCGGCGGCTGCCCCCGCCACGCCCGGCAGCGCCTGGAGCGCCGCGTCCACCTCGCCCAGCTCGATCCGGCGCCCGCCGAGCTTGACCTGCTCGTCGGCGCGGCCCAGGAACAGCAGCCCCTCGGGCTCGGCGCGCACGAGGTCGCCGCTGCGGTACGCGCGCGCCCAGCCCATCGACTCCAGCGGCGCGTACTTCTCCGCGTCCTTCTCGGCGTCGAGATACCGGGCCAGGCCGACGCCGCCGATGATGAGCTGGCCGCTGCCGCCCATCGGCACCGGCTCGCCCGCCTCGTCCACCACGGCCAGCTCCCAGCCATCCAGCGGCAGCCCGATCCGTACCGGGCCCTCGCCGGTCAGCAGCGCCGCGCAGGCGACGACGGTGGCCTCGGTCGGGCCGTAGGTGTTCCAGACCTCGCGGCCCTCGGTGACCAGCCGCTCGACCAGCTCCGGCGGGCACGCCTCGCCGCCGAAGATCAGCAGCCGCACCTCGTTCAGCGCCTCGGCGGGCCACAGCGCGGCCAGCGTCGGCACCGTCGAGACCACCGTGATCTCCTGCTCGGCCAGCCACGGCCCGAGGTCGCTGCCGCCGCGCACCTGCGAGCGGGGGACCGGGACCAGGCAGGCGCCGTTGCGCCAGGCCAGCCACATCTCCTCGCACGAGGCGTCGAAGGCCACCGACAGGCTCGCCATCACGCGGTCGCCGGGACCGATCGGCTCGTCCTGGAGGAACAGCGCGGCCTCGGCGTCCACGAACGCCGCCGCGTTGCGGTGTGTGACCGCGACGCCCTTGGGGCGGCCGGTCGAGCCCGAGGTGAAGATGATCCAGGCGTCGTCGTCGGGGGAGGGGCGGCGCGGGGCCTTCGACGCGGGCGGGTCGTTCGGCGCGTGACGGGTGCCGGTCAGGGTGAGGGCGCGGTCCGCGCCCAGTACGGCGGCCACCCGCGCCTCGCCGAAGACCAGCTCGGCCCGCTCGTCCGGGTCCTCGGCGTCCACCGGGACGTAGGCGGCGCCCGCCGCGAGCACGGCCAGGATGCTGACGTACAGGTCGTTGCTGCCCGAGGGGACCCGGACACCGACCCGGTCGCCCGGCCCGATCCCGGCCGCCGCGAGCCCGCGCCGCAGCGTGTCGACCTCGGCGGCCAGCGCGCGGTACGTCAGCGCGGTGCGCCCGTCGTCCAGCGCGGGCTCCTGCGGGTGCGCGAGGACGGTCGCGTCGAGCACGTCCAGCAGCGTCCGCGCCCCGGCGGCCGTACCTCCCGCGAAGTGGGCGTGCGGAACGCTCGGCCGTTCGGCCGCGTCCAGCACTCCCAGCAGCAGGTCCACATCCCGCAGCGGGTCGCTCTCCACGCTCAGATCCATGCGCTCCTCGTCCCTCGTCCCCCGTCCGGGGGCCCGGCACCCTGCTCAGGCGTACAAAGCAAGACAAGCCGACCAATCTTACGGGCGGCCCTTCCGCGCCGCCTCCCGAGCGACCCCGCGCCCACCCGCGTTTCGAACGCGTTTCCGCCCCCTCTCGCGCCCCCTCTGACCTGCGCGGCGACCGTCCCTTCCGCCCCGCCCGCCGACGCCCGGCCGACGCGGCCGAACGTGCCGCAACACACACGAGGAGCCGCGAAGAGATGGCCGCGGGATGTCATCGCGGCGAACGTGCGGTGTACGGGAGATGTACGACTGGGGTCAGACCGTTCTCCGGCTCGCCGACGGTCGCGCGAGGACCGTGACGAGCACGGCGAGATCGGCGGCTCCCGCCGCGTCGTCCGCGTAACGCGCGATCGTGAGCGGACCCACCTCGCGCAGGACGACGCCTTCGCGGGCGAGCACATACGTCAACGCCAGCAGCGCGGAACGGGCGTTGCCGTCGGCGAAGGGGTGGAAGAAGGCCACGTCCAGATACGTCCGGGCGGCGCGCGCGGCCAACGGCACGGCGGCGTCCGCGCTTTGGGCCAGGCACTCCGCGAAGTCCGCCGGGGTGCGCGAGTTCAGCCCGTACCGTTCCCGGCCGCCCTTCGCGTACGCGTCCCCGGTCCTGAACGCCGCCTCGTCCGCACCGAGCACGGTCCGCTGCCACCCGGCCAACAGGCCGAACGTCAGGGGCACTTCGCGTACGGCGTCGGCGCGGGCCGCCTCGTACGCGGCCAGCAGGCGGCGGGCGCGGACGGGGTCGCGGCGCCGGACGGGGCCCGCGCACCAGGCGGCGAAGCCGTCGACGGCCGGGGTGATCCGGCCTGCCGTCACGTCGTCGGCGCCGGTGGCCGTCCAGTCGACCCGCCGCCGTACGCGGCACCAGGCCGCCAGCGCGTCGGGGCCGGTCCCGTACGCGCTCGCGGGAACGGCCGAGTCCCCGCGCGGCTGCGGCGCGGTGGACGTCATCCGCCGTCGTGCCGCTCTTCGAGGTGGCTGTACTCGCGGTGGTCGCGGTAGGGGAAGCGGCCGGTCAGGGCGACGGCCAGATCCTCGCCGACCGAGTCGACGAGCGTGGACGGCGGGGCGACCCAGCTCGTGAAGCGTCCGCCGATGGCGCTGTCGACCACGGCCGTGGCCTCGGCGTCGCCCATTCCGCAGGAGGTGAGGTACCAGCCCAGCACCAGTCGGCACGTTCCGTACCAGCCGCTCTCCGCCTGCGTACGGTCCACGACGCGCGTGACCAGCCGGACCGCCGCGCGTTCCAGGTGCCAACTGCGCTGCTCGGGGGAGGCGTCCGGCGCCGGGGCCAACTCCCGGAAGCGCTCAGCCAGTTCCTCCAGCCAGTCCCGCCACTCGGTCAGCGCGGCGACGGCCTTGGCCGCGGTCGCGTCCGGTGTCGTCACCGAGTGCGCCCCGCAGCACCAACTGCCGACCACACCACCGTCGTTGTCGCCCTCGCCGACGCTCCAGTTCCACTCCCGCGCCCAGGAGCCGTACCGCTCGACGAAGAGCGCGGTGATCCGCGGCACGCAGCGGCGCTCCCGCGCCCATTTGCCCGCCATGCCGGACCGCACCTGCGGCACCAACTCCCTGACCAGCGCCTCGACTCGCACCTTCTCGGCGTCGTCCCAGGCGAACGGGTGGCGCTCCGGGTCGAGTTCGGGCCAGGTGGGGACGCGGTACGGGGGCGGTGGCGCGGGTTGCTCGGCGGGCGTGGCGGGTTGCTCGGCCGGTGTGGCGGGTTGCTCGGCCGGTGTGGCGGGTTGCTCGGCGGGTGTGGCGGGTTGCTCGGCGGGTGTGGCGGGTTGCTCGGCCGGTGTGGGGGGTTGCTCGGCCGGTGTGGCGGGTTGCTCGGCTGACGTGGCGGGCTCCGGGGGTGCGGGTGCGGGCGGGGATGCGGACAGCCGTCCAGTGTCGCGGCCCGCGCCCGTGTCCGCCTCCGGTTTTCCGGCCGCCGGGGGCCTACTGACCGGCGGTGGCGGCGAAGCGCCGGGCGAGGGTCGCGAAGGCGTCCTTGAGCGCGGGCGGGCCGATGACCTCGACGGCGGTGTCGAACTGGGCGAGGGCGGCGGCGAGCGCGGGCCAGGACCAGGAGCCGAGGGTGAGGCGGCAGCGGTCGGCGGTGAGGGGTTCGACGAGGCCGTCGCGGGCGTAGGGGGCGACGGCGGAGGCGGGCAGGTCGAGCACGACGACACCGCGGCAGGGCCAGTCGGCCGCGCCCCGCGCGGGGGCCTCGGCGCCGCGGAAACGGGCGGTGACGAAGGCGGCCACGTCGCCGCCGGGCAGGTCGCGGGGGGTGAAGCGGGGTCCCGTGGGGGTGCGGGGGCGAATCCGGTCGGCCCGGAAGGTGCGCCAGTCGGCGCGGTCGAGGTCCCAGGCCAGGAGGTACCAGCGCCCGCCGCGCGCGACGAGGTGGTGGGGCTCGACGCGGCGGGGAGCGGCGGGGGAATCGGGCTCGACGCGGCGGGGCTCCGCGACGGAATCGGGCTCCTGCGCGGCGGGAGCCGCAGGGGCCCCGGCCTCGGGCTCCCGCGGGCCCGCGTAGTCGAAGCGCAGCACCTCGCGGGCGTGGACGGCGGCGCCCAGCGCGGTCAGGACGTCGCTGTCGGCGGTCGCGGCGCCGGGCGGCGGGACGGCCGTCACCTCCAGGGCGTCGATCCGGTGCCGCAGCCGCGCCGGCATCACCTGCCGTACGGTCGCCAGCGCGCGGGCGGCTGCCTCCTCGATGCCCGCGCCCGCCCCCGTGGCCATCCGCAGGGCGATAGCGAGGGCCACGGCCTGGTCGTCGTCGAAGAGCAGCGGCGGCAGCCGCGCCCCGGAGTCGAGCCGGTACCCGCCGTCGGGGCCCTTGGAGGCCGCGATGGGATAGCCCAGCTCGCGCAGCCGGTCCACGTCCCGGCGGACCGTACGGGCGCTGACGTCCAGGCGTTCCGCCAGCTCGCCGCCCGGCCAGTCCCTGCGGGTCTGGAGCAGGGACAGGAGGGAGAGCAGCCGGGCCGACGTTTTCTGCATACGTCCGATTCTCTCCCGAGTACAGGACAGAAACTGTCCTGTACGGGTGCGAGGGTGGGTCACAGACCGGGAAAAACGCAGGTCACGAAGGTTCGAACCCGACAGCGCAAGGAGCCACCCATGTCCGTCACGACCGCCACCCACCTGAATTTCCGGGGCGAGGCCCGCGCGGCGCTCGACTTCTACGCGTCCGTCTTCGGCGGGCGCCTCGCCGCCGTCACGTACAAGGACGCCGGCGCCGTACAGGCCGAGAGCGAGGCCGACTGGATCATGTGGGGCGAGGTCGTGTCCGACGACGGCTTCCACGTCATGGCGTACGACGTCCCGTCGCATCTGCCCTGGGACCAGGGCCGTAACGCCTTCTTCGTCTCGGTGCGCGGCGACAGCGCCGAGGAGATCACCGCGCTCTGGGAGAAGCTGGCGGACGGCTCGACGGTCGCGCAGCCGCTCGCGCCCGCGCAGTGGGCGCCGCTGTACGGCATGCTCACCGACCGCTTCGGGGTCGTGTGGGTCCTGGACGTCACTGCCCCGTACGGCGGCTGACGCCTCGTCATGCCGCACGTGACGCCGTACGTGACGCCGCCGCTCGACAGCCGCGCCCTGAACCGGGCGACCCTGGCCCGCCAACTCCTGCTGGAGCGCTCGGACCTGCCGGTCCTGGACGCCGTCGCGCACCTCGGCGGCGTCCAGGCGCAGGAACCGCAGGAGCCGTTCACCGGGCTCTGGTCACGGCTGCGCGGCTTCCAACCCGCCGCGCTGGACGGCCTGTTGACCGGGCGCGAGGTGGTGCGCACCCATCTGATGCGCCGTACCGTCCATCTCGTCACCGCCGAGGACGCGCTCGCCTGGCGGGCCCGCCACGATCCGATGCTGCGGCAGCGCGTCCTGGGCACGTACCGCAAGGAGTTGGCCGGGATCGACCTGGCCGCGCTGGCGGCGGCGGCCCGCGCCGTCGTGGCCGACGGCGAGGCCCGCACGATGGCCGAGATCGTCGCGGCGCTCGCGGACCGCTGGCCGGGCCCGCCCCGGCGCGTCCTCGGCGAACTCGTCGTCGCCGCCCTGCTCCCCATGGCGCAGCGGCCCCCGCGCGGCCTGTGGCGTACGAAGTCGGGCGTCCGCAACGTCCTGCTCTCGTCGTGGCTGGGCCGCGACATCGACCCGCCGCCCGCGGACGACGCGGCGGAGGACCTCGTCGGACAGGCGCTCGTACGCCGCTACCTCGCCGCGTACGGCCCCGCCGCCACCGCCGACCTGCGCGCCTGGTCCGGCCTCGCGGGGCTCCCCGCCGCGGTCGCCGCCGTACGCCCCGAACTCGTCGCCTTCCGCGACACCCAGGGCCGTGAACTGCTCGACCTCCCCGACGCCCCGCGCCCCGACCCCGGCACCCCCGCGCCCGTACGCTTCCTGCCCGCCTTCGACAACGCCCTTCTCGGCTACGCCGACCGGACCAGGATCGTGGACGACGCCCACCGCGGCCTGTCCGTCGCCGGTCAGCGCGTCGTCCTGGTCGACGGCCGCGTCGCCGCCACGTGGACGGCGGAGGCGCGGGGCGTCGCCGTCACCCCGCTCCGGCCGCTGCGGCGGGCGGAGCGCGACGCGGTCATGGACGAGGGCCGGGCCCTGGCGGCCTTCCTCACGGACGGGGAGAGCGACCTGGTCCGCACCGCGTAGGCACGGCTTGAACGCGCCCTTGGTCTACGGCTGTTGCGGTCCGTACGTCTCCTCGCGCGTCGGCCACGCGTCGGCGCGCGCGAGGTCGAGGACGAGGGCGGCGATGTTCCAGGCGTCGTCCTCGCCCCGGTGGTGCCGCCCTTCGAGCGGCAGCCCGGCCACGCGCAGCGCCTCCGCCATCCCCGGCCGCTTGCGCAGCCCGTACCCTTGCGTGAACACCGCCTTCGCGTTCACATGCGACCTGCCGAAGGGGTACGTGACCTGCGTCGCCCGGCACTGCCGCGTGAACTGGTGCCGGTCGTAGTCCCCCCAACTCGCCCACACCCGCGCCCCCGCCAGGTGCTCCCGCGCCAACTCCCCGCAGGCGTCGGCGAACGACACCCCGCGGTCCACCTCCGCCTGCGTCAGCCCCGTCAACTCCGTGCAGAACGCGCTCACCCGCGACCGCACCGGCCGCACCACCCACCGGTGCCGCCCCACCCGCTCCCCGGCCGCCAGGTCCACCACGGTCAGCCCGATCTCGATGATCTCGCTCACCGCCCCCGGCGGCGGCTGCCCGTCCCAGCACGTCGCCTCGACATCCACGACATTCAGCAACTCCCCGCCCCAATCCATCCGTCGAGCATAGGAAGCCAGCCGCCGGACGCCGAACCATTTCCCGACCAGCCTTCGGCCGGGAGGCACGGGAACGCGTCGGCGTCTTCTACCGCGTCCGCGTCACCGGCGGCCGCCTCCGCCCCCAACAGGCCACGTGCCCCCGGTCCTGACCGGGGGCCTGATCCAGGACTGACCCCAAGGCGGACGTTCCCGGGAGGGTGCTTCGGGCGGCGGATCTAGTGGGGTTGGCCGGACGTCCGGCGTAGGGGGCGGGCAACTGGGGTGTCAGCAGGGGCCGTTGTCGGTCCAGACGGCCCAGGAGGAGGGGTCGGTGGGGACGGCGTTGGTGGAGTAGTAAGTCGCCGTGAATTTGTGGCCGTTGTAGGAGACGGCGTTGCCGGGGACGTAGGAGGTGGACGGGCTCCAGGGGGCGGGGCAGGCGGGGGTGCCGCTGCCGCCTCCGGTGGTGGTGGCGGACAGGGGGGCCGAGGCGGGGCTGACGGTGCCGGAGGCGGTGGCGGCGGCGACCGTGTAGGTGTAGGCGGTGCCCGCGGTGAGGCCGGTGTCGGTGAAGGACGTGCCTCCGGTGGTGCCGACCTGGGCGCCGCCGCGGTAGACGGTGTACGAGGCCGCGCCGGAGACGCCGGTCCAGGACAGGGCGACCGAGGTGTCGGTGGTGGCGGTCGCGTGCAGGCCGGTGGGCGCGGCGAGCGGCGGGGGAGTGCCGTTCGAGGAGACGAACTGCCAGGTGATGCCGGTGACGACACCCGTCCCGAGCGGCGCGAACTCCGCGAACGCGGGCTGGCTCAGGTCGATGTGCGTCGCGTCGCACGTCGGGCACTTGTCGGCCACCGGCACCGTGAGCGTCTTGCCGTTGTACGTGACCTGGACCGAAATCCCGCCGCACAGAGGGTCGTTGTTGGGGTTGGCCGAGGTCCACCACTGGTACGACACCGCGACCAGATACTGCGTGGACGCGTCGATCCGCGTCCCGCACGCGCCGTACCCGACGTCGTTGTAGTACGTCATCGACCCGCTCATCGGCTGCCCGACCGGCACGGCGGCCACGGCAGGTCCGCCGACGAGCAGCACGAGCGCAGAGGCACCCGCCAGGGCGCCGAGCCAGGGCGTGACGCGGCGCGTGCCCCGTCGGCCGACCCGTCGCCTGACGCTTCGCCTGACACCTCGCCTGACACCTCGCGGAGCGCGCAATGTACCTCTCCTCTACGTCTGTTCAGAGTGGGGGGAGCCTGAGCAAGGCGTTGAGCACGGGGCGTATTTGGCGTACGGGGCGTACGGGTCTGACTGTACGCGAACAAGCCCCCGTGCGGTGGCGAGGCGGCGGCACACCGAACGGTTCAGGACGTCGTTGTCATGCCCTCCCACCGGGCACGGGTCACGCGCCCCCGCCCGGCCCCCGAGCCCCCGGCCCCCGAGCCCCCGGCGCGCCCGCCGCGAGCAACCCGTCCACGAATGTCCGCAGCCCGTCGCGATACGTGTCCCGTAGGGCCAGTTCGTGCCACCGGCCGCTGACGGCCGCCAGGTGCGGCACCTTCTCCGCGTCGAACGTCTCGCGGAACACGGGCGGTTCGCCGCCGCTCGGCCACCGTACGGAGTGCGCGCGCACCAGGATCTCGCCGACCGTGTAGTACCAGATGCTGCGGAAGACGTGCACGGACTGCTCCTGCGTACAGCCGTGTTCGTCCGCCCCGGACACGATGCCCTCGACCATCCACAGCGCCGATTCGTCGAGCAGCCCGACGAAACCGTCCGTGGTCAGCACCTCCGCCGCCCACGGCCAGGCGGCGAGCGCGTCGTGCAGCGCGGTGGCGGACGCGATGACGCGGTCGCGCGGATCGGCGGGGAGTTCGGGGCGTTCGAGCTGGCTGATGTGGTGTTCGAGCAACTGGACGAGCAGGTCTTCCTTGTCCCGGATGTGGTGGTAGAGCGTCGTCGGCCCGATGCCCAGCTCGGCGGCCAGCCGCCGGATCGTCAGCTTCTCCCAGCCGTCGCGGTCGATGAGCCGACGGGTCGCCGTGAGGATCTCCGCGCGGGAGGTCACGGGCGGGCGGCCGGTGCGGCCGTTCGGCGCGGGGGCGGCGCTTGCGCGCTTGGACGGCGCGGGCTGCTCGGGCTGCTTTGACGGCTTGGACGGCTTTGACGGCGCGGGCTGCTCGGACGGCGCGGGCTGCTCGGACGGCTGGGGCGACGCGGGCTGTGTGGGCGGTCGGGGCATGGGCCCATCATGCCGCGCCGCCGCGCGCGGGCCGTACGACGTACGCCGTGACCTGCGCGAGGGTCCGTCCGTACCCCTGAAGCGCGCACCGGCCGCGTACGGCCGCCGTGCCCGCCCCGGCCGCCCGGCGTACCCCCGTCCGCCTCCGTCCACCCCCCGTCCGTCCCCGTCCGCCCCCCTCCCGATTCCCATCCGGTACATCCGGTGCTACTTTCGGAACACGTTCCTAAAGTCGGGACGGCAGAGAGCGGCGGCGCGCGCCGGCGCCGAGAACGGGGAGTCCGCGATGCGGAAGAGGATGAGGAAGAGTCCGAGCAGCAGCCCGATCGAACCGGGGGGTCCGGGCGGAGGTCCGGGCGGAGGCACCGGCGGAGGCACCGGCATCCCGGCGCCCCCGACAGCCCCGCCGAGCGGGGCCCCGGCGGCCCTCCGCCCGGGGCTGACCCTCGCGGTCGTCGCCGTCGTCCAGTTCATGGTGTCGCTCGACGTGTCCGTCGTGAACGTCGGACTGCCCCAGATCGCGTCCGGCCTCGGCTTCGGCCCGGTCGGCCTGACCTGGGTGATCCACGCGTACGCCCTGACGTACGGCGGTCTGCTCCTGCTCGGCGGCAAGGCGGCCGACCGCTACGGCCGCAAGCGGGTGCTGCTGCTCGGGCTCGCCCTGTTCGGCCTGGCCTCCCTCGGCGGCGGCCTCGCCCAGAACCCCTCCCAACTCGTCGCCGCCCGCACGGTTCAGGGCATCGGCGCCGCAGCCCTCGCCCCCGCCGCGCTGGCGCTGCTGACCGGGACGTTCCCCGAAGGCCGGGCGCGCGTCAGGGCGTTCGGCATCTGGAGCGCGGTCAACGCGGCGGGCGGCGCCTTCGGCGTCGTGATCGGCGGTGTGCTCACGCAGTACGCGAGCTGGCGCTGGGTCATGCTGGTCAACGTGCCAATGGCCGCGTGCGCGCTGGCACTTGCCTGGCGCGGGGTCACCGCGACCGCGCCGAACGCGCGCGCCGGCCGTCCGGACGTCCTCGGTGCCGTACTCGCCACCGCGGGCATGACGCTCCTGGTCTTCGGCGTCGTCCGCACCGACCGGCACGGCTGGACCTCGGGCGCCACCCTCTCGACGCTCGCCGTCGCCGTCGTCCTGCTGGCCGCCTTCCTCTCCGTCGAGCGGACCACGGCCCGCGAACCCCTCATCCGGCTCGGCCTGTTCGCCAACCGCTCGGTCTCCGGCGCGAACGCGTTCAACCTCCTGGTCGGCGCCGCCATGACGCCGTCCTTCTACTTCGTCTCCCTCTACCTCCAGGACATCCTCGGCAAGGGGCCCGCGCTGACCGGCGCGATGTTCCTGCCCTTCACCTTCGGCCTGATCGGCGGCTCCGTGCTCGCCATCAAGTTGGGCTACCGCTTCCCGCCGCGCACCCTGCTCGTCACCGGCGGCATCCTGACGGCCGTCGGGCTCGGCTGGTTCGGCATGATCAGCGCCGACGGGTCCTTCGCCGCCGACATCCTCGGCCCCTCGATCGTCGCCAGCGTCGGCTTCGGCCTCTGCCTCGGCCCGGTCGTCTCCACCGCCACGGCGGGCGTCGCGCCCCACGAGACCGGCACCGCCTCCGGCCTGCTCAACAGCTCCCGCCAGATCGGCGCCTCCCTCGGCCTCGCCGCCCTGGGCACCGCCGCGCAGCACCGCACGGGCGGACGCGCGACGCTCGGTGCGCTCTCCGACGGGTACGGGTTCGGCCTGACGCTGGGCGCGGCACTGCTGGTCGCGGCCGTGGCCGTCGCCCTGACGGTGCTGCGGCGGACCGCGGTGCCGGGGCGTGAATCCCCGTCCGTGGAGCGGGACTTGGTGCCGACAGGGGACTGAGGGGGGACTGAGGGGACGGTACGGCCGGACGGCGGCGGGTCGTACGGGGTCCGGTTGTACGGGTACGGCCACGCGGTGGCTCGGCTGTACGGGGGCGGGCTCTTTCCCGCCACCGTACGGTCAACTACCGGCCGAAGACGGCGCTTTCGGGTCGGGTCAGGTTGTCATGGGCATGACCTCATGCGTAACGCGAGCCCCATGCACCACCCGGCCCTCCGAGAGGATCGCATCAGCGTGAGAAGTCCGAGAAGCCTCGTGAGCAGTCTGAAGCCGAAATCGACGGCGACCGTTTTCGTGACCGCGGCGGCGCTGGCCCTGGGCTGCGGCCTGGGCACGGCGGCGGCGGCCCCTTCGTCCCCCGCGCCGTCCCTCGCGCCGTCCCCCGTGGCCGCCGCCCCCGCGTGCGGCTCGGCGACGGTCTCCGGCCGTACCGTCAGCGGGGCGCTGCCCGCGGCCGAGGTCCACCGCCAGCTCGACTCACTGACGCGGCAGCACCGTTCGCAGTACGGGACGCCGTCCGGGATCGCGGCCAAGGGCCCGCTCGGTACGGCCTCCCCGGCCACGGGCACCGTCGTACGGCCGCTGCTCGACATCCACCCGGCGCAGGGCACGGCGTTCAAGTCGCTGTCCGGCTCGGACGGTTCGTGCGCCACCCAGTCCGTCTCGACCCAGCTCACGGTGCACGACAGCGGCACCACCATCTACACCCCGACGATGTACCCGGCGGGCGGCTCCTGCGTCGAACTCGTCACCGTCTACACGCGGACCGTCCGCTCGGTCTCCGCCTGGGACTGGTGCCGCAGCGTCAACTTCGCCGCCTCCGTCACCATCAACAGCTCCTTCCTCACCACCTACACCGGCGCCACCGGCTCCTACACCGGCCGCGTCGTCAAGACCTCCGCCGCCTCCAACACCTGGTCCGCGGACCTCTACAACTACTCGACCGGCCAGTGGGACACCCTCTTCGCCCAGTCCGGCGCCAACCAGTCCGGCCGCACCGACGGCTGGGACATCGAAGAGCTCTACTCCACGGTCGGCACCTCCGGACAGGCGTCCTCCTGCGCCGACATGGCCAACCTCACCTTCGAGTCCGCCAACATCGCCGTCCGCACCAACGGCACGTGGTCCCCCGCCTCCACCGCCAACGCCGACACCCACTACGACTCCCCCGCCGGCTCCTTCTACTGCCCCACCCGCACCTTCCAGATGCTCACCCCCTACACCCACTGGAAAGCCACCGGCTGACCCTCGCCGCCCCGGCCCGACCCCGGCGCGGCCCACCCCCGCCCGGCCGGGCCCCGGCCTCCGTACTCTCTCCCCCGTCAGCCCCTGGCCGCCCGCCGGGACCGTTCAACCCGCTCTGACTTTTCCCCACTCTCGCCAAACCCCACCACCGCCCGGAACACCCCCGCAGGCCGATCAACTGTGCCCCGCACACGCGGGGATGACCCCGTCATCCGGCCAGTGCCGCAGGCGGGTATCTGCCGCGCCCCGCACACGCGGGGACGGTGGCCCCCCGCTGTGGCCAACTCCCCGTCCAGCGGGGCCGGGCTCCCGTCCCCGGGTGGCTCTGGCCCGAAGGGCCCTGGCCTGCCGCGCCGGGCGGGCGGGCCGGCCAGGGGTCGGGCGCGGCCCGGCTAGGGTGGGGTGATGGCGGCGATTCGGCAGATCCAGGTGACCTTCGACTGCGCGGAGCCCGAGCGGGTCGCGCGGTTCTGGTGCGAGGTGTTGGGGTACGTGGTGCCGGCGCCGCCGGAGGGATTCGGGACGTGGGGGGAGTACGACGCCGCGCAGCCTCCGGAGGAGCGGGGGTCGTGGTTCGCGTGCGTGGACCCCTCGGGGGCGGGGCCGCGGCTGTACTTCCAGCGCGTCCCCGAGGGGAAGGCCGTCAAGAACCGGGTGCACCTCGACGTACGGGTGGGCACCGGCCTGGCGGGGGAGGAGCGGCTGGCCGCCCTGGAGGCCGAGTGCGCGCGGCTGATCCCGCTCGGCGCGGTGCGCGTACGGCTGCTGTACGACGGCGGCAGCGACTCGTGCATCGTGATGCAGGACATCGAGGGCAACGAGTTCTGCCTCGACTGACGCGCGGTAGTACATACGGTCCCCTCCCGCCGCGACGTGACCAGCCCCGCCGCCCGCAGCCACGCCAAAATGCCGCGGCGTCGCCGCCACATGCGCCCCCACAGCTCCGCGAGCGCACTCCCCGGCAACTCCCGCCCGCTCAGCGCCCACAGCAGCCGATACCGCGACGGATCCGCCACCGCCCTCAACACCGCCACGGCCCGCTCGGCCCCAACGGCGTCTCAAGCTCCCACTTGCGCACCCATCCAAATACCTTGGCCACCCACTCCCGCAGCGAAGAGGCTGTGGGCTCCGGCCAGCTCCGCCAACGGTTCCAGCGCTTCGGGCGCCAGCCGGGGGAGCAGCGCAATCGCGTACGGCCAGTTCCCGCCCGCGACCAGCTCCGCGACGAGCGCGCGGGCCGCCGTTTCGTCCGGTGCGGTGCCGTCACCCGTCGCATGGGCGAGCGCCAGGCAGACGCGGACCGCGGCGTCCCGCGACGACGGATCGACGGAGAGCGCAACGGGGACGCCCGCGAGATACGTCGCGACGGCGGCCAGCGCCCCGACCCGTACCGTCGGATCCGGCGCCGCCCCGGCGAGCCGCCCGGCCTCGGCGACGTCGCCCGCCACCGCGTCGAGGACGGCCAGCTCCGCATAGGGGAGCCGGTCCGGCGACAGCGTATTCCGCAGGTACGCCGTCGCGTCGGTCAGGGCGCGCGGTGCCGTACAGCAGCCGAGCCGTACGAGCAGGTCCAGGACCGCCAACGACGGGGCGTGCCATTGCTGCCGGGGCTCTTGCGCGAATTCGTCGAGGACCTGCCGCATCGCCTCGCACCACTCCGGTCCGGGCCGCCGCACGTCCGGGAAGCCGAGCAGGAGTTCCGCCGACCGGATGATCGGGTGGCGGCCGCCCGTGCTCTCCGCCTGGCGTACGACCAGACCCGCGGCCGTGTCGGGGGCGCGCCGGGCGAGCCCGGCCGCGACCGCGGTCAGCGACCGGCTGGTCTGTGCCCTTCGCTGTTCCCGGTGCCCGCGAAGACCGGCGTCCTCAGGACCCTTCCCCTCCGCCATCTCCACGGCGGCGGTCGCCTCGCCGGCGTGGGCCAGGGCCTGGGCGATCGCGCCACGCAGCGTGGGATCGTGCAGGTCACCACCGAGTCGCGCCGCCTCCCTCGCGTATGCGCCCGCCGCGGTGTCGTGCCCGCCCTGGGAGCACCCCAGCGACACTGCCGCCAGATGCCGAGCCCGACTCTCCGGCCCCGGGAGGGACGACAGCAACCGGTCGGCCACAGGCGACTGCCCCACGACACCGAGTGCTTGGGCCAGGGCCAGCGTCCAACCGTCGTCGCGGGCGACCTGTCCCGCGGGCAGGGGCGAGCGACGCAGCGCCTCCTCCAGACGCTCACGACCGAGTACGAGGTTGCCGTCCGCCAGCAGCCGCTCGGCCTGGCGGAGCAGGATCACGTGGTGCGGCAGCTCGATGCCGTCATCGGACCGGCCGTCACGGGGCTTCGGGAGGTCGGAGGGGCGCGGGCGACGCCGTAGGGGCGTGCCGTGCCGCTTGGCGTTATTGGTTCGCCGGGTGGTGTCGGCCCATTCCGAGGAATCGGCCGTTCGCCCCGCCCGTTCCTGCCGCCTCGACTCCCCGCGAGCCTGGCTCTTCCTCTCTTCCCACTCCCGTTTGATCTTCTCCGCTTCCGCGTCGCTCGCTCTCCTGCCGGCGTCCTTCCACCTCCTCGTCGCCCTCCGGTCCTCCTCCGCCGTCATCCGGAACGCGGCCTCTTGCGCGGCCCCGCGCTCCCTGGCCAGCGCGTTGTCCACCGCCATCCGCTCCGCGAGGTCGTCGCCCAGCACGCCGGTACGCAGTCGCTCGCGGTGCTCCGCCACCAACTCCTCGATCCGGGCGAGGGAATCCCGGTCGATCCGGTTGTCGACAACGGCCTGATGCAGGCGGACGAGCGTGGTCGAGACCTCGCGCCGCAGGTGGGCCCGGTCGGCGGCGGAGAGCGCTTCCGGGGCGGTCAGCGCGGCGGTGAGATGGTCCAGCGCCCGCGTCACCAAAGGGGGCGCCTCCCTCTTGCGGCTCTTCAACGCCGAGGCGCCGAGCGCGAGGATGTCGACCGCCATCAGTCCGTACGACGAGTCGACGTCGGCGCAGATCGCCTTGATCCGGTTCCTGGCGTCAGGAGCGCGGGCGGGAAACGTGCCGGCGATGGTCGCGAGGATGTCCACGGCTGCGGCCACTGCCTTCGGGCCACCCGTACTCAGCTCGTCGGCCCGCGCCTCCACCGCGTCCAGCCAGCTCGGTTCGTCCTCCTCGCCCAGGGCGTTCACCGCCGCGATCATCGTCTCGACATCGGCCTCCCCGCTCAGGACCACCGCCCGCAGAAGGGCGCGCGCGGTGCCGGTCTCTCCGCGCGCGTGGAGTTCTTGAGCGGCCTCGGCGATCTCCGCGTACGCGTCGGCTTCTTCGGGCGGGCGGGTGCGGCCGCGGCTGGCGCGCGCCACCCAATCCACCGCCTCCCGCGCGGTCGCGGCGGCACCTTCCGAGCCCGTACGGCTCAACTCCGCCGCGACTTGGGCCAGTCGCGCCGCTCTGACCAGGGGATTCGACGCCGAATGCGCCAACGCGCGGGCGCGCGCCGGGTCGCCGAGCCGGACGTGGAGAACCGGGGCCCGGTACGGCACGTGACGTGCTTCGCGGAGTATCGAGGCGCGAGAGGCGGCGAACCGCAGGGCCTGGCCGAGGTGTTCCGGGTTCCCGCCCCCCTCACCCTGCTCCGGGCCGAGCGCGTCCACCTGTGCGAGGGCGACATCGTGACCGACCACCGAGGCGAGCCGTACCTGTCGACGGGCGTCGAGAACGTACTCCGTACGCGCGTCGGCGTCGTCCAACAGCCGGAGGTAATCCGTCAGCAGATACGGCGGCGTTCCGTCGGGCCAGCCCGCAGCCCGCCAATGCCCGGCCCAGGTGCGCAACAGCCCGGCCTGGCGTGCCACACCGGTGTCCCCGAGTTCCTGCCGGACCGACCGGAGGATGTCCGGGTGGCTCAGCGCGTACGTCTCGGCCGCCGGATCGGTCACCGGCTCGCTCGATACGACGCACCGGCCGTCCGCGCTCCAGAGGAGGCCGTGCACCGCGTCAACCGGCGCTCCGGCCAGCTCCGCGAGATCTACCGGGCGCAGGCCCCCGCCCGCCACCGCGAGCAGATTCGTGACCGCCCTGCCCAGGCCGCTCGCGCGCAGCCGGGCCGCCTCCGCTCTCGGCGCCTGGTCGTTCTCCACGATGTGTTCGCGGGGCCTCAACTCCCGCAGGCACTCCCGCAGTCGGAGCGGGTGCCCTGCCGGGAGATCATCGGGAAGGCGCGCAACCCCTCTGCTGGAGACGACGATTCGCACGTTGACGTCGGGGCGGGCGGGAAGTAGCGCGGCGATGCTCTCGCCGTTCGTCCGCCGTTGAGGAGTCCAGGCGGCGTCCTCGTCGAGGCCGTCGACGACGAGAAGGAGTTTCCGCCCGTGCCGGGCACTCTTCGCGGCGGCGGCGCTGAGGAGGTCTGCCCATGCCTGCGCGTCACTGGGGTCTGGCGCCGACGCCCGGCTCCGGCGCAGGAACGCCCGGATCTGCGCGGCTGTTTCGGCGACGAAGGCGGTGCGGGTGTCGGTGCGCCGCGCCTCGGCGACGAAGAAGTTCAGAACATCGGTGTTCGGCGGGGGCCTCGTCACGCAGTCGGCCAGCAGCGCGGTCTTCCCCACCCTGGCGCGCGCGTGCCACCACAGGTACGACGGCGCGTCCGGCTCTGAAGCGCGTACGAAGGCGAGCGTCGCCGCCCGCTCCTCCTGCCGTCCCACCAGGGCGCCCGGTGCTCCGTGGCCCGAAAGGTGGGGCCGCACGAAGGGGCCGCCCTTCGGGACGGGACGATCCGAACGGGTATGTGCTTCGCGCTGTTTCCTGGCACCTTCCTGCTGGGCTGCACGGAGCGCAGCCTCCAAGTCCGCATCGCTGGAGACGGCGGTACCGGCTGCCGACCGCAACTTCCTGACCAGGCACCAGAAACGGGCTTCTGCCTCCGCCGTGGCCACGGGGGCCGACTCGCCCTTGCGCCACTGCCTGAGGGCGGTTGGGCTCGGCGCCTCCCCTCCCTGAACGCGCACCGCCTCGCGCTCGCTCAGTCCGGAAGCCGTCAGCAGTTCTTGCACCATCGCGCCGAAGCGCTCATGCGGAGTTGCTCCGCTGTCGTTCGTCACTGCTGCTCCGCCCCCTGCGTGCCCGTAAAAGATGGCTGTTCTGACCTGCGGTGATCGTGAAATTGCGAAGTTCGGGATCTTCCTGCGCACAGCCTTGCTGTCCGACGCTGGACCCCTCGCCACACCAGCCCGCCCCGGCTCCGGACGGAAGGTCGCCGCCATGCCCGTGCTCCCCGAACCACTCCACAGCGCCGCCGCCCTGACCACCACGGTCGGCCTGCTCTACGCAAGCGTCCTGTCCATTGTCGCCCTCGCCTCGGTCCTCGCCCGCACCCCGGAACGCCGCCGCGACGCCCGCTCCACGCTCAGGATCCTCGTCAGGGGGCGGGGTGGTCGACTCGACGGGTAACTCGACTGCATCGGCAGCCCTGCTGACGCTGTGTCACTCACATGAGGGACAGCGAGTGACAATAGCGCCCGATCTATGCCAAGCTCGCCTCACGCGCGGACCTCGTGGTCCAGCCGTCTCGCCCCCCCTGCCTCAATGCCGTTACGGAATGAGGGTTGTCGATACGGAAGGAGTTTCATGCCGCGAGATCTACGTGACTGGCTACGAGCACATACGGACGCGCTTGTGTTCGTCTGCGTCTCCGCAGTCATCAGCGCGCTGATGACCGGGCTGCTGCGCTACGTCATGCAGTAGGCCGTTTTTCTTGGCGGGGCTACCGCCAAGAGCGGCCGTCCCCGGCTGCGCTGTTGGGTTCCGTCCCGTGTCCGCGGGGCGGAACCCAACAGGGATCGTCCGTGTGCTTCAGGGGACCCGCCGAGGGAGCCGAGTAAATCGGCGTTCTCATAGTGTATGCGGTCGTATCGACTCGGATCTGGCTAGGGGTCGGAAGCCCGGACGGCCGATCTCGGCAATCGGCGAATAAGACTCCCGTACACGGCGGGAATGGCCCGTCGACGGCCTCAGCGGCCCTGCTTGGGCTCCTCCCCGCGAGTGCGGGGATTTCCGCCGCCTCCCCCCGCCGGAGGCGGCGAGCCATCTCAAACCCACACCGTTCGAAAGATCAACTGTTAGTGTCCTTGTCGTTCCGGAACGTCACCATCGTGCCCCCGCTGGCCATGAAGCAGAAAGCGGTAGCCGGCCATTGTCAGAAGTGCGCAGCAGCGGGTCCGCTGAGCCGCGGCTCAGTTGGGACCCTCGGTATCAGCCATGCGTTCCCGCCGTGGCACTCGACGGTGCCACCGCTCATCACTCGTTGCGCGCTCTGCTGGCCGGGGCCGATGAGCTGAGTGCGGTCAACTGCGCCACGCCGGGTGAAACCGTCGCCGTCATCGAGTACTTGATGGCCATCTGCTTCGCCGCGAGCGTCTGCCCCGCCTCGGACGAGGAGTGGGGTGCGTGGATCACCGAGAAGCGTGGTCTCGCGAAGGCGGCGAAGTGGCTGGTGCGGCAACCGGACGACGCATGGGACCTGTTCGGTCCGGCGACGCCGTTGGGGCAGAACAGCATGCTTGCCGCGTCCATGGGCGAAAGCGGTACGGGAACCGCCCAGTTGCTCATCGAACGCGTCGGTGACTACAACCAGTTCTTCGATCACCACCACCTCGAACGTGGTGATCCCCTCCCCGCCGCTGAGGCGTTCCGCGCCATGCTCACCCAGCACGCGTACGCCCCGTACGGCCGTGGCCGTATTTCGGGCAAGGGGGAAGGACTTGGGCCGACGGTCACCAACCTGTCCACCGGCCGCCTGCAAGGACGTATCCGCGTGGTCGCCCTCGGCAGCACTCTCGGCGAGACGCTCCGGCTCAACCTCTATCCGCCCGAGGGCCCGGGCGAGCCCATGAACATGTCGTGGACGGGCGGCGCGATCGAGCGCCGGGGCTTCGACAAGAAGGCCGAGCCCCGGGTGCCGAGGAGTTCCGCCGACCTTCACAGCGCGCTCGGCCGTTCCATCCTCCTGCACCCCAGTCGCGGCCCCGGCGGTCAGACCGTGGTGGACCGCGTCCTCATCGGCGCCGGAGAGGTCCTTGAACTGGACGTGGAGCGCCATCTCCAGGACGCGGTTCCCATCGTGGCCTTGAACGGGGAGGTCAAGCCTTTGTGGCCGTCCCCGACCAGGGCGCTCTGGCTGGATGCCCACGCGCTGTACAGCGCGGTGAAAGACGCCGAGACCGGGCTGTACGCGCGTCTGCGTGCGTTGCCGTACGAGAAGACGGGCCGAGGCGCTCCCTACTACATGTGGGCGGTGGGACTGCTCGCCAACAAGTCGCTGCCGATGGCGTGGACACAGGGCAGCTATCCCTACGCCCCGGGCATGGCCCGGCACCTGTACCGCGCGTCCCGCCGTGGATCGGTCATCGCCGAGTACGTGGCGTTCAGCCTGAAGCGCGCGGCTGTCGTGGCCCTGGAGAACGCCTTCCCGGCGGTGCGCGCGGCCGATGAGAGCGGGCAGTTGGCACGGTTCGACGCCCGGTGGGAATTCTGGCCCGCGGCCGCCCAGCCCTTCGATCACCTCCTGGAGGAGGTGGCCGCGGCGAACGCGGAGGACGACGACCCGGTCTCCGAGCCCCTGATCGTCTACGCGGACACGCTGCTGGACGCGGCCCGCGACTTCCTCGTCCACCGTCTCGACTCCCTCCCGCCCAACCGCCGGGGCCACATCGCGCGGGCGCGCGCCGAGCAGCGCTTCGAGGACGACATGACCGGCGACAGGGCCCCCGCCGAACTCCGAGGGGAGAGCGCGCATGACTGACGACGAAGGTCTCGAAGAACTCGCCGTCCCCACCACCTTCCCGCACGACAGCACGGCCCTCACCAACTGGCTGACCACCCTCGTACGCAACCGCGAGTACGGCACGCTCGCCGACCTGCGCCGCGCCAAGGAGCCGACCAACGCCCATATCAGGGCGGGCTGGTACGGCGGCGACGACCACCGCGAGCTGTTCGAGCGGGTGGCCTTTCTCTTCGCGGTCTACCACCAGGGCCGCCCGGCGCCCTCGTACGGTTACGGCAGCCTCGGTGCCGCGGCCCGGCGGATCGGCGACGGTGCCGAACGCGGGCCGGACAATCCGGGGGCGCAACGCCTCCTCGACCGGATCGTGGCCAGCCGTCGCGTCCCATGGCGACACCTCCAGCACGCGGTCACTCGGCTCCGGGCCTGTGAACAGGCCCCGCCCTCCTGGACCCAGCTCACCGAGGACCTGATCCGATGGAACGACCGCAAGGCGCGTATCGCCTACCAGTGGTCGGTCGAGTTCCACACTCCGCCGACGCGCAGCCGGGTGGAGCAGCAGAGCAAGCAGACGACGCGGAAGGACGCGACCACGTGACCGAGGACGCTCGAAGCCAGTTCCTCTCCCTCCACCTCCTCGAGACACTCGTCGCGGTTCTGCCCGTAAGGGACGAGAACGGACAGCCCAAGAGCCTGGTCTACGGCGGGGCCGAACGGCACATGATCACCAGCCAGGCCCGCAGGCGTGCCGAGCGCGTCCACGCCCGCAACCGTGCCAACGCCGGCCTCGGCGCGCTCGCCGGCCGGAGCATGGGTATCCGGACGCGGGAGTGGGCGATCCTCACCGGCCGGGTGCTGGAGTCCGAGCACGGCTGGGAGAAGCAGGAGGCGCTGGTCACGGCGCGCGCGATCATCGAGGCGAGCGGCCTGAAGTTCGGTGACCTCAGCAAGAAGACCGTGGCCAACCTGACGAGGGTGCTGATCTTCGCTCCCGCCGACGCCGACACGCGGATCGCCGCCCACATCGCCGACAACGCGGACGATCTCCGGGCGTGGCGCGACAGTTACCTGCTGGCTCAGCAGGCGGCGGCCAAGAAGCCCCGCCGGGGGACCAAGCAGCAGGCCGACACTCCGCCCGCCGAGGAACAGTCCGCGGCCGAGCCCGCGTCCCACTCGCTTCCGCCCCTCCCCAAACCGACCCGCGACGCCGTCCTGCTCGCCATCGCTCCTCGCGACGCGGTGGACATCGCCCTCTACGGACGTTTCCTCGCCGAGATCGCGGACTCACCGAATGTCGACGGGGCAGTGCAGAGCGGCCACGCCTTCACCGTTCACGAGGCGGAGCAGATCGAGGACTTCTACGCGGCGGCCGACGACGCGAAGCTGGACCGTAAGCGGAACGCCCTGAGCTTCCTCGACGCGGCGGACGACGCGGGCGCCGGTATGACCGGGTACCAGTCGCTGATCTCCGGCACCTTCTACCGGCACGCGGTCCTCGACCGCACCCAACTCCGGCTCAATCTGCGGGTGGCGGGGATGACGGAGGGCGAGGCGGAGGAAGCGGCGGTCGACGCCGAGAAGGAATTCGTGAACGCCTTCGTGGAGGCGTTTCCCGAGGCCAAGAAGAACTCCACCGCGTCCACCGGCTCGCTTCCGGCGCTGGTCCTCGCGTTCGAGGGCGAGCGTCCCTACAACTACGCGGCGGCCTTCCAACTGCCCGTCGACGAGTCACCCGAGAGCGCCGGTGGCGAAGGCCCCGCGGGTCCCGCGGCGGTCCGGCGGCTCCTGCGGCACCACGCCTTCGTCAGCCGTCGCCGCGACGATCTGCGCACCGCGCGGGTCCTCACCTACGATCCCCGGATCGACGATCTGCTGACGGAACGGGATCCGGCGGTGTCCGTGACCGTGGTGGAGAAGATCGAGGACCTCACTCGATGACGCGGCCGCACGTCCTGCTCATTCGGCTGGCCGCGCCCTTGCAGTCCTGGGGCCTTTCCAGCAGGTTCGCGCGTCGTGACACCCACACCCGGCCCACCAAGTCCGGTGTCATCGGGCTCTGCGCGGCGGCCCTCGGCCTGGAGCGGGGAGAGCCTCTCGGTGAACTCGCCACGGTCCTCTTCGGCGTCCGCGCGGACCGCCCCGGCACGCCGCTCCGCGACTACCACACGGTCGGCGGAGGAAAGTTCCCGATCCGTCCGCGCGACCTCGCGACCGACCACCGCCGGGCGGCGGCTGTGGAGGCGGCCAGGGAAGCGGCTGCGGGGACCGCCGAGGGTACGGTCACGGCCGCCGCGGCCCGTACCCCAGAGCCCTTCGGACGTCACGGACTGGAAAGCTGGTACGGGGCGCCGAAGTTGATCGCCGCGGACCCGGTCTCGGGCGCTCTCGTGCCGGGGCAGGTCCGCCGCAACGCCATGATCACCGAGCGCTGGTACCTCGCCGACGCGGCCTTCCTCGTAGGTCTGGAGCACGACGACCGCGCGTTGCTGGAGCGGGTCGCGCACGCCTTGGAACACCCGAAGCGTCTGCTGTGGCTCGGCCGCAAATCCTGCCCGCCTTCGGGGGATCTGGCGTTGGGCATCGTCCTCGGCGACCTGAAGGGTGTGTTCGGGACAACATCCCTGCTTCCTGCGTCCGGTGATGCGACCGCGTCGGCGACCGGTGAACGTACCTGGGCGTGGATCGAGAGTCCGCGCCCCCTTCCGGGCGTCGCGCCCGTCCACGACCAGCCCGTACGGTTCGACGCGGACGGCCCTGTGCACGGCCTTCGGTGGGAGACCCGCCACCGCATCACCATCGCCCCGCACGCCAGCGAATGGGACATCATCCCGTGAACACCAAGCCCGACGTACCCGCCGTGCCAGGCACGGCCGCCCGCTTCGTCACCTCGCACACCCTCCTGACGCTGGACGCCCGGCATCCCTTCACCGCCAAGTCGCTGATCGACGCGCAGGACATGCACAGGACCGTCATGAGCGGTTTCACGGGATGGGTGGAGAACGGCAGCCTCGACGCCCGTTCCCAGATGGGCATCCTGTCGACCTGGACCGTCGACCTCCGCGCCGCCCAGCTCTCCCTCGTGGTGCAGTCGGGCATCGCCGGCGACTGGGGCCGCATCCCCCGGGGCGCGCTGGCCGAGCCACCGCACACCCTCACCATCGACCGCACCTTCCGGGTCGGCGAGCACGTCGCTTTCCGTACGGTCGTCAATCCCGTCCGCAGTCGTCCGCCCGCCTCCGGGGCACCCGAGAAGACGCGTGGCACCCGCGTCGCCCACACCCGACCCGAACACGTGAAGGCGTGGTTCGCCCGTCGCCTCCAGCCGGCCGGTGAACCAGCCCTCGCCCCTGACGGCGTGGCCAGGATCGGCGCCGACACCGACACCGACCGCCTGTCCCTGCGCATCCTCCCGAAGGTCTCCAGCACGGCGGCCCACAAGGGTCTCCGCATCGCCCGCGCCGAGATCAAGGGGACCTTCACTGTCACCGATCCCCAGGTCTTCGTCACCGCGCTCACCCGCGGCATCGGCCACGCCCGCGCCTACAGTTGCGGACTGATCCTGGTCCGCTGAAGTCGATCGGGCACCGCGCTGCCGTCGCCCACCGCGAGCCGCCCTCCGTCGCCGCGGGCAACGGGTCCCTGAACGAGCGTCAGGAGCACGGCCGTTGGTAGGAAATGCCGGGGAAGTGGGCGGTCCACACCGCGTCGGTGAGGACGTTGGCGGTGGCGGCGCAGACGCGGGCGGCGGCGGTGTCGGGGGCGAGGGGCCAGAGACGGAGGGTGCCCGCGACGGAGGAGGTGATGAGGGTGCGGCCGTCGTGGGTGGGGGCGAGGGGGCCCGCGCCGGGGGCGGGCAGGGGGCGGCCCTTGGGCGCGGGGTGGTGGAGGTCGGAGACGTCCCAGAGGCGGACGGTGTTGTCGGCGCTCGCGCTGGCCAGCAGCGAGGTGTGGGGGACGAAGGCCAGGGACTCGATCCGGTCGCCGTGTCCGGTCATCGGGCCGCCGAGGGCGGCGGGCCTGTGCGGGTCGGAGACGTCCCACAGGCGCAGGGTGCGGTCGTGGGAGAGGGCGAGCGTGCGGCCGTCGGCGGAGAAGGCGGCGGCCGACGCGCCGTAGCGGGAGTCCCCGTAGGCGCTGGTGGGGATGGCGGCGAGCGCGGCCGGGCGGGTGGCGTCGCGGGTGTCCCAGAGCTGGTACGGCTCGGGGGTGTTCTCGGTCAGGGTGAGGCGCCCGTCGGCGCCGAGGGCCAGCAGGTTCCCCCGGAGCGGTGAGTCGGCGACCAGGGGGCGGGGGCCGGCCGGGCCCGAGATGTCCCAGAGGCTGCTGTGGAGCGCGGTGGTGGACCACAGGCGCTTGCCGTCCGCCGTGAACGACAGCTTGCGGATCGACGCTCCGGAGGGTTCGCCGAAGGGCTCGCCCAGCGGCGCGGGGCGGGCCGGGTCGGCGAGGCTCCACAGCGCGATCGTGGTCCCGTCCGCGGCGACGTCCATGTCGCCCACGGCCGTCGCCAGGGTGCGCCCGTCGGGGCTGACGGCGAAGACCGAGGTCCGGCCGTCGGGTCCGGGCGTCGGCCGGCCGGTCGGCGTCGGACCGCGGGCGTTCGTCAGATTCCACAGCCCGACGGCGGAGTGCGGGACGGAGGAGTTGTCGTCGACTCCGGCGACGAGCGTCCTGTCGCCGGGCAGGACGGTGATCGAGTCGACGGCGCCGCCCGGGGTCGCGACCGCGGGCGGAAGGTCCCAGACCCGGACGGTGGAGCCGTCGCCGCTGGCCAGGGCGGACCCGTCCGGGGAGAACGCCAAGGCGTCCACGGTCTCGGTGTGTCCGCCCAGCGGCGCGTACATCGCGACGAGCGGATGCGGGAACTCCTCCTCCAGCGAGGACGACGCCAGGCCGGTGTCGGCGACGCGCCAGAGCGTGACCGTACGGTCGTCCCCGGCGGTCGCGAGCACCTGGCCGTCCGGCCGCAGGGCCATGGACAGAGCCGCCCCGCGCGGGAGTTGGTGCTCGTTGTGCAGGGCGGGCCGGGTCCGGACGGTCAGGTCCCAGACGCGCAGCGTCTCCGGGGACAGGGTGCTCGGCTCCCCGTTGCCGCCGGGGTCGCCCGCGGTGGCCAGCCACCGGCCGTCCGCGGAGAAGGCGACGTCGGGCGTCAGTGTGGCGCCCACTTGCAGGCCCTGCGGCAGCAGTTCCTCGAAGCGGCCGGGCGCGGAGACGTCGACGAGTTGCAGGGTATTGCCGTCCTCCCACACCGCGAGGGTGCGTCCGTCGTGGCTCAACGCGACGGCCGCGCCCGGCCGTTCGGCGCCGGGCCGCGGGTGGGCGGGGTCGGTGAGGCTCCACAGCGTCGTGGTCCCGCCGTTGACGCCCACGTCGGCGGTGATGAACTCCCGTCCGTCCGGGGTGAAAGCGACCATGCGGGTGTCCTCGGTGCCCGTCATGCTGCCGGTGCGGCGGAAGTGCGCCGGGTCGGACACGTCCCACAGGTCGAGTACGGGGTGCGGGGCGGAGCTGTCGGACGTCGTCCCGTCCGAGCCCTCGGACGCGTCGCGGGCGAGCGGCGCGTACACCGCCAGCCGTCGCCCGTCCCGGCTCAACCGCACGTCGGCGGCGCTCTTCAGGCCCGGTACGGCCCGCCCGACGCGGCGCGGGTGCGACGGGTCGCGGCTGTCCCACACCGTCACCGAGCCGTCCGCGGCCCTGGTCGCCATCCGCCTGCCGTCCCCGCTGAAGGCCGGCGCGCCCGTCGCGCCCGGCACCAGGGCCGCCAGCGGGCCGTTCGCCCAGGACAGGAGGTTGGTGTACTTGTCGTCGTCCGGCCGCATCCGGTACGAGGCCAGGTCGAGCAGGGCGGCGAGCGACGGGTCGCTGGTGCGGACGCGGTCGGCCTCGATCGCGACCTGGCCCGCGATGGCGGTGTCCCGCTCCTTGCGCGCGGTGTCCCGCTGCGTCTGCGCGGTCGCGCGCTGCTGGAAGGCGAAGACGGCGGTGCCGGAGGCGATCAGCACCAGGGCGGTGAGCACGGCGATGACATTGCGCCGTAATCGCGCGGCCCGCGCGGCCTGTTGGGTCGAGGCGGCGAGGAAGTTCCGTGCCGCCGGGCTCAGATGGTCGGGGGCGGAAGTCGCGGCGGTGGTCGCGCGCTCCAGCCGACTGCCCCGGAACAGCAGGGCGTTGTCGGAGCCGCCGTGCTCGCTCCACGCCCGTGCCGCCTCTTCCAGCTCCTGGCGCACCAGGATGTCCGCCCGGCCGCGGTCGATCCAGCGGCGCAGGCGGGGCCAGGCGCGGATCAGCGCCTCGTGGGTGATCTGGACGGTGACGCGGGCCGCGGCGCGGCTCTCGTCCTCGGGCCCGTCGCCGTGCGGCTCGCCGCCTTCCGGGGCGCCGTCCAGGGTGAGCAGCCGGGCCCGGCTGAACGCGGTCAGCGCGGCGGCCGTGGCCGAGGCCGCGGAGCCGTCGGTGGCCAACTCGCCCAGTGACGCGCGCCGCCGGGTGTCCTCGGCGCCGTGCCCGATGCGCACGAGCCGCAGGAACAGCGCCTCCGCCGCCTGTCGGGCGGCCATGTCCAGTCCGGCGTAGGCGCGTTCGGCCGACGTGGAGATCGCCTGCCGGATTCCGCCGGTGGCCTGGTAGTCCGCCACGGTCAGCGCACTGCGGCTGCGCCGTATCCACGTCATGTGCAACGCGTGGGCCAGCAGCGGCAGCCGGCCCGCGGTGAACCACGCGTCGGGGTCGGGGTCGCCGACCGTCGGGTCGTCGGGGAAGACGCCGAGGTCCCGCAACAGCAGCTCCTCCAGGCCCGGTTCCATCGTCAGCCCGGTCGCCTCGGCGGGCGCGACGATCGCGGCGCGCAACTCGTCCTCGGTCATCGGCCCGACCAGGACCTGGCGGCCCCTGAGCACCGCGCGCAGTCGCGGGTGGGCGATGGCGTGGCCGTAGAAATCGGCGCGGAGGCCGAGGACGAGCAGGACCGGGGGCGGGGTCCCGTGGGGCACGGGGCCAGGCGCGGGGCCCGGCTCGGGGCTCGGCGCGGGCTCCTGCGCCATACGGCTGACGGCGTCGATGAAGGCGCGGCGCTCGGTGTCGTCGGTGCAGAGGGTGAACAGCTCTTCGAGCTGGTCCACGATCACGACGAGGCGGGGCGCCGGTGCGCCGGTCGCCCCGGCCCGCGCGGCCAGGGCGACGCTGAGCCGGTCGGTGTAGCCGCCGGGGTCGGTCCGTAACGCCTGTTGTACGGCGGCGGCCTCTTCGCCGGTCGCGGCGGCCAGCTGTCCGGCCAGTGCCGCGAGCGGGTGCGCCGTGGGCGTCAGGACGAGCTGCGGCCAGTCCCGCGAACCCTCCACCGGAAAGCGGTTGCCGCTCAGCGCGGGCCGTAGACCCGCCATGAGCAGCGACGACTTGCCCGACCCCGAAGGGCCGACCACCGCCAGCGGTCCGCCCGCCTCCAGTTGCGCGACGACCTCGGTGATCAGGGGATCGCGCCCGAAGTACCACTGCGCCTGGTCGACGCCGAAGGGGGCCAGGCCGGGGTACGGGCACCGGTCGTCGTCGCCCGCGGGCCCGTCGGCGCGCCGGTCGGTCCCGCCGCGGGCGCCGTACATGAACAAGTCGCGGGCGGCGTAGTAGATATCGCCGCCCGCCTGGTTGATCCGGCTGTCGCCGGACGCCGTCGCGGTCTGTTCCAGCGAACGGGCGTCCGCTCGGCCGCCGACCGCGGGAGTGCCGGCCGGTCGGGCCGGGTCAGGCGTCGGGGGCATCGGTGAGGTGGATGCTGCCGCCCGCCTGGAAGACGCGGTTGCCGCGGCCGGAGACGGTGGCGCGCTGGGTGACCGTCGCCCCGGGAGTCGTCGGGGCCGCGGCCGGGCTCAACTCGTCCAGCACGCGGCGCAGTTCGGCGGCCAGCGCCGGGTCCGCGTCCAGCATGCGCTGCAATCTGCGTTGCCAGTCCGCGGTGAGCTGCGTCTCCGTCTCGGCGTCCCCGCTGTCCCGCGCGGCCAGCACATCCGTCCGGACCTCGGCCAACTCGGCCTCCACGGTGGCCACTCGCTCGGGATGCACGCGCCGCCACAGCGCCAGCGCGGTCGCCCGCGCGTCCTCCCAGGCGTCACTGGCCATCGCACTCACCAGCGTCGTTCCCGCCGCCAACACCAACGGATCCACCCCGCCCGCCCCCCACCGACCCCAGCCGCCTCACGGACCGTCATCGTATCGGCACATCCCGTTCGGCCAAGGGAGAACGCCGGGCTCCGCTTGGCCCGTTCGTCCGACCGCCGACCGCCGACCGCCGACCGCCGACCGCCGACCGCCAGCCGTTCGTCCGGCCGCCCGGCCGCCGGGCCGCCGGGCCGCCGGGCCGCCCGCTCTGCCCGAGCGGGCGGCCCGAGGGCGTACGGGCGTATGGGCGTATGCCGGTGCGGGTCAGCGCACGCGGACGGTCACCGTCACGGTCTTGAGGACCGCGGGGAGCTTGGTGGTGTCGACCTTCAGGATCTCGCCGTTGTCGGGCTTGGACGTGGGCGGGAGGACCTTCTGGTGGACGGTCCAGGTGCCGTCCGGGTCCACGGCGATGCTGTCGATGCCGAAGTCGTCGTCGTTGGAGAGGTAGAGGGTCCGGCCGGCGTCGGCGGTGGCGACGCCCTCGACCTTGTCGTGGGCGAAGAAGGCACCGGTGGGGTCGAGTTGGCTGACCAGGGTGCCGACGTTGAGATAGGGCTGCTTCTGGGCGACGTTGACGCCCGCGGCCGTGAGCGCGGTGAGGGCCGCGTTGGTGCCGCCCGTACCGACCAGCGCCTCGGGGGACTTGCCGCCGAGGGTCAGGCCGCTGACGTCGGTGGCCCCGTTGATGTCGACCTGGAAGAGCGTCTTGGAGGCGAACGGCTCGTAGTTCCCGTCCCGTTCGTCGACGAGGAACGTGGTGTTCGACAGCGCGGTGATCTCGCTGTTCGCGGCGCCGGTCGTCGCCGGGTTGTCGAGCAGGTAGAGGTACTGCTTGGCCTTGTAGTTACGGAGGTCGACGGTGATGATCCGGGTCGCCGCCACATTCCCGGCCTTGGTACCGCCGAGGTCGGGCTGCTGGAGCGCGGACTGCATGACGCCCACCAGCGTCGAGCCGTCCGGCGTGACCGTCAGCCCCTCCATGCCCTTGTTCTTGACGCGGTACGCGAGTTCGGCCGGCAGGTAGCCGACGATCTTGTGGAAGGCGTTGTCGGCGCTGTCGCGGTACGGGGTCAGCCGCCCCAACTCGTAGCCGTCGGCGTCGAAGTGGGTGATGTACGGGCCGTACTCGTCGGAGACCCAGAAGGTGCCGTCGCGCAGCGCGACCAGGCCCTCGGAGTCGTAGCCGTACGGGTCCCTGGCGACGGGAACGGGCTTGCCGCCGTTGGCGTTCGTCGCGTTGACGTCGTCGATCGTCTCGCTCGTGTCGTGCGGCGGACGCCCGCTGTAGGGGACGCCGCCCCGGCTCTTCGGGCCCTTCAGCGTGACCTGCTTGAGGAGCTTCGCCTTGCCGTCCACGAGCTGGAACTCGCCGATCTGCGGCGTGAAGTCGAGCAGCATCTCGGACTTGTTGCCGTCGGGGGCGTCGGCGTTCGGACCGCGGTCGGTCAGGCCGTAGAAGTGCCCGGGCCTGCCCGGCACCGGCGCGAGCGAGGAGCCGTAGCCCTCACCGGAGATGCGCGTGGTCGTGCCGCCGGGCCCCGCGACCGTGGCGAGCGGCGGCAGCGCCGACCCGTCGCGCCGCGTGTCCTTGAAGAGCCGCACGGCGTCGGTCGTCGTGTACGTGAAGGTGTCCGTGCCCGTGAAGCCGGGGCGCGGGGTGTACGTGAACGAGCCGTCCGCGTCGACCGTCGCCGTACCGTCCTTCGGGTCCGTGTGCCGTACGACCGCGGTCGCGCCGACGTCGTTCCGCAGCACATTGCCGGTGACCTGGCCGTGGCCGGAGAAGGTGTCGGCGGTCGCGCCGAAGTCGTGCGAGGGAGCCGAGATCCAGCCCGCGGTGTGGGCGGCGGCCGTGCCCGTACCCACCACGACGAGCGTGGCGCCGATCGCGACGACGATCCGGGTGCGCTTGCGGGAGAAGCGTCCTGAAGTGCGTGATGTCATGGTCCTGAACCTGTCGGTCACCGGTGAACTGCGCGCCGACGTCAGGTGAATGCCCGGTTCACGCCTCGGTGCGCGCTCGCGCCGGACGGGAGGTCCCCGCCCGGCGCGAACGCCCGCACATCAGGAGCCACTTCCGTGCCGGGCCGCGCCCGCGTCAGGCGGCACCAGAGACAGACCGCCCCAGCGTCAGGCCGCCCCAGCGTCAGGCCGCCCCGGCGTCAGGCCGCGCGGGGACCGTGCCGCGGCAGCGTCACGCCGCGCCCGCCGCCTGATACGTCGTCAGGGCCTCGTCGCCCAAATACGGGTGGTACTCGTTGTTGCCCGAGCTGACGCTGATGTTGCCGACCAGGTACCCCGTGCCCGCGCCCGTGTCGAAGTTGGACAGGAAACCGCCGCCGCTGGAGCCGCCGGTCTGCACGCAGTCGATGCCCCACATCGTGGAGTCGCCGCGCCCGGCGTCCGGATACTCCGTGCCCTCGCAGTGGTTGAGCTGCTCGCCGTTGCCCTCGGCGTCCGAGCCGCCGTAGCCGAAGGAGTGCACGTGCTGGCCGGTCGGCGAGTTGAAGGCGATGCCCTCGGCGCCCACGGTGTCCACCAGCGAACGGCCGTTGACGGTGTTCACCACCGCGTAGGCGAAGTCCCAGTTGGCGTTGCCCGCCGTCGAGACATAGCCGGACCACCAGTACAGGACGCGGGCGGAGAAGGTGCCGAACGGGCGGTTGCCGTGGTTGTAGCCGGGGATGAAGACCCAGTTCTGGTAGGACTCGCCGGTGCCCGCGTTGACGATGCAGTGGCCCGCGGTGAGGACCACCGACTTGTTGTCGGCGTTGGCGACGGTCGCGGAACAGGCGAAGGTGCCGCCCGAGGAGTTCTGGAAGAACACCTTGCCCGCGGTCGTGCTGATCAGGCCGCCGCCGTTCCACGCGGCGGGCGAGGACATCGGGGTGACCCGGCCGCCCGCCGTCGTGCGCGGCCCCGCGACCGGCGGGACCGCCACGCGGGAACCCGCGGCGGCGGGCGCCGCCGTCGTACGGGTGGCGGCCGTGCCCGTGGCGGCGGGCAGATCGGTCACGTCCTTCGCGCCGCGCAGGCGCTCGGGTGTCCAGAAACGCTCCGCCGCGCTCTGCTGCGCGGCGGTGACGGACGTCTGACGGACGCCCGCGGGCGAGGCCGGCGCGGCGTGCGCCGTGCCCGCCGTCCAGGCGGTCGCGGCGAGTGCTAACGCGCCGAGGAGAGCAGCCGATCGCTTCATAGCGACAACTCCAAGTCCTTTTGGGGGAAGGGGGAGTGCGTGGTGGGGCCGGTGGTGCCGGAATCGACCCGAATCCCGCCTCGACAACGTTGTCCAACTGCGCCTGCGTAACGTCGCCGAAACGTGAGCGGGTGCCACGCTAACTCCGCGAGAGTGTCGTGTCCATGGCATCTTCAGCCGAATGTGAGTGGCTGGTGGTGCGCGTGGGGCGACGGGCCGTGACCGTGCGCCGTGCGCCGTGCGCCGTGCGCCGTGCGCCGTGCGCCGTGCGAAGGAGCGTGCGCGGGGCCAATCGAGGGAGTGCGCGCGGAAGGGTGCGCGGGGAGCTGCGAGGGGGGTGTGCGCCGTCCCGCCCGCACCCGTTCGGAGACCACCCGGACGGGCGTACACGGACGGGTGTACGCGGACACACGCGCGCCCCCCGGGAGGTGATCCTCCTGGGGGGCGCGAGGGGCGAGGCGGGGGCTTCAGCCCTCAGTCGTCGCTCTTGTTGCTGTGGAAGACGTCCTTGGCGGCGTCCTTGACCTTCTCGCCGGCCTGACGGACATCGCCCTTGGCCTGGTCGGCACGGCCCTCGGCCTCAAGGCTCTCGTTGCCGACGGCGTGACCGACGGTCTCCTTGGCCTTGCCCTTCACCTGGTCGACCTTGGCCTTCGCCTTGTCGCTGTCGCTCATGATGAATTCCTCTTTCCTGGCTCTGTGCCGTGCCGTTTTTTCTGAGTGCTTTTCCTGTTTCGCTTGGCTTCCTGGCCGTTTACCAGCGGTACCAGCGGCCACGAGTGCCGCTCGGGCCGGTCGAGCGCAGCAGGAATCCCAGCGCCCACAGGACCAGTACCACGATACCGATCCACAAAAGCAGTTTCACGGCGAAGCCTGCGCCGATGAGAACCAGCGCCAGTAGAAGAACGATGAGCAACGCTGCCATGACGATCAACCTCCTGAAGTGTCTTCTGCCCCCGGATTCAGCGGCCAATCAGCGGGCCGCGAGCGCCTGGGGCTCAGGCGCGGCGTCGATCCGTCACGACGCGGTAGATCACCAGCAGGATCAGCGAGCCGACGATGGCCGCGATCCACGTGGACAGATGGAAGAAGCCCTTGATCGAGTGGACGTGGAAGATGACCTTGCCCAGCCAGCCGCCGAGCAGTCCTCCGAGAATGCCGATGACCATCGTCACGATGACACCGCCCGGGTCGCGCCCCGGCATCAGTGCCTTGGCGATAGCCCCGGCCAGCAATCCGATGATGATCCATGCGAGAATTCCCACGACGCCCTCTTCCCCTTCTGTCCCCCGGAAAGTCCCTGTCGACAACCGCCTTTACCGGCCCGCGCCTTTCAAACATGCGTACCCACGGGAGATCTCGCGCGCGGACGCGAGAGCGGGACCGACCGGCCGGTCGGCCCCGCTGAATACGCGTTGTCCGCGCGGGCCGGTCCCCGGGAATCAGGGCGTGATGGAGAGCCGTGACGGAGAGCGCCGCGCGGTTGCCGCCCGACGCGCCGGGGTCGGCGGTGGCGGTGAAGCGGAAGAGCTCGGTGCCGGTGTCGTAGCCGACGGCGCTGACGTAGCCGACGCAGCCGACGCAGCCGACGGCGCCGGTGGTGGCGGCCACGGCGGGCTTGCGGGGGGCGTAGCCGTGGAGGGTGACGGACGCCTCGCCCGGCGCGAAGGCGACCGTGGCGCGGACGGTGCCGTCGCCGCTGAGGTGCTCGACGCGCCGGTCGCCGTGCGAGACGACCTTTTCCGCGTGCGTGAACCGCCGCGCGACCCGCGTCGCGCCCGGCCACCGCCCCGGACGGGGGCGTGTGAACCATTGACAGTGGGAGCGGTCGCCCGCATTGTGGGAGCGCTCCCACGCGTACGTGGCACGACCCCCCACATCCCGCCTCCCGAAGGTGAGTACGCCGTGCGTCTTGTCATGCCCCCCGGCCCCCAGCCCTTACGCGGGCGCCGCCGCCCGCTCGTGGCCGCGGCCTCCGCCGCCGCGCTCCTCGGCACGCTGCTGCTCGGCGGCGCCACCGCGCGGGCCGACGACCCGCCCGCGGCGCCCGCGGACGTCACCGTCAACGCCAACGAGGGCCTGGGGACGATCCCCGGCACGGCGTACGGCCTCAACAGCGCCGTGTGGGACGCGCAGATGAACGAGCCGCAGGTCCAGGACCTGCTCCAGGCCGCCGACGTCGGAATGCTGCGCTACCCCGGCGGCTCGTACGGCGACATCTACCACTGGCGGACGAACACCGCGCCCGGCGGATACGTGGCGCCCGGCACGGACTTCGACGCGTTCATGGGCACGGTCAAGAAAATCGGCGCCCAGCCGATGCTCATCGCCAACTACGGCTCCGGCACACCGCAGGAGGCCGCGGACTGGGTGCGGTACGCCAACGTCACCAAGGGGTACGGCGCGAAGTTCTGGGAGGTGGGCAACGAGCTGTACGGGAACGGGCATTACGGCTCCGGCTGGGAGCAGGACGACCACGCCGACAAGTCGCCCGCCGCGTACGCGAACAACGTGCTCCAGTACGTGTCGGCGATGAAGGCCGTGGACCCGACGGTGAAGGTCGGCGCGGTGCTGACCATGCCGGGCAACTGGCCGGACGGGGTGATGGCCGACGGCGAGAGCGCCGACTGGAACCACACGGTCATCCCGCTGATCGCGGGCAAGGCCGACTTCGTGATCGTGCACTGGTACCCGAGCACGTCGGACACCGCGCAGATGCTCAACACGCCCTCGCAGCTCGCCGGTGAACTCGGCCAGTTGAAGGACCAGTTGACCGCGGCGGGCGCGGGCGACACCCCCATCGCGCTCACCGAGGTCAACGGCGGCCGGGACGTGGACACGCAGCCGAACGCGCTGTTCGGCGCCGACGCGTATCTGACCGCCCTTCAGAACGGGGTGTTCACCGTCGACTGGTGGGACACGCACAACGGCGCCCAGCAGATCTCGACGTCGCCCAACGGCGCCACCGATTACGGCGATTGGGGTGTGCTGTCCAGCGCCAACTGCGTCGGCACGGTCTGCGAGCCCGCGCTCAACACGCCGTTCCCGCCGTACTACGCGATCCAGATGCTGAGCCGGCTCGGGCGACCGGGGGACCGGATGGTCGGCGCGGGCAGCGGTGCCGCGACGGTCGCGGCACACGCCGTGCGCCGCGCGAACGGCGACCTGAGCGTGCTGCTGATCAACAAGGACCCGTCGGCGGCGCGGACCGTGGCCCTGCACTACACCGGCTTCACCCCCGACACGTCGGCAGGGGTGACCGTGGACACCTATCGCGACCAGGCCGCCGCGATCGACACCGTCACGTCGGCCTACAGCGCCCAACAGACGCTGCTCCCCTACTCGTTGACCACCGTCACCCTGCACCCCAAGGCCGGTACGGGCTCGGCCCTGACCGCGCCCGGCGCGCCGAAGGTGACCGCGGCCGGGGACACCACCGCCACCGTGAGCTGGACGCCGTCGACCGGCGGCGCGGTGACCCGTTACGAGGTCTACCGGCAGGTCGGCACGGTCAGTGAGCTGCTGGCCGACAGCACGGGCACCTCCGCGACCGTCCACAACCTCACGCCCGGTACGACCTTCACCTGGAACGTCCTGGCGCGGGACGCCAACGGCCGCCTGTCGCCGCCGTCCGACCCGGTGACCGTACGCACCGGCACCCCCGCCCACTCGACCTGCCAGGTCGGCTACCGCACCACCGCGGGCTGGGGCAACGGCTTCAACGCCGAGGTGACCGTCACCAACACCGGCCCGAGCCCGATCACCGGCTGGACGCTCGCCTTCGCCTTCCCCAGCGCGGGCGAGTCCGTGTCCGGCTTCTGGAACTCCAAGGTTACGCAGACCGGCAGGCAGGTCGTGGCCACCCCGGTCGACTGGAACGCGACGCTCGCCGCCAACGGCGGCAACTCCGCCTCCTTCGGCTTCACCGGGGCCAACGACGGCGCGGCGCCCCCGCCGACCGTCTTCACCCTCAACGGCACGGTCTGCACGACGACGTGAGCTCCCGGTCCCGTACGGCTTCCGCTACGGCTTCCGGTACAGCTTGCGGTCACGCCAGCGCGAAGTAGCGCAGCCACAGATAGAGGGCCGATACGGCGACGGTGGCGGCGGTGACGACCAGGCCGTAGCGGGTGAACTGCCAGAACGAGATGGGCTGTCGGGCGCGTTCGGCGATGCCGAGCACGACGACGTTGGCCGAGGCGCCGATCGCGGTGGCATTGCCGCCGAGGTCGGCGCCGAGGGTCAGCGCCCACCACATGACGTGGTCGGGGTCGCCGCCCAGGTGACGGACGAGGTCGGCGGCGACGGGCGCCATCGTGGCGACGTACGGGATGTTGTCGACGACGCCGGACAGGACGGCGGACGCGCCGAGCATCAGCATGGAGCCGCCGAGTTCCCGGTCGCCGACGGCGTTGGCGAGGGCGTCGGAGACCTGGCCGATGACGCCGGTGTCGATCAGGCCGCCGATCATGACGAACAGCCCGGCGAAGAAGGCGAGGGTGGGCCACTCGACCTCGGTCAGCACCTCGCCGGTGTTCGCCCGGGACACCGCGACGAGCAGTCCCGCGCCCAGCAGGGCCACGACGCTCGGTTCGAGGTGCAGCACCGGGTGCAGGACGAAACCCGCGATGACGAGGGCGAGTACGGCCAGGCCCTGCCTGAGCATCCGCGGGTCGCGTATCGCCTCGCGCTCGTCCAGCGCCATGACCGCCAGCGCGCGGTCGGCGTCCCCGTCGAACGCCGAGCGGAACATCACGCGTGACAGGCCGATCAGCACGAGCACCAACACCACGGCCAGCGGCGCCAGATGGACGAGGAAGTCGTTGAAGGTCAGGCCCGCGCGGCTGGCGATGATGATGTTGGGCGGGTCGCCGACGAGCGTCGCGACCCCGCCGATGTTCGCGGCGAAGACCTCCGCGATCAGGAACGGCGCGGACGGCAGGGCGAGGCGTTCGCAGACCAGCAGGGTGACGGGCGCGACGAGCAGCACCGTCGTCACGTTGTCCAGCAGCGCGGAGGCGGTGGCGGTGACGACGATGAGCATCACCATCACGCGGAACGGTTTGGCCCGCGCCCGCTTCACCGACCAGATCGCCAGGTACTCGAAGAGGCCGGTGCGCTTGAGCACGCCGACGATCATCATCATGCCCAGCAGCAGGAAGATGACGTTCCAGTCGATGCCGGAGTCTTCGGAGTAGAAGGCGGAGACGTCGTCGGTCGCGCCGATCGCGAGCATCAGTCCGGCGCCGCCGAGAGCGGCCGCGACCCGGTGGACGCGTTCGCTGATGATCAGCGCGTAGGTCCCGAAGAAGACGGCGACGGCCGCCCACGCGTGCCAGTCACTCATCCGGCACCGCGTGTTTCGCCCGCATCCACGTCACGATTACCACGGACGGTGCCCCCGATCAGCGAAGAGAGTTCTCTCGTATTCGCCGACCAGACTTCCCGGCACACCAGCGACCAATTTACACGTCTCATACGACTTCTTGACGCGGATGCGGTGATTCCGGGGGTCCGGGGGTTCGGGGGTCCGTCACGGGCGGAGGGCGGAGGGCGGTGGGCGGTGGGCGTGGGCGGTCGGCGGGGGAACGGGGCCCCGCGGCGGCCTAGTTCAGTCGAACCAGGCCGGATCGCCCGTCTCTATCAGGTGCTTGAGGACCGCCTTGTCGGTCAGGGCCTCCTTGAGCAGGGCGCCCAGGGCCTGGAGCGCTTCGGGGTCCGTGCCGTAGGCGACGAACATGCCCGCTTCGGGGTCGAAGGAGACGCGGTCGAGGAGTTCGGGCGCGCGGGAGCGGATGGCCGAGCGGGCGACGCCCGTCCAGCCGTAGCCGCTGCCGTACTGCTCGCACTCCTCGAAGACGTCCATGAAGGGGACCATGTCGGTGTCGCTGAGCAGCAGGCAGTAGTTGCCCGGGTCGTGGTCGTACTCGAAGAACGTGAGCGGGTCCAGCGTCGAGGTTTCGGTCATGGGCTGACGCTATAGGGAGCCACTGACAGGCTCAGGCGGCCCGCGTCGTGGTGACTTTGCCCTTGCGGAGGGTGAGGGTGCGGTCGGAGCGGGCGGCGAGGGTCTGGCTGTGGGTCACGACGATGACGCACTTGTGCTGGATGTGCGCCAGGTCGCGGAAGATGTCGATGATGCTGTCGGCGGTGTCCTCGTCGAGGTTGCCCGTGGGTTCGTCGGCGAAGAGGATGTCGACGTCGCAGGCCAGGGCCCGGGCGATGGCGACGCGCTGCTGCTGCCCGCCGGAGAGCTTGAGCACATTGCGGTGCGCGGCGTCGGGGTCGAGGCCGACGCCGGCCAGGATGTCGAGCGCGCGGGCTTTGCGCCGCCCGGTGGCGGGCCTGGCGCCGGTGATCTCCATCGCGGTGACGACGTTCTGAAGGGCCGTCATGTACGGCAGCAGGTTGTACTGCTGGAAGACCGTGGCGGCGTGCTTGTTGCGGTAGCGGCCGAGGCCGATGGACGCGATGTCCCGCCCGTCGAAGCGGACGGTGCCCGTGGTGGGGCTGTCCAGGCCGCTGGCCAGGCTGAGCAGGGTGGTCTTGCCGCTGCCCGAGGGGCCGAGGATGGTGGAGAACGTGCCCCGCTCGAAGGACACGTCGATCTGCCGGAGCACGGTGGTCTTGCGCCGCTGGCCCTGGTAGGTGTGGCTGACGGCGGAGAGTTGGAGGACGGGGGGAGCGGCGGGGACGGCGTCGGAGGCGGCGTCGGAGGCGGCGTCGGGGGTCGCGCCTGCCGCCGCAGCGGCGTCCCGGGACTCGCGCGGAGTCCGCGAGGTGCCCGAATTCCGTTTCATATGAGGTCACTTGCCCTTCGTGAGGATCGTGCGCGGGGTGAGCCGGAGTACGGCGGCGCCGGGGACGGCGGTGGCGAGCAGGCCGATGCCGAGGCCGACGCCCGCGACGGTGGCGAGGTCGGACGGCGACAGCCGTACCGTGATCGAGTCGATGGGGACGGCGCCCTCGACCGGCTTGTCGTTCATGTCGATGCCTTCCTTGAGGCCGGTGGAGCCGGGGGGCGGCGGCTGCCAGGCGTCGATCTTCCGCTGGGCGGAGGCCGCTTCGCCGCTGAGCAGCGAGTCGCCCGCCTTCTGCGTCAGGCTCTGGGCGAACAGCGCGCTGAGCCCGACGGCGAGCGCGGCGGCCACGGTGATCTCCACGGCCTGCTGGGCGACGAGCTTCCACTTCCTCTCGCCCATCGCGAGCAGCACGCCGAACTCCCGTTGCCGCTGCCGGACCGCGAGGGTGGCGAGCAGGCCGAGGACCAGCGCCCCGGCCACCCCGATCAGCCACATCGCCGCCGTCGCGGAGGACGTGATGCTCCGCAGCGGGCCGGTCATCTGCCGCAGCGCCTTGTCGTTGAGGTCGAAGGCGAGGCCGTGCAGCGCGTCGCCCGCCGTCCGCTCCGCCTGCGCGCGGAAGGCGTCGTACGTCGCCGGGTCCTTCAACCGGAAGGTGGCGCGCTGGAGTTGCGGCGCTCCGCCGCTGCCGTCGGAGTTGAGCCTGCTCAGCGCGGCGGCCGGGACGATCAGCCGGTCGCCGGGCGCGATGCCGTACTCGCTGTCGACGGTGTCGGACGGGTCGCGGTAGACGCCCTTCACGGTGAAGACGGCCTTGCGCTTGCCATTCGGGTCGTTCTCGCCGAGCGTGAGCGTGCCGCCGGGCGCGAGGCCGTTCTTCTTCGCCAGCCGCTCCTCGACGAGGACGCTGTCGTCCTCGCGGTCGGCCGCCGTGATCGGCCGCCCCGACAGCAACGTCCAGGTGCCGTCGCTGAAGTGCGGCATCAGCGTCGAGTCCAGGACACCGAAGGCGAGTGTCGAGTTCGCGGGGTAGTCCGGGGCGAGGGGCTTGCCGGTGGCGGTTCTCGCGCCGTTCAACAGCCGTGTGCCGTCGAAGGAGTTGTACGTGTACTTCTCCACCAGCGGGGACGCGCCGATCCGGTCCACGACGTCCGCGCCGATGGTCGGTGCCTGTCCGGTGAACGGCGCGTCCATGTCCGCCCCGAGCGTGACCTCGGCGCCGAGCCGCTGCCTGGCGGCTTCTGTCGCCCGCGCGGTGCCGGACTTGATGAGGACGCCGCCGAGCACCATGGCGGAGACGACGAGGAAGGTGCCCAGGGTGATCAGGGTCTTGCCTTTGCGGGACCACAGGCTCAGGCCCGCGCGTTTGACGAAGTTCATGACAGTCGGCCTCTTGGGGGGTCGGTGGTGGTGCGCATGGGTCAGGGCGTGCGCATGGGCGTGGGTGTGAGCGTGGGCGTGGGCGTGGGCGTCGGGATTTCGCGGTGCGGCTATTCGGTGTCGGTGAGGATCGAGCGGGGGTGCAGGCGCAGGATTCCGACGCCGGGCAGGACCGTGGAGACGAGCGCGATGCCGAGGCCGATTCCGGCGACCTTGCCGAGGTCGCCCGCGCTCATGCGGATGTCGGGTACGGCGGGGGTGTCGTCGAGGGCGGCGGCTTCGTGGGGCGCGGTGCCGGGGTGGGACGCGGCGGATTCATTGGACGCGTCGGCTTCGTCGGACGCGGAGCCGCCGGGGCGGGACGCGGCGCCGCCGTACTGCTCGCGGGCCAGCAGCGTCTCGCCCGCCCGGTGTGCGAGGGACTGCCCGGCCAGTGCGGCCACCCCGAGGGCGGGCACCAGCAGCACGGTCACCTCGACGGTGTGCTGGCCGATGAGCTTCCACTTCCGCTCGCCCAGCGCCAGCAGCATGCCCAGTTCGGCCCGCCGCTCCTTGACCGTCAGCAGGACGACCAGCCCGAGGATCGCCGCGCCGCACAGCGCGATCAGCCAGACCAGCGCCCCCGCGAACGCCCCGACCCGCCGCAGCGGCAGCACCTGGTCGCGGTACGCCTTGTCGTTGACGTCGAAGCGGAAGCCCTTCGGGCCCAGCAGCCGTACCGCCTCCGCGTGCAGCGGTTCCGCCCGGTCGGGCGAACCGATCGTGAAGACCGCTTCCGTGGGCTTCGCCCCGAGCCCCAGCGCGGTGACGGCGGCGACCGGCACGTACACCTGGTTCGCGCCCAGGTCGGCGGCGGACGTCCACTGCGGCGGGTCCTGGCGCGTGTCCCGGTAGAGCCCCACGACCTCGAACGGCTCCCGCCGCCCGCCCGCGCCGCCCAGCTCGACGGTGTCGCCCACCGCGAGCCCGTGCTTCGCGGCCAGCCGCCGTTCGAGGAGGATCACCTTGCGGCGGGCGTCCGCCACGGTGATGCCCCGGCCCGCCACGACACGGACCCGGCCGGTGGCGAAGTCGAGGAGCGTGTCCGACGCGCGGACGCCGTTCAGCGTGAGCCCGTCCTTGCCGCCGCCGCCCGGGGTCCCCTCCGGCACCACGGCCGCCAGGCCCGGCGGCGGGACCGTCACCGCGCGCAGCAGCTCGTTGTACCGCTCGACCAGCGGATACGTCCCCAGCCGCCCGACCACCGCCGAGGTCAGCCCGTCCCCGCGCACGGTGACGTCCACCCCCACCCGCCGCTGCGTCTCCGCCTCCCGCCGCTCCGTCGCCCCCCTGAGAAGGAACCCCCCGAGCAGCAGCGTGCAGATCACCCCGAACACGCCCAGCAACAGCGCGGCCTTCCCCGCCCGTGCCACCAGACTGAACGCTGCCCGCTTGACGAAGTTCATGCGCCGAGCACACCAGCCGCCCCCGCGCAGCGGCATAAACCCGGTTACGTTCCCATAAGCCCCCGCCCACGCCGCACGTCGGCGGCCGTCTGCCGACGTCCGGCAGGCGGCGGACCTGGCCCCGTATCGCCTTCGGTCCTGCGTCGCCGACCGCCGCGCGCACGGCGTACCGCAGGGGTTCCGCGGGTCCTCGTCCGGCAGGCGGCCACCGCCCGCGTGTACCGCGTAGCGCCTACGGCTCCCGCGCCCGGCGGGCCGCCGCCGGCCACGTACCGGCACCGACTGACACGTACCGGCGCCGCCGGCCACGTACCGGCGCCGCCGGTCGAGCCCCGGCTCCGGCGCCTGCCGGTTCTTCGGCGACCCGTCCGGAGGACGCACGCTTATCTCCGCCTACGGCCCCCCGTGTTTCCCTGGCCCGCATGAGAGTTCTGGTGGCCGAGGATCATCACGTGTTGGGGCGGACGATCGTGATCGGGCTGCGGCGGCAGTCGATGGCGGTGGACCTGGCGGTGTCGGGGGACGCGGCCGAGCGGATGTGCGGGGTCACGGAGTACGACGTGCTCGTGCTCGACCGGGATCTGCCGGTGCTGAGCGGGGACGAGGTGTGCCGGAGGGTGCGGGGGATGGCGGCGCCGCCGCGGATCTTGATGCTGACGGCGGCGGGCGGGGTCGAGGACAGGGTGTACGGGCTGGAGCGGCTGGGGGCGGACGACTACCTGGCCAAGCCGTTCGACTTCGCCGAACTGGTGGCGCGGATCAGGGCGTTGAGCCGCCGGGCGCTGAAGGCGCCGCCTGTCGTGGTGGCGTACGAGGGCATCACGGTGGACGCCGCCAGGCGCGAGGCGCGGATCGACGGGCGGGCGGTCGAGTTGACGCCGAAGGAGTTCGCGGTGCTGCACGCGCTGGTCGGCGCGGGCGGCGAGGCCGTCACGCAGGAGGAGTTGGTGCGGTCCGTGTGGGACGAGCACCTGGACCCGCGGACCAGCGCCGTGCGCGCCACCGTCAGCCGCCTGCGCGGCAAGCTCGGCCCGCCCGACGTGATTGTGGCGGACGCCGGAGAGGGGTACCGGCTGTGCCGCTGATCAGGCCCCCGCGCCCGCACCTGACGTTCCGGGCCCGGCTGGCCGCCGCCTTCGCCGGGCTCTTCCTCCTCTCGGGGACGGCGCTGCTGGCGTTCGTCGTGGTGCTGGCGCGCTACGGGACGACGCGGCAGGTGCAGGGCATCGGGGTCAGCCGCGCCACCGGGGGACCGACGGACGCGGCGACGTACGCACCCACCGGCTACACCGGACCCGTCGTACCCCACGGCGGCTCGGGCGGCACGGGCGCCATCGATGGCGCGGGCGGCACGGGCGGCACCGGCGACGGCATCTCGATCCGCGCGCTGCACTGGACCGTGGGCGCCGTGCAGGACGCGGCGCTGCACCAGATGATCCTGTGGTCGGCGATCGGCCTGGTGCTTGTGACGGTGCTGGCCGCCGCCACCGGCTGGTGGCTCGCGGGGCGGGCGCTGCGCCCGGTCGCGGCCGTGACGGACGCCGCCCGCCGGATCAGCGAGCAGAACCTGCACGAACGCCTCGCACTGAGCGGCCCGGCCGACGAACTCCAGCGCCTGGCCGACACGTTCGACACGATGCTCGACCGGCTGGAGAAGTCCTTCGAGGGCCAGCGCCGCTTCGTGGCCAACGCCTCCCACGAACTGCGCACCCCGCTGGCCGTCCAGCGCGCCTGCCTCGAAGTCGGCCTCGCCGACCCGCTTCCCGACGGCCTCGCGGACGTGCGCGACGACCTCCTCACCGTCAACCGCGACGCCGAGCGGCTGATCGACGCGCTGCTGCTGCTCGCCCGCAGCGACCGCGGCCTCGAACGTACCGAGCAGGTCGACCTCGTACCGCTGGCGCGTCAACTGACCGGCGAGCTGCGCCACTTGGCGCAGGAGAAGGACGTCCGGCTCACCGTGACCGCCGACCGGCCGCTGCGCGTCGAGGGCGACCCGGTCCTGCTGCGGCACCTCCTGTTCAATCTGATCCGCAACGCCGTCCAGTACAACCACCCCGGCGGCGCCGTCTCCCTCGACCTCGCCGACGACACCCTCACGGTCACCAACACCGGCGAACCGGTGCCCGCCGACCGCGTGCCCGACCTCTTCGAGCCCTTCCGCCGTCTCGCCCCCGACCGCACCAGCGCCTCACCCGCGTCCGGCCACGGACTCGGCCTCGCGATCGTCCGCTCCATCGCCACCGCCCACCACGCCACGCTCACCGCCCGCCCCACCCACCCCGGCGGCCTGGCCGTCACCGTCACCTTCGCCCGCGCCGACCGTACGATCGCGGCGTGACGATCACCTACGAGTGGCGCGGCCACGTCGACAACGAAGCCCTCAACTCCCTTCACGCCGACGGCTTCGGCGGCCCGCCCGCCCGCACCGACTGGCGCGCCCGCCTCGAACGCCACAGCCTCGGCTGGGTCTGCGCCCACGACGACACCCGCCTCATCGGCTTCGTCAACGTCATCTGGGACGGCGGCGCCCACGCCTTCCTCCTGGACACCGTCGTCTCCCGGCCCCACCGCTCGAAGGGCGTCGGCGCCCACCTCGTCGCCACCGCCGCCCACCACGCCCGCGCCGCCCACTGCGAATGGCTCCACGTCGACTTCGAGCCCCACCTCCGCCCCTTCTACCTCGACACCTGCGGCTTCCGCCCCACCCCAGCGGGCCTGATCGCCCTGTGACTCCGGATGCCGGCACCGCAGCCGTCGTGTTCCCCGCGCAGTGACGCGATCGTGACGCGCTGAGCGCGGGAGCACTCTCGAACCTCACGCGTTCTCTTCGCTACCGTGGGTGGCGGATACGGGGGGTCAGGCGTGCGGGGTCCGAGGGGGCCTTTTCGCCGACGCCCCGAACGGTGCTCACGGACAACCGATCGGGAGACTTCGACCATGCGAGCCCGCTCAGCATTTCCCGTCGCGGCTCTCGCGGCGACCGCCGCGTTGACGCTCTCCGCCTGCGGCGGCGGCTCAGGTGGCGGCGACAGCAAGATTTCCCCGACCACGGCGCCCTCGGCCACAGCGACGGCGACCGCGACATCGGCGCAACCTACGGCGACGGGTGGGGTGTTGACCGTCGACCCGGCGCTCGCGCTCCCCGCGGACCTGAAGCTCGACTTCGACTGGCGGCTTCCGGCGGACGACGCCGAGGCCGGGGTCCTGACCGCGTCGGCCGACTTCATGCAGTCGATGACGCACGGCGTGGTCGAGCAGAGCGTGAAGGGCGGGGCCCTGAACACGTACGCGGAGGGCGACGCGTACAGCTACGCGAAGCAGTACGTCCAGATGCACATCGACGCGAAGAAGACGGTGACCGGTACCGACCGCTTCTTCCGGCCCGCCGTCAAGCTCCTCGCCAAGAACTCGGCGGCCGAAGTCACCTTCTGCGAGGACCAGTCGAAGCTGTTCAGCAAGGAGATCGGGACCGGGAAGGTGCACGTCACCGGCGCTGACGACCGCAACTACGTGTCGTACCAACTGGTGCTCAGCCTGTTCCGGCCCGGCACGCAGCTCTGGCGAGCACAGTCGATCACCACCAAGGAAAGGGCGTTGGAGTGCAAGCAATGACGGGTACGGGGTCACTCCGCCGCGCGCTGCCCCTCGCGGCGCTCATCGTGTTACTCGCGGCGGCACCGGGTTACGCCTTCGACGACACCGGTTTGCCGCCGTCGGGTGGAAAGGGTTCGGGCGGAAAGGGTTCGGGTGACAGCGGCGGAAACCTGGAGGCCATCGCCCAGGGGTACCGGCTGACGTATCCCACGGGCAGGCCGAGCGGCGCGAGCCGACCGTTGGCGTCGGTCAACGTCAACTGGGCGCCGCCGCCTTGCTGGTTCGGGCCGAAGTACACCCCCGAGCAGTTCAAGGCGGAGTACACGAAGAACTTCAACGACGAACTGCCCCAGGTGCACGGCACTTTCCGTACCGCCATGGGGATGGACCGGGACCACTACCAGAACGGGCTGGACTACCCCGGCGGGGACAAGGGCTACAAGGACTTCAACAGCGCCGAGGCCGGCAAGGGAATGTGGTGGCTGGTGACTGTCAATCCGGACGCCGACCCGTCGGCGCAGATGGGCTGCAACGACCAGACGCCGAGGTGGGTGCCCAACGGCCAGATGCCGCCTGCCGGGACCGGGCATGTGATCACCCCGGAAATGCTCTCCAAGCTCGCCTTCGCCCACACCCACGTACCCGGCGTGAGGATCGTGACCAATCCCGCGGGCCCGCAGACGGTCAACATCCCCACCTGGGTGACCCTGCGACAGGCGTACACGCCGGTGAAAGTGCGGGCGTCGGTGGACCTGGGCGGCGGCCGGGAGATCTGGGCCGAGACCACCGCGGAGCCGTCCGCCGTGCACATCACCCCCGGCACCTCCGACGCCACCGTCTTCCCTTCCTCCGGCGACTGCCCGATCGGACCCGACGGCAAGGTCGGCGCCGCCTACAACGGCGACCCGAAGGCAGCCCCTCCCTGCGGCGTGACGTACCTGCGCTCGACGCAGAACACCCCGCCGTACCAGCTCAATGTCTCCGTCAACTGGCATGTGAGCTGGACGGGTTCGAGCGGCGGCCCCTACGCCCTGCCCGACGGCAGGGTCGGCGACCCGCGAGAGGTGACGGTCCGGGAGATCCAGACCATCAACAACTGACCGTCCGCGGCGGGCGGTTCAGCCGGGCGGACCAGACCCATGGCTCGTCCGGCGGACCGGGATGCGCGGGATCCGGACGGACTCGCGCCGCCGCGGGGCCCTCAGGTCGTTGATGTTGCCGGGTCGCTGGTGCTGGGGGTGCCGGTTTCCACGTGGGCGGCGAAGCGGCGGAGGTAGGCGGGGTCGGTGGTGGTGGTGACGGTGATGTCGTACCAGTGGTTGCCGGCCGGGACGCCCCAGGCGGGGACGGTGCGGGAGGCGCCTGCGGCCACGGTGTAGGTGTAGTGGGCGGTGGGGGCGTAGGCGTCGGTGGCGTTGAAGGTGACGGGGGCGCCGGTGGGGTTGCTGAAGACGAGGGTGACCTGGCCGGTGGCGGGGGTGTGGCGGGCGGTCACCTCGGGGCCGATGGAGCCCGCGGTGCCGGCCATGCGGCGCAGGAAGCCGTTGGGGCCGTGGACGGAGAAGTCGTAGCGGTCGGAGGCGGCGGGCATCAGCCAGGTGTCGACCAGGGATTTGCCCGCCTCGACGGTGTACGGCCACGGGCCGTCGGAGCGGACCGCTGAGGTGACGAGGAAGGCGGCGCCCGCCGTGCCGAAGTTGCGGAAGGTGAACTGGAAGCGTCCGCCCGCGGGTTGGGTGTCGGCGGCCAGGTCGTACGGCAGCGGGCGGGCGTTGCGCAGGCCCGGTTCCTGGCGCGGGACGGCGCCGGTGGCGGGCGGGGTGGGGACGTAGTCGCCGGGGTTGTTGTGGTTCGGCGGTACGTAGCCGCCGGTGCCGGGGAGCGCGGGCGCGGCGGCGTTGCTGCGGGTGAAGTCGAAGGCGGCGGTGAGGTCGCCGCAGACCGCGCGGCGCCAGGGCGAGACGTTCGGGTTGCGCACACCGAAGCGCTTCTCGATGAACTGCACGATCGAGGTGTGGTCGAAGGTCTGCGAGCAGACCCAGCCGCCCGTGCTCCAGGGCGAGAGCACCAGCATCGGCACGCGCGGCCCGAGCCCGTACGGCCCGGCCGCGTAACCGGAGATCCCGCCGGTGTAGAGGTCCTGGGTGACGTCGGCGGTGGACAGCCCGCGCGCGGCGGAGGCGGGCGGGAAGGGCGGCACGACGTGGTCGAAGAAGCCGTCGTTCTCGTCGTACGTGAGGAAGACGGCGGTACGGCTCCACACGTCGGGGTCGGCGGTGAGCGCGTCCAGCACCTGGGAGATGTACCAAGCGCCGTAATTGGCGGGCCAGTTGGGGTGTTCGCAGAACGCCTCGGGGGCGGCGATCCAGGACACCTGGGGGAGTTTGCCGCCCACGACGTCGGCCCTGAGCCGGTCGAAGTAGCCGTCGCCGTTGCGGGCCGAGGTGCCGTTGCGGGCCTTGTCGTACAGGGCGCTGCCGGACTGGGCGTTGCGGTACTGGCTGAAGTACAGCAGGGAGTTGTCGCCGTAGTTGCCGATGAAGGGGTCACTCGTCCAGCCCCAGCCGCCGCCGGAGTTCAGGCCGGTGCCGGTGTCCTGGTAGACCTTCCAGGAGACGCCCGCCCGCTCCAGGATCTCGGGGAAGGTGGTCCAGCCGTACCCGGCCTCCTCGTTGCCCAGCACCGGGCCGCCGCCCTTGCCGTCGTTGCCCGAGTAACCCGTGTACATGTAGTACCGGTTGGGGTCGGTGGAGCTGAGCATCGAGCAGTGGTAGGCGTCGCAGATGGTGAACGCGTCGGCGAGCGCGTAGTGGTACGGGATGTCCTGGCGGGTGAGGTGCGCCATCGTCGTGGTGGTCTTGGCCGGGATCCAGCGGTCGTAGTTGCCGCCGTTCCACGCCTGGTGCGTGCCGTACCAACTGTGGTCGAGGTCGCGGAGGAACTGGAGGCCGAGGTTGTCGATGTTCGGCCGGAAGGGGAGCGTCTCGTGCCCGGCGGCGTCCGCCTGGTGGAAGACGGACTTGCCGCTGGGGAGGGTGGCCGGGCGGGGGTCGCCGAAGCCGCGCACGCCGCGCAGGGTGCCGAAGTAGTGGTCGAAGGAGCGGTTCTCCTGCATCAGGACGACGATGTGCTCGACGTCCTGGAGGGTGCCGGTTCCCGCGGCGGCCGGGATCGAGGCGGCCTTGGCGATGCCGCCGGTGAGGACGGACGCGGCGGCGGTGGCTCCGGCGAGTTGCAGGAACCTTCGACGGTCGACGTTGGGCACGGGGCTTCTCCTGACGGTCCGGTGGGGGGCGGGCCGTGCTGCCGGTGGCGCTCTGGGCGTGCTCTGGCGGTGCCCCGGCAGGGCGGGTCCGGCTGCGCGGTGGTGCGTGCGGAGGGGGCATTTGCGGCATACGCGAACACGTGTGGCGTGCACATGATGGTGATCCGGGGCGGATGGTGTCAATGGGGCGCGGGGGAGTACGGGTTGACCGGCCGAGTCGTACCGCCTTGGGTGATTGACATGCCCACGGTCACTCGCGATGCTGTTGGAACGTGCTACCACCGGTGTTGACCCTTGTGCGGGAGCGGTGGAAACGGTGGGATTCAAGCGGTCAGAGCGCCAAGTTCCCCCCTCCGATGCGGTTCTGACCGGACGTCGTCCCTCGGCGGGCGCTCCACCGCCCGCCCGGCGTCGAAGGGGAGGCCCGACCATGGAACGGGACTATGAAGCTTCTGCGAAGTCTCCACAGTGCCTTGGCAGGCGGCGGCCGGGGCGGTTCGTCCGGCACCGGTCTGGGCGGTTGGTCCGGGGGTGACCCGGCCGGTTCGTCCGGCAGCGGCCCGGCCGGTTCGTCCGGCACCGGCAGGGGTGCCCTGGCCGGCACAGTGTGCGCAGCCCTCGCGGCCGTACTCGCCCTGCTGGCCGTGCTGTGTTCCGCGCCCGCCCAGGCGTCCCAGACCACCATCCACAACGCCGACCCGAGCGTGATCCGGGTCGGCAGCACGTACATCTCGGCCGAGACGTCGGGCGGCGGCATCGCCGTACGGAAGGCGTCGTCGCCCGACGCCCTCGGCGCGGCGGCCTCCCGCAAGGTCTGGTCGGACACCAAGGGCCGCGGTGAGGTGTGGGCCCCGGAGATCGTGGTGGACGGCGGCCGGTACTACATCTACTTCACGTCGGGCGCCGGAGCCGCGCACCGGATGTACGTCATCAGCTCGGCGACCGCCGACAGCGGCTACGGCGCCGAGACCCAACTGGCCCTGCCCAACGACAAATGGGCCATCGACGGGAACCTCTTCACCTTCAACGGGCAGCGCTGGTTCGTCTGGTCGGGCTGGGCGGGCGACACGAACGTTGAACAGAACCTGTACATCGTCCGGATGAGCAGCCCCACCACGCCGACCGGCGCGCGCTACATCATCTCCCAGCCGCGCGAGAGCTGGGAGCGCGTCGTCGGCAACCCGTACATCAACGAGGCGCCCGCCGCCGTCAAGGACCCCAACGGGCAGCTCCACATCGTCTATTCGGCCAACGGGAGCTGGAGCGACCAGTACTGCATGGCCGATCTGCGGCTGCGCTCCGGCGGTGACCCGACGTACGTCTGGGACTGGTACAAGTCCAACGGCTGCCTGTTCGGCGCGCACGCCGCCACCATGATGTCCGGCTGGGACCCCACCCTCTACGTCAACGGCCCCGGCTCCCACAGCTTCGTCCTCCTCAACGGCGACATCGGCACCAGCCCGCCCGCCGGCCCCCGCTTCCCCCTCATGTTCACCGCCGTCCCCAAGGGCACCCCCTACTCCTGGTCCAACCGCTACTGGTTCACCGGCACCTTCTGCTGGTGGGGCAACACCACCTACTCCCGCGCCAACGTCCCCGGCCCCACCTCCAACACCGGCTTCAGCCTGAAGTTCTTCGAATAACCCCCACCGGTCCCGGTTCGGGGTGCTGGCGGGGGCGGGGGGAGGGGGATGGCGTACGGGGTGGGCCCCTGCCCCCGGCGGTTGTCCGAACGCACGGTTTGAGCAGGTGAGGGCTTTGACGCAGCACCCCCATGAGCGGATTCCGGCGAGCGGCGCGCTGGGCGCGTACGAGCTGGGCGGGTACGAACGGCACGCGGACGCGCTGTTCTCGCTGGCGCTGTCGCTGTGCCGCGATCCGGAGCGGGCGGTCGACGCGGTCGCGGCGGCGGTGGCGCTGTCGCACCGGGGGGCCGGCGCCCGCGGCGGCCGGGGAACTGCGGTCGGTTCTGCGCCGTGCCGCCGACCTCCCGGCCGGGCGCACGGTCTGACGTCAGGGTGCCCGCGGACACCCGGGAGGTAGGGTGGAAGGAGCGTCCCTGCCCCTGGCGCAGTCGGTTGAGTGCGATGCCGCCACCGGGGCCGCGGATCTCCCGCGGACCACCTCGCCGTGACGGGCGGAACCCACAACCGCTGAACGGATGACCGTTCACCCTTACGCGAACGCGATGACCGCGTGACCGGTCTCCGTCCGTCGTTCCTTCCGCGCTCGGGAAATCGAGGCCATGTGAGGCCGTATGCGGTGGTGCCCGATGGCGGCTGAGCGCCTGGCGGAGGCACTGCGTCTGCTCCAGGACGGCCAGGGGTCGCCCGCGGTGGCCGTGGCGGGCGCCGCGGCCCTCGAGGTGGACGGCGTCGCCGTCTCGCTGGGGAACGAGCCGGGCAGGACCGAGGTGCTGTGGTGTTCCGACGACGTGTCGCGCGGCTTCGAAGACCTCCAGCTCACACTGGGGCAGGGCCCGGGACCCGACTGCATGGTGAGCGGTACGACGGTACGGGTGCCGGATCTGGCCCGCGTCCGGCACGACCGCTGGCCCGAGCTGGTCATGGAGGCGCCCGGCCTGGCGGCGCGCGCGGTCTTCTGCTTCCCGCTGCGCATGGGCGGGATCGGACTCGGGGTGCTGACCGCGGTGCGGCGCGCGCCGGGGCCGTTGACCGGCGGGCAGAGCGCCGACGCGGCGATCCTGGCCGCCGCCCTGACCAGGTACTTCCTGGACGGTGCCGGTCGGGCACGCCAAGAGGCGGATCGTGTGCGGCCTCAGGACCCTGTGAACCCGCGGGGCCCGATGAACCCGCCGGACCCGATGAACCCGCCGGACCCCGCGGACCCGCCGGACCCCCTCCCCTTCCTCCATCACGCCGTGGTCCACCAGGCGACCGGCATGGTCAGCGTCCAGCTCGCCGTCTCCCTCGCCGACGCCCTGCTGCGGCTGCGGGCCCACGCGTACGGCAGCGGGCGCACCGTGACGGACGTGTCCCACGACGTCGTGGCCAGGCGACTGCGGCTGGCCCCCGACGCCGAACCCCTCCCGCCCGCCGCAGACAAGGACTGACGCCATGCCCACCCGAGAACAGCAGGTCATCGAGGTCTTCGTCGAGGCGGCCGACTCCCTGACCGCCGACTTCGACGTCATCGACTTCCTCCAGAAGCTCTCCGTACGCTGCCTGGATCTGCTCGACGTGTCCGCGGTCGGCGTCCTGCTCGCCGACCAGTACGACGCCCTGCACCTGCTGGCCGCCTCCGACGAACGCACCCGGCTGCTGGAGCTGTTCGCCCTCCAGTACGACCAGGGCCCGTGCGTCGACTGCTACCGCGACGGGCGGCCCCGTACGAACGTCGACCTCACCGGGGACGAGGCCGTCGAGCGCTGGCCGCTGTTCGGCCGCGGCGCCCACGAGAGCGGGTTCGCCGCCACCAGCGCGCTGCCGCTGCGGCTGCGCGGCCGGGTGATCGGCGCGCTGAGCCTGTTCAGGACCGACCCCGCGCCCCTGGGACCGGAGGACATCGTCCTCGGCCAGGCCCTCGCCGACGTGGCCACCATCGCGATCCTCCAGCAGCGGACCCTCGCGCACGCCGAGGCGGAACGCGACCAGCTCCAGTACGCGCTCAACAGCCGGATCATCGTCGAACAGGCCAAGGGCATCCTCGCCGAGCGCTGGAACATGTCCCTCGACCAGGCCTTCGCCACCTTGCGCTCCTTCGCCCGAGCGCGTCAGCACAAGATCTCGCACCTGGCCCGCCTGATCACCGAGGGCGGCTTCGACACCGACGCCATCGCGCACGGCGTCAAGGAAACCAATCGCGCGGAACCGGGCGGCCCCGTGGCCGGTAGGGAGACATCCTGATGGACCAGCACGACACCCCGCACAACCCCGAGCAGCACACCGACACCCCGCACACCGAGAGTCCCGAGCACGCCGATCCGCTCCAGGCGCCCGGCACCGACGAGGAGCACTGGCGCGCCTGGGACGGCTGGGCGCACCTGGCCGACACCGAACTGCCCACCGCCGGACGGGTGGTGGTCGTGGCCGCGCACCCCGACGACGAGGTGCTGGGGGTGGGCGGCAGCATCGCGCTGCTCGCCGCGGCCGGTGTGGCGGTCACCGTCGTGTCGGTGACCGACGGCGAACTGTCCCACGCCGACAGCACGGCCATCACGTCCCATCAGCTCGTCGGCATCCGGGCCGCGGAATTGCGCGAGGCCCTGGCCGAACTCGGCGCCGACGCACAGGACATCGTCCGGCTGAGAGTGGCGGACACCGAGGTGGCGGGCCATGAGGACGAGGTCGCCGCGGCCCTGGTGCCGCTGCTGTCCGACGCCGACCTGTGCCTGGCGCCGTGGACCGGTGACGTCCACAGCGACCACGAGGCCGCGGGCCGCGCCGCGCTGACCGCCGCCCGTAAGGCGTCGGTGCCCTGCCTGCTCTATCCCGTGTGGATGTGGCACTGGGCCCGCCCCGGCGACCCCCGCGTGCCGTGGGCGTCGGCGTCCCTCGTCCGGCTGCCGGAAGAGGTGGCCGCCCGTAAGCGGGCCGCTGTCCAGCGGTTCGTCAGCCAGGCCAGGTCCCTCGGCAGCTCGCCGGATGACGCGGCGGTCCTGCCGCCCGGCGAAATCGCCCACCACGTCCGGGACTTCGAGGTCGTGTTCACACCGGCCTGAGCGTCCCAGGGCCTGGGCGTCCCGGTGCCTGACGTCCCGGTGCCTGACCACCCCGGGGCCTGGGCGTCCCGGCGCCTGAGTGTCCCGCTCCTACCCGCCCGTCCGCGGCGCGCGCGTCGGAAAGGTGCGGATGGTCTCCGTGGCCTGCGTGCCGTCGGCGATCTCGCGGGCCAGGTCGGAGAGTTTGCGGCCGTGGGCGTGGGCGTAGGAGCGGAAGACGCTGAACGCCTCGTCGACGCCCAGGTGCCAGCGCTCGGCGAGGATGCCCTTGACCTGTTCGATGGTGATGCGGGCGTTGAGTGCGTACTGAAGCTGGTCGCGTTCGGCCTCGGCGTGGGCGAGCGTGCGCTGTTGGAGGATCGCGATGGTGGCGACGTCGGCGAGGGCCTGGGCGAGGGTCACGTCCTGGTCCGTCAGCGGCTCCGGGTCGGTCTGGAAGAGGCTCAGCGCGCCGATCACCCGGCCGCGCAGCCGCAGCGGCAGCGCGTTGGTGGCGACGAATCCGGTGGCCTCGGCCCCGGCGGTGAACTGGGGCCAGGCGGCGGCCACTTCGGGAGCGCCGAGGTCGACGTTGGTCCGCGGCTCGCCGTCGTGATAGCAGTCGACGCAGGGACCCTGGTCGTGCTGGAGCGCGAACAGCTCCAGCAGCCTGGTGTGTTCGTCGGAGGCCGCGAGTACGTGCAGGACACCGTTCTCGTCGGCGAGCAGGACGCCGACGGCGGCGACGTCCAGCAGCTCCATGCAGCGCACCGACAGCTTCTGGAGGAAGTCGATCACGTCGAAGTCGTCGATCAGGAAGTCGGCCACCTCGACGAAGACCTCGGTGACTTGCTGTTCGCGGGTCGTCATGGCGTCAGTCCTTGTCTGCTGCAAGTGAAGGCGGGTTCGGATCGGTGCTCGGGCCGCGGCTCGGTTCGGTGCTCGTACCGGGGCTCTGATCGGTGCCCGGATCGTTGCTCGTACCTGGGCTCTGACCGGGGCTCGGGTCGGGGACCATCCTCAGCCGTCTGGCCACGACGTCCCGGGCGACGTCGGCCAGAGGACGGTCGTTGCCGTACGCGTAGGCGCGCAGCCGCAGCAGCGCTTCCGCCAGCGGCACGGCGAGCTGGACGCTGACCATGCCGGTCGCCTGGTGCAGCACGGCCTGGTGCAGGGCGGGGGCTGGCAGAGCGGGGCCGGGCATACCGGGAGCGGACAGGCCGGGAGCGGACAGGCCGGGACGACCGGCCGACGGCGTCCACGCGTCCCCGGGGTCGAGGAAACGCCGGGTCAGCAGGCCCGCGAGGACACCCGCGTCACCGTCCTGTTCGGGGGTCAGGCGGCCGGGCGCGTCCCTGACCAGCGTCAGCACGCCCAGCGTGATCGCGCCGACGCGCAACGCGAAACAGAACACCGCCCGTACGCTGAGCGCGGGCGTCTCCCGCAGCAGGGCGGGCCAGCGGCCGGCCGGCGTGAGCCCCAGGTCGGGGACGCGTACCGCGGTGCCGCCGGCCAGGCAGTCGGGTCCCGGGCCCTGACCGACCGTGAGCTGGAGATCCTCGAAGGCGCGCGCTCCGGCACCGGAGGACCACAGGACCTCCGACGCGCCGGGTCGGCTGCCCGCGCTGATCGCGATGCCGTCCACGCCGAGCGTCTCGGCGACTCCACCGGCGACGTCCGGCCAGTCCGAGGTCTGGAGCGCCCGCAGGATCTCGGCCATGCGGTCGCTGATCACGCGGCACCGCTCGACGGCCGTCGTACGACCGGCGCCGCACGGGCAGGGGGAACCGCGTAGAGGTCGATCTCGCCCTCCCAGCAGACGGCCGGCCGGATGTCGCACCGGAACGGCATCATCGTACGCACACCCCCCACGCCTGCCCCGCGCTTCCCCGTACGCACGCCGCACACCCCGCCCCGCGCCCCGCGCCCCGCGCTTCCTCGAACCCCGCCGCGGCCGGTCCACAGGCTGTGGACACCGCTGGGGAACGCCCGGCACGTCACCGCTCGGGAACGTCACCGCACGGGCACGTCACCACGGCGGCACGTCACCACGGGGAAACCTCACCGCACCGGAACGCGTACGCGGAACGAGAACCCGGCCGGGTCAGGCGCGCGGCGGGACCCGCAGCGCGAGCAGCGCGGTGTCGTCGCTGGCCCAGCCGCCGTGGTAGTCGCTGAGCGTGTCGGCGATGTACTCGATGGTGTCGGCGGCGCCCATGGTGTGGGTGTCGCCGAGGGTACGGGCGAGGGCGGCCTCGTCGAACATCGGCCGGCGCGGCTCCGCGCCGCGCGGGTCGGGCCGCGCCTCGCAGGCGCCGTCGGTGTAGAGCAGCAGCAGGTCGCCGGGGGTCAGCCGGAAGCGGACGTCGGAGAGGTGTACCGGGTCGACCACGCCGAGGAGGGTGCCGGGGGTGCCGGCCTGCCGGACGCGGCCGTCGGCGCGGCGGATCAGGGCGGGCGGGTGTCCCGCCAGGCACAGCCGCCCCGACACCCCGGACCCGCTGGCGCGGAAGGTGGTCTGGACGGCGGTCAGGAAACGGGGGGCGCCCTGCGCGAGCATGGCGGTGTTCAGCCGGTCGAGCACCGCCGCGGGCGACAGGTGCTCACCGGCGTCCGCGCGCAGGGTGTAGCGGGCCAGCGCGGTCACCTTGGCCGCCTCGGTCCCCTTGCCGCACACATCGCCCATGACCGCGGTCCACCAGGCCCCGCGGGCCTGGAACAGGTCGTAGAAGTCGCCCACCACGCTGATGTCGCCGCTCGCCGGGATGTACAGGGCGGCGGCGTCCACACCCGGCACGGGGCGCAGGGCCGGGGGCAGCAGGCTGTCCTGGAGGCTGCGGGCCAGTTCGCGGGAGGCGGCCAGCGCGCCCTGCGCGGTCGACAGCGCGTTCTCGGCGGTCTGGAGGGCGGTGTGCACACGGTCGAGCGACATCCGCACGTTGATCTCGTTGGACACCGCCCGCGCCAGGACCGACATCGTCTCCAGTTCCTGCGGTGTCCACACCCGAGGGTTGGCGTCGATCACGCACATGGTGCCGATCGGCTGCCCGTCCGTGGTCACGATCGGGAATCCGGCCCACGCGCCCACGCCCCACGGTCCGATCGCCGGATGCCCCGCCGTCCGCGGGTCCTTCTCCGCGTCCTCCACCACGAACGGCCCGTTCTCACCGACGGCGAAGTAGCAGAAGCTGTCGCCCACCGCGTTCTGCCAGCTCTCCACGTCCCCGTAGGGCAGGTGCGGTACCGACTTCCAGTACGTACGCGTCTCGCCGACGAAGGTGATCGCGGAGATCGCGGCGCCGGTCACCGACACCGCCAGCCTGGTCAGATCGTCGAAGACCCGCTCCGGAGCGGAGCCGACCATGCCGCTGGCGTCGAGCGCCGCCAGCCGGCCGGGGTCGGACAGCACGGCCGGCAACCCGTCCGCCCGTACGCCGCCCGGGTACTCCATCGCTCCCGCCACAACCCTTGCCCGTTCCGTCAGACGGCGTTTTTCGCGCGCCAGCCAACCACGCGTTCCGGACCCCTGCCAGCTTCCCGCCGCAACGATCCGAACACCTGTCCCTGATCCAGTATGAGGGCCTGCCCCCCGGGTCGCGCGGGCGAACGGCCCGTTCGGCGCCGACGACCGGGTCCCGGCGGCTTTCGTGGGTGCGGTCTGCGGTGGCGTGGGAGCCTTGGCCGCGTATGGGAACGGTCTGCGAGGGAAGCTCACCATTTATGAACGGTACGGGTGGCGGTACGAGCGGCGGTACGGGTGGCAGCGCGGTCGGCGGTACGAGCGGCAGCGCGGTCGGCGGTACGGGTGGCGGCGATACGAGCGGTGACCCGGGGCAAGGCGCGGACGTGCGGGAACTCCTCATCCGCGCGGGCAAGGGCGACCGCGACGCCTTCGACCGGCTCTATCCGCTGCTGGCGCCCGCCGCCTACGGCCTGGCGCACTGCATGACGGGCGACGCGGTGCGGGCCGAGGAGCTGTCCCGCGAGGCGCTGGTCGACGTCTGGCGCACGGCGCCCCGCTTCGACCCCGCCCACGCCGACGCCCTGACCTGGGCGGTCACCCGCGTCCACCGAAGCCTGGTCGGCCTGCTCAGGTCCGGGCGGGACACGGAGGCCGTACGGACCGACGTCGGCCCGACCCTGGACGCGATCCTCGGGCGGCTGCGGGAGATCCGCGCCGACCCGCGGGTACGGACGGACCTCAAGCGGCTGACGCCCCGGCAGCGCGAGGCGGTGGTCCTGGCGGGCCTCGGCGGACACGCCTGTCCCGCGGCGGCCGTCGACCAGGCCGGTCCGGCGGCCACGAGACGGCCGGTCGATCTGCGCGACGGCCTGATCCGGCTGCGGGACTGGCTGCCCGGGCGCTGAGCCGGGCTGAGCCGGGCTGAGCCGAGCCGCGCACAGCTCGGCCGCCGAGCGGATCGCTGTCCGGTCGGCGGCCGTGGTGCTCCGTGCCGTGGGGCTGTCCTGCTGGCCGGTCGGCGGCTACTTGTCGGTGAGCATCCCGGCCCGCAGCTTGGCCAGGGTCCGGCTGAGCAGCCGGGACACGTGCATCTGGGAGTAGCCCAGCTCCGCGCCGATGTCGGCCTGGGTCAGCTCCTGGCCGAAGCGCATCCGCAGGATGCTGCGCTCGCGGTCGTCCAGCTTCGCCAGCAGCGGAGCCAGCGCCTGGAAGTCCTCGACGAGTTCCATCGCCGGGTCGGCCGCGCCGATGGTGTCGGCGTACGAGCGTCCGGCGTCCTCGCCGTCGTCACCGGCGGGCAGGTCGATGGAGCCCGCGGTGTAGCCGTTGGCGGCCACCAGGCCCTCGACGACCTCGTCCTCGGTGATCTCCAGGTAGGCGGCCAGCTCGGCGAGGGTCGGCGGCGCGTCCAGGACGGCGGTCAGGTGGTCGCGGGCCTTGGCCAGCTCGACCCGCAGCTCCTGGAGGCGGCGCGGTACGTGGACGGCCCAGGACGTGTCGCGGAAGAACCGCTTCATCTCGCCGACGATGTACGGGATGGCGAAGGTGGTGAACTCCGTCTCCCGCGACAGGTCGAACCGGTCTATCGCCTTGATCAGGCCGATCGTGCCGACCTGGACGATGTCCTCCCACTCCTGCGGGCCGCGGCTGCGGAACCTGCGGGCGGAGAAGCGGACGAGGGACATGTTCATCTCGATCAGCGTGCCGCGCGCGCGGCTGTACTCCTCGGTGCCCTCCTCCAGCGACTGGAGGCGGTCGAAGTACAGCTTCGACAGCTCGCGGGCGTCCTTCGGCGAGACCTTCGCCGGGTCCGCGACCTGCGGCACCTCACCCACGGCCGGAACGCTCCGGCCGACTCCGGTCGGCAGTGCGGTGGTTCCCGGGTCGTGCGTGATCGCCGTCATGTGTTCGCCCAACGTCGTCGGCTGTGACCCCAGGCACGTACCCCCTCTCACGCGTCGCACGCACGAAGACTCAGGAATTTCTTTTCCGTCCCCCACCCGTCACCCACCGTGCCCCCGGTCCGCCGTCCACCGGTCACCCGCGGTGCCCCCGGTCCGCCGTCCACCGGTCACCCGCGGTCCCCCGCTCCGCCGTCCACGCCTCGACCGCCGCGTCCGCGCTCGGCGCCGCGGTGAAGACCTGGTCGAGTCCCGTGACGCGGAAGACCCGGTCGAACCGCTCGGGGACCGCGGCCAGGACGGTGTGGGCGTGGGCCTCTTCCGCCCGGTGGTGGGCGGCGAGCAGCGTGCTGAGGCCGCTGGAGTCGATGAAGTCCAGCCCGCCCATGTCCACGACGAGCTGTCGGCCGGGCGCGAGGGTGAGGCGTTCGACGGCCTCGCGGACCTGCGGCGCGGTGGAGTAGTCGAGCGCTCCGGCGAGTGCGACGACCGCGCCCGCGGGGGTGGCGCGGACGTCGACGGTCAGGAGTCCCATGGCACTCCTCTCGCGGACTGGCCTCATACGTGAGGTAGTTCGGAGCCGAGGTGCCCGCGGATTGGTGTTCGTACGATAAAAGTTCAGGCTCGCCGCTCTTCCGTCCGGTCCAGCGCGTCCCGCAGCGCCGCCCGCGAGGTGATGCCCAACTTCGGGAAGAGCTGGTGGAGATGGGTCGAGACGGTCCGCGGCGACAGCAGCAGCCGCTCCCCGATCTGCTTGTTGGTCAGGCCGGTGGCGGCCAGCCGGGCGACCTCCCACTGCTGCGGTGTCAGGGCGGGGCCCTCGGGCGGGAAGCGCGCGGCGACCGGGATGCCGCAGGCGCGCAGCTCCTTGTTGGCCCGGTCGGCCCAGGGGCGGGCGCCGAGCCGTTCGAAGCCGGCCGCGGCGGCGCCGAGCAGGTGCCCGGCCCGGCCGGGCGCCTTGCTCCGGCGCAGGCGTTCACCCAGGTAGAGCTGGACGCGGGCGTGGTCGAAGGGCCAGCGCTCGGCGCCCTCGACGGCCAGCGCCTGGCCGAAACCCCGTACGGCCTCGTCGTCGCGGTCCGCCGTCAGCGCGGCCGACGCGAGCAGCACCATCGCCAACCGCGGTGACACCGCGTCCAGTCCGGCGTCGCGCGCGGCCCGTACGTGCGCGGCGGCCTCGTCCCGCCGCCCGGTCCGTACCGTCGCCTCGACCTGGTCGAGAACCGCCCACACCGCGTGCCCGGCGAACGGCGCGAAGGTCCCGGGCGGCGTGATCCGGGAGGCGTGGCGGTACGCCTCGTCGAAGTCGCCGAGCGCCAGGGCGGTCAGCGTCCGCGCGTGGGCGGCGTAGCAGCCGACGGCGTAGCCCCTGCGGGAACCCGCCCACTGGTCCATCCGGTCCGCGAGCCGCCGGGCCCGCGCGTACTCGCCGCAGGCCGCGTGCAGGCAGGCGAGGACGAATGTGCCGGTCCAGGAGCGCAGCGGATAGGCCATCTCCTCGCACCACCGCAGACCCTGCTCCGCGACCTGCCGCGCCTCGGCCCACTGGCCGGTGAACCAGGCGTGGCTGCTCCACAGGAACGACGCCTGGATGGCGGGGAAGATGTTCTGCCCGTCCAGGCCGCCGCGGGCGGTGAGCCGCAGCGGCGCCTCCATCGCGTGCAGGCGGTCGCCGTACGCGGCGGCGGTGGCGATCCGGACGATCCGCACCGGGTCCGCCGTGCCGGGCAGGGTCCGGATCGCGGTGTCGAGCCGCGCCCAGTCGGCCGGGCGGGCGCGGGCCGGGTCGCCGAAGGTGGTCCGCAGCAGGTACAGGGTGTCGGGGACGGCGGCGCACTTCGCCAGCGCCGCGTCGAGCTCCGACCACAGCTCGCGCCGGCCGCCGTGCACGCACACCATCAGCAGCGTGGTCAGGGCCTCCACGAGCGTGGCGTCCGTGAGGTCGTACGGCTCGGGCTGGAGCGCGACGGCGCCGGACAGCAGGCGGTGCGCGGTGTCGATGTCCCCGTAGCTGTTGAGCAGGTACAGCGCGGCGGCCACCGCGACGGCCGGGGAGTCCGCGTCCGGCGACGCCTGCCGCGCGTCGTGCAGGAGGCGTGGTACGTCGCGTACGTCGCCGGTGAGATTCGCGCCGACGTACGCCGCCTTGGCCAGCCGCCGGGCGTACGCGTCGCCCGCGGGGCTCAGCTCGGCCGAACGGACCAGCGCCGCGACGGCGTTGGGCCCGTCGCCGCGGCGTGTGCCGACGTCGGCGGCCTCCTCCAGGAGCGCGGCGATCGACTCGTCCGGCTCGTCGGCGGCCTGGGCCAGGTGCCAGGCGCGCCGCTCGGGGACCGCGGCCCACGCCGCCGCGAGCGCGCGGTGGACGCCCCGGCGCTGGTCGCTGGTCGACAGCTCCACGACGGCGGAGCGGATGAGGGAGTGCCGGAAGTGCACGCGCCCCATGTCGTCGTCCACGCGCACGAGTCGCAGGCGCTCCGCCGGGGCCAGGTGCTTCGGATCGCACCGGCCGGCCACCGCGCGGCGCACGATCATCATGGTGCCGCTGCCCTCCAGCGCGGCGACGAGCAGCAGGTGCCGGGTGGCCGGTGGCAGCGTCCTGATGCGCGAGGCGAAGGTCGACTGGAGCCGCTGCGGCAGCGGCAGCCGCTTGGGCAGGGCCTGGGAGGCGCGCCGCTGGGGCTCGGTCAGGGCGGCGGGCAGCTCCAGCAGCGCCAGGGGGTTGCCCTCGGCCTCGGCGATCACGCGCCGCCGCACCCGCGAGGCGAGCGTCGGGAAGCGGCGGCGCAGCAGCTCGTCGGCGGCGGCCTCCGGGAGCGGCCCCAACTCGTGCAGGGGAAGGCCGTTGTGGTCGAAGAAGCTCTCCTCGCCGAGCCTGACCGCGCACATCAGACCGGTGGCCGTGCCCGGCAGGCGACGGGCGACGTGCCCCAGGACGACGGCACTCGACCGGTCAAGCCACTGCGCGTCGTCCAGCACCAGCAGGGCGGGGCGGTCGCGGGACAGCGCGGCGGCCAGCGCCGCCGCGGCCTCCACGACCGTCCGGTGGCCGGGCGCCGCGTCGTGCTCCAGGCCCAGGACACCGGCCAGGGGCGGCAGTTCGGCCGCGCGGGCGCGGACCTCGGGCACCGACGTCAGCAACTGCCGCAGCGCGCCGTAACTCAACTGCGCCCGGTACTGCACACCGTCCGCGCGCAGCACCCGCATCCCGGCGGCCTCGGCGCTCCCGGCGACGGCGGCGAGCAGCGCCGACTTGCCGACGCCCGGCTCGCCCACCAGCGCCAACGACCCTCCGCGGCGCGGGACTTCGGCCAGGAACGCGCCGAGCCTGCCGAGGTCGGCGTCCCTGCCGACCAGCAGCCCGTCCCTCGCGTCGCCGGCTCCGTCGCTCATCACTGCCCCCTGCCGCGCCCCGGCCGACCGCCGTCACCCGACTACGTCATATGACGGAATCGGGCAGGCCCGCCAGGCTCCTAGTGTGCATCCCACGACCTCGTCCGTCCGAGGGAACCGGCAGGTGGCGGAGGAAACCCGCCGGGTGACGGGGAGCACGCGGAACGCCGCACCCTCGGACGACGCCGGCCGGCGGCCGGGGAGGGACACCTCGGCTCCGCAGCTGAGGGGAGTGGTGCGCCATCACCGGACGTACGGGCTTCGGCGAGGTGCTGCGCGGCCATCGCCACGCGGCGCGGCTGACCCTCGAGCGACTGGCGGAGGCGTCCGGTGTCAGTGCCCGGACGCTGTCGGACATGGAGCGCGGCCGGAGCCGCGGACCCCAGCAGCGGACCGTGACCGCGCTGGCCGACGCGCTCGCCCTGGAAGGCGCCGCGCGCGCGGAGTTGCTCGACCTGGCGCGGGACGGCCGCCTGCGCGGCCACTGGACGCGTCCGAGCGGCCTGTGCGAACTGCCGGGCGCCGTACCGGACTTCACCGGCCGCGCCGCCGAACTGGTCTGGATGAGCGAGCTGGTGTACGCCGAGAGCGCGCCGGGCGTCGGGGTGGTCGGTCTCGTCACCGGCGCCGCGGGTCTGGGCAAGACCACCTTCGCCGTCCGGGCCGCCCACGCCGTACGGCCGAGCTTCCCCGAAGGGGTGTACTTCCTGGACCTGCTCGGCATGTCGCAGCGGCCCGTGACCGCGGACGAGGCGCTGCGGCACGTCCTGCGCGCGCTGGGCGTCGGCGACCAGGACATCCCGGCCGCCACCGAGGGCCGCGCCTCCCTGTACCGGTCGGTCCTGCGCGACCGGCGCGTCCTGGTCGTCCTCGACAACGCCGCGTCGGAGGAGCAGGTGCGCCCGCTGCTCCCGGCCGGGGGAGCGGGCCGGGCCATGATCACCACCCGGCGGCTGCTGGCAGGACTCGAAGGCGTCCGCAGGCTGGTGCTCGGCCCGCTGCCGCTCCCGGAGGCCACGCACCTGCTGACCGGGATCATCGGCGAACGCGCGGCCACCGACGAGGAGTCCGACCTGACCAGGCTCGCCGAGCTGTGCGGCGGTCTCCCGCTCGCGCTGCGGATCATCGGGAACCGGCTGGCCAGCAGGCCCGGTTGGGCGGCCGGTGAACTCGCCGCCCGGCTCGCGGACGAGGAGCGGCGGCTGGACCAGCTCACGGCCGGTGACCTCAAGATCGCCAACGCCTTCGGGATGTCGTACGAACAACTCGCCGCGCCCGCGCGGGCGTTGTTCCGGCGGCTGGCCGCCGTGCCGGGGCCGGACGTCGACGCGGACCTGGCGGCCGTCGCGGGCCGGATGCCGGTCAAGGAGACCTGGGACGCGCTCGACGACCTCGGCCTGCTCCAGGACAGCACCGCCGGGCGCTACCGCTTCCACGACCTGGTCCGCCTCTTCGCGCGCGAGCGGCTGCGGGAGGAGGAGAGCCCGGCGCGGCGCGCGGAGTTGGCGGACCGGGTGACGGCCTGGCTGCTGCGGACGGCCACCCTGGCCGGGCGGTGGTTCGAACCCGGCTACGGCCGTCCCGACCGGCCCGACCCCGAACTGCCGAGCCTGGCCTCGGAAGAAGAGGCCGAACGCTGGCTGCGGGCGAACGTGGACAACTGGCTCGGCGCGATGCGGGCCGCCGCGGCCCGCGGCCGGTACGCGCCCGTGCTGGACTGCGCCGAGTCCATGCACTGGTTCTCCGACCGGTGGGCGCACGGCCCGCACTGGCGCGAGGTGTTCACGCTCGGCGCCGAGGCCGCCGCGGCCCTCGGCGACCTGGCCCAGCAGGCGGCCCAGCTCAACTATCTGGCCTGGGTCCACTGGGTGCCGTCCCGCGACCCGCGGGCGGTGCTGCGGTACGCGCGTGAGGCGCTGGAGCTGGCCGAACGCGGTGGCGCCACCGCGCAGATCGCCTGGTCCCACCAGTACGCCGCCGGGGCCGCGCGCCTGCTCGGCCGCCCCGGCGAGGCGATCGCGTCCGCGTCCCGGGCGGCGGAGACGTTCCGGGCCCTCGGCGACATGGACTCCTATGTGCAGTCCCTCGCCTCGATCGGCAACTCGCTGCGTGAGGAGGGCCGTTACACCGAGGCGCTGCGGCAGTTCCGTACCGCTCTCGCCGTCATCGACGACGAGGAGCCGCGGATGGCGCCGACCGTCGTGGCGCACTGCCGCCCGCTGGGCCTGATCCGCATCGGCCAGTGCCTGGGGCACCTCGGCCGCCGTCCTGAGGCGATCGCCGCGCTCACCGCGGCGATCGCCTCCCTGGACGCGCAGCGCCTGACCGGCTTCCGGCTCGCCGAGGGACTGGAGACGCTGGGCGCCCTGCTGGCCGACGAGGGCAGGACCGACGGGAGCCGGCGCGCCTACGCACGGGCCGCCGAGGTGTTCGCGGAGGTCGGGGACACGGAGGCGGCCGACCGGTGCCGCCCGCTGTCCGCGCAGCCCTGACCCGCCTCACGGCGGGGCGGGCCGGGGTCAGAAGCCGCCGTTGGCGCCCTGGGCGGCCTGCGCGATGACGGCGGCCACGACGGCGGGCCGGGACACGTACACGGCGTGGCTGCCGGGCGTCTCGGAGACGGTGGCCTTGGCCCGCTCGGACATGGCGCGCTGCGCGGGCGGCGGGATCATCCGGTCGTCGGTCGCGACCAGGTACCACGACGGCTTCGTCCGCCACGCGGGCTCGGAGACCGTACCGGCCAGGGCCTCCACGCCCCACGGGACCTGCGCGTCGGCCATGAAGGCGGCCACGTTCGCGGGCACGTCGGCCGCGAAGGACGCCGCGAACTTCTCCCGGTCGAGGAAGAGGAACCCGTCCTGCGGCGGCAGGATCGGCGGCACCGGCGCACCGGGCGGCGGGTCGGCGATCAGCGTGTTGACGGACTCACCCGCGTCCGGCGCGAAGGCCGTGATGTACGCGAGCGCGGCCACGTTGGGGTGGTTGCCCGCCTCGGTGATGACGGCGCCGCCGTACGAGTGCCCCACGAGCACCGCGGGACCGTCCAGACCGTCCAGCACCCGCCGCGTGACCGCCACGTCGTCGGCGAGCGACAGCGTCGGATTCTGCACGACCGCCACCCGGTAGCCGTCGGCCGTCAGATGGTCGTACACCCCCTGCCAGCCCGCCCCGTCCACGAATCCGCCGTGCACCAGCACGACATTCCCGATCGCCGTCATGACCTCTCCTGACCTGGTGGTCCGCGGCCCCGACGGCCGCCGCCCCACCGCCGAGTCAAGTCCTCGGCACCGGCCGGGACCACGCAGAACAGCACGCAGAAGTACGGCGGCGCGGGGGGCGGCCGAGGGGCCCTGATGCAGCCGGGGTGAATTTCGTACGGTCATCTCCTTGCGGGCTGCCCAGCGCTGGATGACAACCTGCTGAACCGTTCCCGATCCCGGCCCGCGGGCCTGGTTTCGCGCCGAGCGACCGCCCTACGTTGAAGTGCTCCGGAGCGCGCGGGAGAGCGCGGACGGAAGCCCTGACCACGGACCCGAACTGGCGGAATCAGCACATGAGGCATGCGGGCGGCGGCTCCGGCGACGACTGGCCGGGGGGCCGCGGCGGCCCGGCGGCCGGCGGGGTGCTGCGGACCGAGGAACGCCCCGCCGCCGAGGCGCTGCCCGCGCCGGGACCCCTGGCCGTACCGGCCCCGCCCGCGCGCCGCCCCCGGCTGTACGTGATCGACGCGCTGCGGCTGTGCGCCGCGCTGATGGTCGCGCTCCACCACTACGTGGGCACCAACCGCGTGAACCAGCCGAACAATCCGGTCTGGGACCGCCCGGCCTCCCACGTTTTCCCGGCCGTCTTCCGCGTGTCGTCCTACGGCTGGATCGGCGTCGAGATCTTCTTCGTCATCAGCGGATTCGTGATCTGCATGTCGTGCTGGGGGCGCGGACCGCGGGACTTCTTCGTCTCCCGGGTGATCCGGCTCTACCCCGCGTACTGGTTCGGCGTGCTGTTCACCGCCGCCGTGCTCACGCTGTGGCCCGCGGTCTTCAAGGCGCCCGCCTCCGCGCGCGACACGCTCTTCAACCTCTCGATGCTGCAACAGGGTTCGCGCATCGCCGACGTCGACGGCGTCTACTGGACCCTCTGGTCGGAGCTGCGCTTCTACCTGATCTTCCTGCTCGTCGTGGCCACCGGTCTGACCTACCGCAAGGTCGTCGTCTTCTGCTGCGTGTGGGGCGTCGCCGCCGCCCTCGCCCCCGTCGCCGGGACGCCCGCGCTGACGCTGCTCGCCAACCCGGACGCCGCCTGGTACTTCATCGCGGGCCTCGCCCTGTACCTGATGCACCGCTTCGGCCAGGACCTGCTGCTGTGGGGCATCCTCGGGATGTCCTGGCTGATGGCCCAGAGCGAGATCGCCCAGCGCGTCGACACCGTCGAGCACGTCTCCAGTTGGCGCGGCGCGCTCCTGCTCTACACCGTCTTCCTGCTCTTCATGGTCGGCGTCGCCGTCGGTCTCACCGACCGCCTCCAGTGGAGGTGGCTCGCCACCGCGGGCTCCCTGACCTACCCCTTCTACCTGGTCCACTACGCCGCGGGCACCACCGCCATCCACTACCTGCGCGACCGCGCCGACCCGCGCCTGCTGGTCGCCGCGCTCATCGGCGCGATGCTGCTGCTGAGCTACCTCGTGCACCGGCTGGTGGAACGCCCGCTGTCCGCGCTCCTCAAGCGCGGCCTCACCCGCTCCTTCGCCCGCCTCGGACCGCCGCCGGTCCGCCGGACCCCGTAGCCGTACCGGGCCGCCGAGGAATAGGGCGGGCGGCCCGAGCGCTTGCCGGTGCATGACGCTGGTGGATGGGTCGGCCGCGCCCCTCGGCGGTGTGCGCGGTGTGCCGACGTGGGACATGGTGGCCGTGACGGTCCGCCGACTGGGCCCGGGAGAGCGGCTGGACGGCGGCGACGGCGCGATCTGGGCGCTGGTCCTGGACGGCGACGCGCGGCTGGAGACGGCGGCGGGCGCCGAGGCGCTGTGTGCCGGGGACGCCTTCCACGTGGACGCCAGGACCACGTACCGGCTCGTCGCGCCGACCCGCGCGGAGGTGGCCGTCGGCACTCTGCGGGCGGTGCCGCCGATGCCGAGTCCGCTGGTGGCGCGGGACTTCGCGGGGCGCAACCGCGGCATCGTGGAGCTGGTGCGGATGTGCCCGCTGGACCCGAGGCACGGGCATCCGCTCTTCGCCGCGAGCTACGGCGGGCTGATCCAGGCCGCCATGGTGCAGGCCGTCGAGGAGAGCGCGCGGCAGCGCTCGGACCCGCGCCTGACCGCGCTGGTGTCGGCGCTCGACGCGCATCCCGGGCGGGCCTGGACGGTGGACAGCATGGCGCGCTTCGCGCACCTGTCCCGCTCGTCCCTGAGCGAGCGCTTCCGCCGCGAGCTGGGCCGCAGCCCCGCGCAGGTGCTCCGCGAGGTACGGATGCGGCACGCCCGCGAACTCCTCGCCGGTACGGACAAGCCGGTCGAACGGATCGCCCTCACCGTGGGCTACGGTTCCGCCGCCGCCTTCAGCCGCGCCTTCTCCGCCGACCACGGCCGACCGCCCCAGTCCTGGCGCTCCCACCCGGGGTCCGCGCGGCCCCCCGAAGCCGATGCCGCCTGCGGCGGCGGGTCCGGGGAGTAGCGGGGGTCGCGTACCGGCCGTTCAGGCCCGGGATCTGGCGAGGAGGCCGAAGCCGGTACGGCCTGCGGCGGCGGCTCCGTGGAGTAGCGGCGGGCCGCGTACCGGTCGTTCAGGCCCGGGATCTGGCGAGGAGGCCGAAGCCGATGCTGCCCGCGAGTGCGGCGGCGGCTCCGACCAGGAGGGCGCCGCGTACGCCGCCGTTGTCGACCACGGCGCCGCCGATCGCGGAGCCGGCCGTGATGGCCACCTGGAAGGCGGTCACCTGCAAGGAGAGGGCGGATTCGACGCGCTTCGGCTCGGCGCGGGTGACCCACAACTGGGTGGCGACCGGGACCATGTTGAAGCCGAAGCCCCAGACGACGATCGCCACGACCGCGACGGGGAGCCCGGAGGTCGTGCCCAGCACGAGCAGGCTCGCGCCGAGCAGGACGGGCGCGACGACGACGGCGAGCCCGAGGCGGCGGGAGAGCGCTCCGGCGGCGAGGTTGCCCGCGAGGCCGCCCACACCCCAGCCGAGCAGCAGCCAGACCGTCGTACCCGAGGTGACCCGTTCGATCGCGAGCCGGATGTACGGGTAGGCGGCGAAGTTGCCGAAGGCCAGCAGCACGATGCAGCCCACCCCGGCCATCAGCCGCCGGTTGGCCAGCGCCTGCCGGAGCATGCCGAGGCCCGCCCCCGGCTGGGCGGGCACCGGCGGCAGCGTCGCCACCACGGCGGCCAGCGCCAGCAGGCTCAGGCCCGCGGCGGCCCAGAACACCGGCCGCCAGCCCACCGCGTCGCCGAGGACCGAGGAGAGCGGTACGCCGACGATGGTGGCCGCGCTCACGCCCAGCGCCAGGCTGGTGGACACGACGTGGTCGCGCCCCGGCGCCGCGCTCGTCCCCGCCCCGAGCGCGAACGACCAGAAGCCCGCGATGGCCACGCCCAGCAGCAGGCGGCCCGCGAGCAGCAGCGGGAAGTTCGGCGTCACCGCCACCACCGCGTTGGACAGCACGGCGGCGGCGAGCAGGCCGATCAGTACGGTCCTGCGGTCGGTGCGCGGCAGCAGCACGGCGATGGTGGGCGCGGTGAGCGCGCCCGCGATCGCCGTGGCCGCGACGGCCAGCCCCGCCGTGCCCTCGCTGACGCCGACGTCCGACGCCATGGCGGGCAGCACGCTCGCGGGCAGGAATTCGCTGCCGACCAGGGCCCCGATCCCCAGCGTGAGCGCCGCGACCGGGGCCCAGGAGGCCGCGCCGGGTCCGCCGCCCGCGGCGGCCTCCACGGACGGGTCGTCCGTGCCGCGGACCGCCGTCGGCTCGGTACTGGTCGCATAGCTCTCTGAGGTCATGCGCCCAGTCTCACGGGCGCGGGCCGCCGCGGCTTGACCGTTCGGCCGCACTCCTTGATGGCGCGGCCGGACCCCCGTGGCCGGACCCCCGCGACCGGACCTGTGGCCGGACCCGCGACCGGACCCCGCGCCCGGACCCCCCCGTGGCCCGACCCGTGGCGCGGCCCGCTCAGCAGCAGCCCGCCGGGCCCTCCTGCGCCACTGCCGCCGGTGCCCCGGCGCCGAGCTGGACGAGTCGCGGCGTCGGGGCGCAACAGCCGCCGCCCTGACCGGCGTTGGCGTCGGCGTCGGCGTCGGCTTCGTCGTAGAGGCCCGCGCCGCCGCAGACTCCGGTGTCGGGGAGGGTGAGTTCGACGCGGTCGGCGGCTTCGAGGTCTCCGGCGACGGCGGCGGCCACCGAGCGGACCTGCTCGTAGCCGGTCATGGCGAGGAAGGTGGGCGCGCGGCCGTAGGACTTCATGCCGACGAGGTAGACGCCGCTCTCGGGGTGGGCCAGTTCGCGGTGCCCGTGGGGGTAGATCGTGCCGCAGGAGTGCTGGTTGGGGTCGATGAGCGGGGCGAGCGCGACCGGTGCCTGGAGGCGTTCGTCCAGGCCGAGGCGGAGTTCGGACAGGAACGACAGGTCGGGGCGCAGGCCGGTGAGCACGACGACCTCGTCCACCGGGTCCAGGCGGCGGCCGTCGTCGCCGACCAGGACGACGCGGCCGTCGGCGGCGCGCTCGACGGCGTCGGTGCGGAAGCCGGTGACGGCGTCCGCGTGCCCGTCGTCCACGGCGGCCTTCGCGGCGAGGCCGAGGGCGCCGCGCGCGGGGAGCTGGTCGGCGGTCCCGCCGCCGAAGGTCGAGCCGGACAGGCCGCGGCGCAGCACCCACACCGCGTGCGTGCCCGTACCGCCGTCGGCCTCGGCCAGGTCGGCCAGGGTGGCGAGCGCGGTGAAGGCGGAGGCGCCGGAGCCGATGACGGCGGTGCGTTTCCCGGCGTAACGGGCCCGTACGGAAGGGTCGTTGAGGTCCGGGACGCGGTAGGCGATACGGTCGGCCGCCGCGCGCTCGCCGAGGGCCGGGAGCCCGTTGGCGCCCGCGGGGGAGGGCAGGGTCCAGGTGCCGGAGGCGTCGATGACGGCGGAGGCGAGGACGCGCTCCTCACGTCCGTCGGCGAGGACGTAGTCGACGGTGAAGGGCTGCCGCTCGCGGTCGGCGTCCACGATCCGGTCCCGGCCGACGCGGGACACGCCGGTCACCGTGGCGCCGTAGCGGACGGCGTCGCCGAGGACGTCGGCGAGCGGCTGGAGGTAGCGCTCGGCCCAGTCGCCGCCGGTCGGGTACGCCGCCGGGTCGGGCCTGGTCCAGCCGGTGGGGGCGAGCAGCTTCTCGGCGGCGGGGTCGGTCAGCTCGGCCCAGGTGGAGAAGAGCCGTACGTGCGCCCAGCCGCGTACGGCGTGGGCGGCGCGGGGCCCGGTCTCCAGTACCAGGACGGCCTGACCGCGCGCGGTCAGGTGGGCGGCGGCGGCGAGGCCGGTCGGACCGGCTCCGATCACGACGGCGGGCGGGGCGGTGGTGGACGCGCTCACGGTGCTTCCCCTCTGAGGTCTCTGGCTCCCGGAGTCCCGGACGCTCCGGAGTCCCGGAGTCCCGGAGTCCCGGAGTCCCGGACGCTCGGGAGTCTCGGACGCCCGGACTCTCTGATTCGACATCTGTCGATGTCCTGTGCCGCCAGCGTGGCACCTGAATCGATGACCGTCAAATTAGATGTCCGTCGAATCCGTCGCTCCCGACGTCCTGGCCGCCGCCCTGATTCGACATGTGTCAACATAGACGCATGTCGAAAACCGAGCCGCTCCCCGCGCCTGCGGCGGACACCGCGCCCTGCTGCCCGCCGCTGAGCGAGCGCGCCCTGACGGCCGAGGAGGCCGAGCGGACCGCGGCGATGTTCAAGGCGCTCGGCGACCCCGTACGGCTGCGGCTCTTCTCGCTCATCGCCTCGCACGACGGCGGCGAGGCGTGCGTGTGCGACATCTCCGACGTCGGCGTCTCCCAGCCCACGGTCTCCCACCACCTCAAGAAGCTCCGCGAGGCCGGACTGCTCACCTCCGAGCGGCGCGGGACCTGGGTGTACTACAAGGTCGCGCCGTCCGTCGTGGCGGGCATGGGCAGTCTCCTCGGGCCGCCCGGCGCCACGCGCCGGTAAGCGCTACGGCCGCGGCCCGCGCCGGGCCGCAGCGGCGGTCAGACGACGATGGAGGTCAGGGCGGCCCACAGCAGGGGCGAGTGCTCGACGCGGCCGGTGGCACGCCAGCGGCTGAGCCGTTCGCGCTGCCAGCCGGTGAAGTGGCGTACGGGGTCCGGGTCTTCGTGGGCGGCGTCCACGGCGAGGACCGCGTCGGTCAGGGGACGTACGGCCTCCGGCAGGCCGCCGAGGCGGTGGAAGGCGAAGCTGGTCGGGAGCGGCCAGCGCGCGGCGGTGACCAGCTCCGCGCCGTTGTGGAGCATCGCGGTCGCCAGCCCGAACGACTCGGCGAAGCGCAGGTCGCCGCCGCTCTCGCAGCCGATGAGGGCGACGCGCGGCGGCGCGGGCCAGATGCGGGCGCCCGGCTCGCCGTCCGCGCGCAGGGGGAGCGTGCCGAGCAGCAGGTCCTTGGCGGACAGCGGCCGGTGGGTGCGGACCGGCTCGGCGAGGCCGTCGGTGCCGGGCCCGCAGCACAGATGCAGGGTGCCGTCCTCGCTCTGCCCGCCCTCGACCGGCGCGCCGCTCACGTGCCCGACGTACATCAGCCGCCGTGGCCGCTTCCGCAGCGCCCCGCTCAGCCAGTCCCGGTCGAGGTCGGTACGGCGGAACGCCTCGGCGGGCGCGGCCACGGACGGTACGACCGCGCCCGCGTCGAGGCGGCGCCGGACGAGGGACAGCAACTCCGGGTCGGAGCCGGGCGGTCCGAGGACCGAGCCGAGCGGGGAGTCGGCCCGGAAGCCGGGCACGCGGGGGTCGAGGACGAGGACGACGGCGCCGGTTTCGCCGTGGGGCACGGCGACGGGGGCGTCGGCGTCCCGAGCGTCGTCGTCCCGAGCGTCGGCGCCCGCGCCGGTGACCCGCGTCCGCCGCAACGACGCCGGTGCGGTCGTCACGACGTCCGCCAGCTCGATGAGCCGTACGTCGCCGGTGTCGTCGACGGCCAGCAGTTCCCAGGGGACCTGCGCCACCCTCGGCGACGGCTGGATACGGATCAGCGGACGGCCCGCCCGCGCCGCGACCTGCCGGATCTGCTCCGTCAGCCCCTCGGGCCACAGCGCCCGGGCCAGCTCCCGCGCGAGCCGGTGCTCGGCCTCGCGGTCGGTCAGCGCGCCCGTGGCGAAGGCGCGCCGCATTCCCTCCGCCCCGTCGCCCGCCCCCGGCAGCGCGGCGGCCAACGCGCCCACCGCGCGGTCGACTTCGTCGGCGGGCCCGTGGCCCGTGCCGAAACCGCGCACTCCGCCGGCCCACGTCCAGGCCATGAACAGGTCGTCGGCGTCGGCCAGCCGGATCTGGACCACCGGGCGGGCCGTGAGGTCGTCGGTGACCCAGAACGGCACCTCCTCCTCGTCCACGATCCGCCGCTGATAGCGGAACTCGGCCGCGGCGACGTACTCCTGGAGCGCGACGCGGCCTGACTCCGCCGACATCCGCACCTTCGGCGGCGGCGCGACGCGCAGTCCCGCGGAGGCGGCGGCGTCCGCCGCCACACCGCCGAGCGTGGGCGCGGAGCCGTCGCGCCCGCCGGGCCCGTAGACCTTCACGGCCGCGCCGGGGAAGACGGCGGGCCCGGCGGCCCCGGTGCGCGTGGCCGACGCCGTCGTACGGTCCAGGGCCAGGGAGGCGCCCGCGCAGCGGTGCTCCACCAGCTCGAACAGGAGCCCCTGGTCCTGGCGTCGTACGGCGAGCCGGAAGGCCAACGCCATGGCGTCGTCGGCGAGTTGGAGCCACTGGCTGCGGGCGTGGGCGGTGGCGAAGTCGTAGCGCGCGGCCTCCAGGGCGAGTGCGGCGGGAAGCGCGAGGGAGAGCGCGGTGCCGACGGACTCCGGCTCGCGGGCGCCGTGGTCCGTGACGTTCAGATTGTGCTCCAGGGTCTTCGCGAGCAGGAGGTCGACCTGCGCGCACCGCTCGTACACCTCCCGCGCCTGGTACGCGTCGCGGGCCTGCTGGGCCAGCCGCTTCATCTCGGTGATGTCGCCCCGGTCGTACGCCTGTTGGGCGCCCAGCAGCATGGTGTCGGCGGCGGCGATGACGGCACCGAGGCGTTCGAAGCGGGCCAGGCTCGACTCCAGCAGGCCGGCGGCGCGGGTGGCGTCGCCCCGCAGACCGGCGAGGTACCCGCGGGCCTGTTCGCAGACCGCCAGGTCACCGAAGCGCTCCTGTTGGGCGAAGACCGCCGCCGCCTCGGCGAACAGCCGTTCCGCGAGGTCCGGTTCGCCCCGGTGCATCGCGGTGTACGCGCGGTGGACGACCAGCGTCCGCTGCTCGCCGACGTCCCCCAGCGCGCGGAAACCGTCCTCCGCGCGGGTGAAGTAGTCCTCGGCCAGGTCGTACCGCCCGGTCGAGGAGCAGATCAGACCGAGGGCGGTCAGGAGGCGGGGCACGGTTTCCAGTACGGGACGTGCGGCGGCCTGCGCTCCGGGTTCCGTCGCGCTCTCCGTTCCGGGTTCCGTCGCGGCCTCCGCTCCGGGTTCCGCCCCGGCTTCCTTCGCGGCCTCCTTAGCGGTCTCCGCCACGGTCTCCGGCATCGTGGACAGCAGGGCCGAGGCGTGCTCCTCGGCTCTTCCCCACTCGCCGCGTTCCATCAGCAAGTGGACCCGGTTCAGGCCGAGTTCGGACGCGCGCAGCCCCTCGACGTCCTCGAATTCGGGCAGCCGGAGCGCCGCTTCGTCCAGAGACGCCAGCGCCTCGTCCAGGCGCCCGGACCTGCGCAGCAGGTCGGCCCCGCAGAGCAGCGTCTTCAGCAGCACCTCCAGCCACAGTTGACGGCCGCGCGGTCCCATCGGCTCGGACGCGATGCCGTCCAGGAGGCGGCGGGACCGTTCGACGGCGTCCTCCGCACCGGTCAGGTCGGTGGCGGTGAGCCGGACGCTCGCGAGGTCGGAGAGCAGATGGGCCCGGAGGAACCGCACGTCGGGCGAGTCCTCGACCGACTCGGCCATCGCGAGCAGTTGCTCGTACACGGCGGACGCGGCCCCGTGATCCGCCGCCAGTTGGTGCTCCTGCGCCAGCGCGAAGCCGGAGTCGAACGGCTCCCCGTAGAGCTGTATCACCTCCGCGTCCGGCCCGGCGCTCCCCTCGTCACCTGTCGTCATGCGTCAGTAGTCCTCACCCGTGGTGGTGGCGGCGACGATCTCGGCGAGGAAGGGGGCCGAGGGCGTGGCGCGGGCCGACGCGTCGTACGGCGCCGTGCCCTCGGCCGGTCGGGCCGCCGCGCTCACGAGGCGGTCCCGGACCAGCGCGCGGACCGCCTCACGGTCGGCGTGGCCTTCCGGGCCCGGACCGGGGTCGAAGCCCGGCAGCAGTACGGCGACCTCGAAGCGCGGCGTCAACTCCCCTGTGGACAGGCCCGGTTCCAGATCCGCGCGGCCGGTCCACACGTCGTCCCGCCGGGTGAGGGGCGCGCGGACCGGGAGCCCGCCGTTGACCCGTACCTCCGCGACGAGGGGCGCGCCGCCGACGGGCGCCGCGATGTGCGCGACGACCTCGACCTCGATCCGGCGCCGCCCGCCGAGCGCGCGCGCCGTCCAGGACACCGCCGACTCGGCGGCGTCCACGAACCCGGGCGGGTAGCGGCGCCAGTCGTTGGTCCCGGTGCCCCGGGCGATCACCCGGCCGCCGACGGCGAGGGGTTCGCCCGCCGCGAGGGTGTAGCCGAGGCGGGAGGCGAAGAGCGCGCCAGGGGTGAGGGGCGCGGGTGCCGTACGGTCCGCGTCCAGGTCCGCAACCTGGTCCTGGTCCTGGTCCGCAACCTGGTCCTGGTCCGCGTCCAGCTCTGCGCGGAGGCGGCGCAGCTCCGGTCCGTCGAGACCGGCGCCGTCGGCCGCGCCGTCGATCAGCCGCAGCACGCTCTCCAGGTGACGCGCGGTGTGCCCGGACCGCGGCTCCGCGCGCCACCACCGCACGAGCGGGTCGAGAGCGGCCTGATGGTCCTCGATCAGTTCCGCCACGCAGTCGTCCGGCTGGTCCCCGCGGTCGTCGAACAGCTCCTGGCACTGGTGGGTGAGCGCGGCCAACTCCAGCCCGAGGACGTCCGGTTCGAGTGCCGGAATCCCGTCCGCGTACGACGCGGGCCACCACCGGGAGGCCCAGTGCCCGAAGGCGAGGCGGGCGGCGGCGTCCGCCAGAGCGGTTCCGTCGCCGGTCACCCGCGCTGGTGCCGGGCCCGCGACCGTGTCCCCGGCCGCCTCTCCTGTCGTCTCCCCGGCCCCCTCTCCGCCCGCGCAGGACCGCACGGCAGCGGCGGCGCGCTCGCCGTACACCGCCCACAGCCACTGCTGCGCCCGCTCCACGTCGTGCACCTCGGCCACCGGCAGGACCGGGTCCCCGAGGACGGGCCAGAGCAGGACCGCGCCCGCGACGTCGAGGACGGCTTCGGTGAAGCCGGGGCTGGGGCTGGGGTCTGGGACGAGCGGGTCGCCGCCGTTACCGGCAGGGGAGCCGTCGGGAGGGCTGGGGGAAGGGCCGGGACCGGCGGTGATCCGTACCGCCCCGTCCTCGCCCCGCGTGACGTAGAGGTCCGCGCCCGCCGCCATCACGCGCTCCTCGGCTCGGCCGCTTCCGCGGCGGCGCCCGCCGACAGGCTCCGCAGCGCCGACCTCACCCTCGCGCGGTGGTCCATCATCACCGAGCGCGCGACCCCGTCGAGCACCGCCCAGGCCGCCCCGGCGTCCGCCAGCGGCGCCCCGTGGACGTCCCGGCCGTGCAGCCGTACCCACAGCCTCCGCATGTACGCGGCCCACGGCGCGCGGAGGTCGTGCGCGAGGGCGTCCAGGACCCCGCCGTCCGGGTCGGGCCGAGGGGAGACCGTCATCCTGCGGGCGCGCAGGACCGAAGCCTCGCGCCGCCAGCGGCTGTTGACGGCCCGGTGCGCGGCCGTCCGCCCCAGCGCGGATTCGCCGCTGCCCAGCGGGTCGAGGCCGACAGCGAGCCGCCCGCCGAGGACCGCGGCGACCCGCAGGCTCTCGTCGTACAGACCGAGCGGGGCGCAACCGCGGCCGACCTCCCGGTCCACGAGGTCCGGCACAGCGGGCAGTTCGTCGCGCCGGGCCGACGACTGGAGGACGACGAAGAGCCGTTCGAAGAGCGTACGGTCCAGGGGCGCGGGAAGCGTGGCCGTCGAAGCGCCCCGTCCGACCTCGGGACACGGCGGCGACTGCCGTGCGGTGAGCCCGAGATGAGGCGGCAGATCGGCCCGGCCCCACACCCCGTCGCCCGCGTCCGCCGCCCACAGCGCCCGGCCGAAGGACGCGCCGTGGCCCGCCTCGACCATGGCCGCGTACCGAACCGAATTCCGCGACCGGTCAGGGGCGTTGCTGCCGCCGTTGCCGCCTCCGCAGGACTCCAGCACCTCGGCCGCCGCGACGGCCGCCGTGAACGCGTCGGCGGCGGGGGCCGGTTGACGGCTTTTCCAGCGGGCGGCCAACTCCCTTTCGAGCCGGGCGCGTCGGACGCCGTCCGCCAGGTGCTCCTTCAGCGCCTCCACCGTGCGTCCGCCGGCCGTGTCGGCCACGTCCTCCACGACGTCCCTGGCCACCGCGTCCGCACCGGCCGCGGGCGGCCCGTGTTCCGTGGCCAGTTCGAAGCAGCGCTGGAAGTACAGGTCCTGGGGGTTGCCGGCCACGACGCCCAGCGCCCTGCGGGTCCTCTTGAGCAGCGTGAACCACCGCGCCGTCGCCTCCAGCCGCCCGCCGGACTCCCGGATCAGCGCCTCCAGCCGCGCGGCCTGCTCCGGCACGAGGAAGTCCGCCGCGAATTCGGGGTGCAGCGCCGGCCGGACGATCAGGGGCAGCACGATCAGCTTGACCGTCCTGGTCAACGGCGCCCCGCCGGGGCCGCTCAGCGATTCCAGCCCGGGCCCGAGGGCACGCCACGCCCGGTCGATGACCATGGCGCGCGCTCGGGCCGGGGCGCCGGTCGGCTGGCTGGCAGGCGGCATGTGAGGAGCGTACGTCGTACGGAATCGGGCTGGCGAACCTGGGATCGGTAGGTGTTCCCGGCCGCCTAGCGTCCCTGTCGTCAGCCCGTCGACCCCCGTCTCCGTACCGCACCGGGTGCGCACCGGGTGCGCGTCGGGCGTGCACAGGCCGTGCACAGGGCGTGCGCCGGGCGGCACGGGACCGGGCATCACCAGAAGGAGCAGCCGTCATGGGAATCTTCAGGAAGCGCCGCCAGAGCCGCGAGGAGCGGGCGGCCGAGATCGCCGGCAAGGTGGCCAGCGGCAAGGGCTTCTACGGCCGTACCACCCGCGCGTTCCTCGGCGAGGAGGACTTCAGCCGGGTCCAGCAGTCCATCGGGGCGTACAACTCCGGCCTCGACGTACAGCAGTTGCTCGCGGCCGGGGCGCCGACCACCCCCGCCGTGGTCGTGTCGATCACCGACACCGGCAGGCTCGTCAACTTCGACCCGGTGGTCGACCTGGTCCTCCAGCCGAACGGGACCGCCGACCGGATCGCGCTCCAGACCATCGTCTCCAAGCTGCGGATTCCGCGCGCCGGGGACCAGGTGCTGCTGGTGGCGGACCCCGCCCGGCCCGGCGGCTACCTGTACGCCGGGGACGGGGTCACGCCGTGAGGGCCGCCCGTACTCCGGCGCCGTGCCCCGTCCCGGTCCCGACGCCGATGCCGACGCGCCCGCCGACGCCGTCGCGCCCGCCGACGTCCGCGTTCGTGTCCGCGTAGGAAACTCTCCGGGGAGGGTCACATGCGGAGCTACGCCGGTGCGTTCATCGGCAATCTCCTCTTCACCGCGATCTGCTGCATCGCGGGCCCGTTCTTTCTGCTGATGGGGCTCCAGATATGGCACGGCGGGACCGACCGGGGCGCCGCGCTGGTCTGCCTCGGCGTCGGCCTGGCCGGCACGGTCACGATTCCCGTCGCGGCCTACACGTCCACGCGGCAGGGGTTCCCCCGGATCACACGCCGGGACCGGGCGAAGGACGCGAGTGTCCGCTACGACGACGACACTCTCGTGATGCTGTCGCCGGAGTCCCCCAAGGGCCCGGCGCGGGCGTGGCTGGCGCGGGCCGACGTCCTGGAGGCGTCATTGGTGCGCTACAGCCCCGACGGCGAGGCCACCTTCACGAAGCACTTCGGCAACTACACGCCCGACGAGTTCACGCCGCTGATCCGGCTGGGGCTGCGGGTGCACGGCGTCGAGGGCGCCGACCCGTTCGAGGTCACGCGGGAGTGGCGGGTGCCGTCCATGTGCCTGTCCGCCGTGACGGCCGGGCGCCTGGTCGTCCTCGTCCACCCGGCCCCTTCCACCGGACCTGCCGCCGGGCCTTTCGCCGGGCCTGCCGCCGGGCCTTTCGCCGGGCCTTTCGCCGGACCTGCCGCCGGGCCTCCCGGCTCCTCGGACGCCGTCCCCGGCACAGCCTCGGACGCCGCCCCGGCCACCCCCGGCGAGATCACCCCCCAATGGCCGCGCAGCCTGCTGCTCGCGGGGACGAGGACCAGTCGGCTGCTCGACCTCGACGGCCACCGCACCGACGTCACCCGGCGCCCCGGCCGCCTGCTGGAGCAGATGCGGATCTCGCGGGCGGCCGGAGGAGTCGTGATGACCGGCGACACCATCGACCTGCGACGACTGGACCCGCACACGGCCGGGCGCTACACCGCCCTGGCCGAGCGAATCCGCGCCCACCCCGAGGACCGTGCACCGGTCACGGAACCGGGGGAGGAGTCCCGCTGGATCGTGGACGAACTGCCCGGCCCCACGGGCGAGTTCGGCTCCTCGGGCCGCCGCTGGTCCCGCCGTGGCGGCCACCTGATCCGCGCCCGCTTCGTCGAACTGCGCGGCACGACCACCTTCCAGGACCACGGCCCGGTCCTCGACACCGTCGTCCGCGTCCGACCGGAGGACGGCACGCCGCCGTTCGACGCCGCCCGCCGCCTGACCCTCCCGATGAACTACCTCGCCGTCCTCCACCGCACCCGGGACGTCGTCCTGTGCGTCGCCCCGCGCGGCACGTCCTACGTCGTCGACTGGCCCCGCACCAACCTCCTCGCGGGCGTCACCCCCGCCAAGGTCATCACCCCCGACTCGGCCGAACTCCCCCTCACCGGCCGCCCCGACCTCATCTGGCCCCTGATGACCCTCCTCGCCGCCCACGGCCTGTCCGTCCCCGCACCCACCCTCGACCTCCGCCGCCGCCGTATGGCCCCCATCGCGCCGTTCGCCCTGCGGATCCTGGACTCGGCGCCTCCCCGCTGACCCGGCGAAGTCGGCGCGGGCCTCCTACCGCGCCGCCTCCGCCGGGGCAACCGGCCTTGCCGGAAACAGCCGTTAGAGGCGGCGGCCCAGCAAGTGGGCGTCGAGGAAGCCCCGTTCGGAGGCCGGGTCGTGGACCAGGCGGGCGAGGTTGAACAGCCCCGCCCCGGCGAGGAGTTCGGCGAAGCGGTCCACCGGCCAGCTGTAGGCGGGCGTGACCTTGTGGTCGAAGCGGACCGGCTCCGGCCCTTCGGTGGCGAAGAAGGAGGTCATGAGCAGGCCGCCCGGGGCCAGGACGCGTACCTGTTCCGCGAGGAGCGCGGGCACTTCCTCCGGCGAGGTGTGGATCATCGAGTAGTGCGCCAGCACGCCGCCCAGTGCCCCGTCCTCGACCGGCAGCGCCTCCATCCGCGCCTCGTCGAACCGCAGCGCCGGATGAGCGCGCCGGGCGTGGCCGACCATGCCGGGCGAGAGGTCGAGCCCGAAGGCGTCCAGCCCCAGGTCGTGCAGCATGGCCGTCATGTGCCCCGGCCCGCACCCGAGGTCGGCCGTCCGCACGTTCCCCGTCCCGCGCACCAACTCGGCGAAGGTGCCGAGCATGCCCCGCGCGAACGGCTGCGTCTCCAGCCGGTCGGCGAACAGCGACGCGTACAGCTCGACGACCCCGTCGTAGGCCGCCCTGGTCCCGTCCTGGTGTTCCGCCACGCGAAGGAAGCTAACACCTCCGCCACCGCCGCCGCCCCCGTGTGACAGGCCCCGCCCGGGGCTCAGGGGCGGCCCCGCCCCACCCCGTCCACCTGGACTTTTACGGGCCTGGGGCCGTTCGACTGGGCCGCTCACCACAACGGCCGAACCTGGCCCCGTCGGTCACGGTTCGTGTCCGCCGCCGGCCCGATCCTGGCGGCGGACCGCATCTGCCCAGGTTGTGGGCAGGGGGCCATCTCGCCGACCCATCTCCCGAAGGGGAACGATGAAGCGCATTCTCTCGCTCACTCACGCCGCCTGGACCGCCGCAGCAGTGGCGGGCTCCATGGCGGTGTTCGCCCTCCCGTCCGCGTCGGCGGCGGCGTCGCCCGCCCCGTATCCCAGCGGTTCCGAGGGTCCGGTGTTCGTCCAGACGGACAACACCGCCCACAACGAGATCGTCGCCTACCACCGCGCCCCCGACGGCTCCCTCAGCCGACGCGGCACCTTCGCCACCGGCGGCAAGGGCGGTGTCCTCGACGGCTCGGTCGTCGACCACCTCGCCTCGCAGGGCTCGCTCGTCCACGACTGCGCGCACCACCTGCTCTTCGCCGTCAACGCGGGCAGCGACACCGTCACCGTCTTCTCGGTCGACGGCGAGAGGCTCCACCGCGAGCAGGTCATCACCTCCGGCGGACGTTTCCCCGTCAGCCTCACCGTCCACGACGACCGGGTCTACGTCCTCAACGCCCGCGACGGCGGCTCCGTCCAGGGCTACCGGATCGCCGGGGGCAAGAGGCTGGAGCGCGTCGGCGGGTGGAGGCGGGAGCTCCACCTCGACACCACGACGGCGCCGGAGTTCACCCACACCCCCGGCCAGGTGTCCTTCACCCCCGACGGGTCCCGACTGATCGTCACCACGAAGGCCGGCGGCAGCAGCGTCGACGTCTTCCGCGTGAGCCCGTCCGGCGCCCCGTCCGCCCGTCCCGTCGTGAACGTGGAGAACGGGGCGGTCCCCTTCGGCTTCACCTTCGACAGCCGTGGCCGCCTGGTCGTCACCGACGCCGGGACCAACGCAGTGCTGACCTTCGCGGTCCGCGAGGACGGCCACGTCGTCCGGCTCGACAAGGCGCTCACCGGCGAGCAGGCCACCTGCTGGATCTCCCGCGCCGGGGACCGCTTCTACGCCTCCAACGCCGGCAGCAACGCGGTCTCCGGCTTCCGGCAGACCCGCCGGGCGACGCTCCAACCGCTCGGCACCACCGCGACCGGCGCGGGTTCCACGGACTCCGCCGTCACCCCCGACGAGCACTTCCTGTACGTCCAGACCGGCGGTACGGGCGGTGTCGACGCCTTCCGCGTCGAGCGGGACGGCTCGCTCCACAAGGTCGGCACCGTCATCGTCCCGGACGCCGTCGGCGGCGAGGGAATCGTCGCCCTGTAGAGCCCGGGACCGCTTGTAGAGCCCGGGACCGCCCGGAGAGTCACCGCCGGGCGGCACCCCGAACCGGAGCGCGCCGCGCGGTGCGCGGCACGGGCCCGCCGAAGCGACTTTTCGGCGGGCCCCACGGCGTTCTCGGCGGTGACGACCGCCCGCCGCCGCCCGGGGGGGTCTTGACAAGGCCCGCCACCTGGCACGTACGTTCATTCCGCACCGTCAACCCGCATCACGCGGCCGGAGCGTTCTCCCGGCCGCGTCGCTGTGCCCGGCTTTCGCGGCCGGGCCGATCGGAGTCGTCGTGAAGGGATCGCGCGCCGTATCGGTCGGGGCCGCCCTTCTGCGGCCCGGCCGGACGAAGCGTCGGCACGTCGATCTGTGCCGGATCCACACCACGCTCTGTCGCTGACGATCCGCCGTCCACGACGGCTTTCTCCCCCTCTTCTCCGGGTACCGCCGCGCGTTTTCGCGCGCCTCCGCACCTCGCGGCAGCACGTCCGCGCCCCGCGGCAGCACGTCCGCGCACAGGGGCGGGCACCCGCGCTGCCCGTCGGCCCGCGCCGGAGAAGACCCCGATCCTCAGCCACATGACGCACCGGTGCCGTCGCCGCCGGTGAGAAGGGACGACCTGTGAGCGCGCAGCCTCCGAGGACGCTGAAGACCGTGACCGGGGCCGGCGGTGTGTCGGAGACGTACGACCTGGCCGTCGATCCGGAGCGGTCCACCCTGGACACCGCCGTGCGGGTCGCGGCGCTCGCCGAGGCGGCGCGGATCGACGCGCTGTTCACCGCCGACCTGCTGAGCTTCGGCGCGCAGGGCGCGATCGGCTCGCAGGAGCCGCTGGTGTTCGTGTCGGCCCTGAGCCAGGTCACGTCGCGGATCGGCCTGATCGCGACCGTGTCGAGCACCTTCCACCACCCGTACAACCTGGCGCGCCTGTTCGGCACGCTCGACCACGTCAGCAACGGGCGGGCCGCGTGGAATCTGGTCACCTCCTCACTCGGCGAGGAGAACTTCGGCCCCGGCGCGCTGCCCAGCCCCGAGGAGCGTTACGCGCGCGCCGCGGAGACGCTCGAGGTCGTCAACGCGCTGTGGGACAGCTGGAAACCGGGCGCGCTGACGCGCGGGCCGGACGGCGCGGCGGTGCTGGACCCCGCCAAGGTCCGGCCCGTCGACCACCGCGGCCCGTACTTCTCGGTGGCCGGTCCGCTGAACATCCCGCCGCTGCCGCAGCGCCGCCCGGTGCAGTTCCAGGCCGGGCAGTCCGAAGCGGGCCGGGCACTGGGCGCGCGGTACGCCGAGGTGGTGTTCACCTCGCTGCCCACGCTGGACGTCGCGCTGGACTTCACCCGCCGCATCCGCGCCCAGGCGGCGGAGTTCGGCCGCCCCGGCGGACTGCCGCTGATCTTCAGCTCCTTCCACGCCACCTACGGCGCGACGGAGGAGGAAGCGCGCCGACTGGTGCGCGAGCGACACGAGTCGATCGACTTCGAGCGCGGCCGGGCGCAGGTGGCCGACATGCTCGGCGGCGGCGTCGACCTCTCGGAGCTGCCCCTGGACGCGAAGCTGCCGGACAGCCTGCTGCCGGACGTCACGTCGGTGAACCGGCGGCGCGGCCGGGTCGACATCTTCGTCGGATACGCCCGACAGGGCTACACGCTGCGGGAGTTGATCGTCGCCGCGCAGGACACCGGCCACTGGGCCGCCGCGGGCACGCCGGAGCAACTGGCCGACGCGGTCGAGGAGCGCTTCCGGGCCGGAGTGCTGGACGTCATCACGCTCGGCGGCCTCGCCGACCCGCGCGAGCACGACTTCGTCGTCAACGGCCTGCTGCACGAGCTGCGCAAGCGGAAGGTCGTCGCCGAGGACTACGCCGGGAGGACGTTGCGCGAGAACTTGGGGCTCGAACTGCCCTCGTGAGACGCCCGGTTCGCCTTCCGCTCCCACCGACTGTCACCGCTTGTCACCGAATTTGACCATCTGCCACCGCCCGTCCACCCCGACGAAAGGCCCTGCCGTGCCCGTTGAATTCCTCGGTATCGCCGCCACGAACGACGGCTCCGAGACCACACCGCGCAGCGGCGCGTCCTTCGACAAGGACTACACGCTGCGACTCGCCCGCGCCCACGAGGACCACGGCTGGGACCGGGTGCTGTTCGCGTACAGCTCCGCCTCGCCGGAGCCCGGTACGGCCGCGGCGTACATCGCCGCGCGCACCGAACGCCTGGAGATCCTGCTCGCGCACCGCCCCAACGTGTCGTATCCGACCTTCGCCGCACGGGAGTTCGCGACCCTCGACGCGATCAGCGACGGCCGGCTCGCCGTGCACTTCATCACCGGGGGCAGCGACCACGAGCAGCAGCGCGAGGGCGACGTCCTGAGCAAGGACGAGCGGTACGCGCGCACCCGTGAGTACATCGAGATCGTCAAACGCGTGTGGACCGAGCACGAGGCGTTCGATCACGAGGGCGCGCACTACCGCTTCCGCGACTACGTCTCCGACGTGTTCCCGGTGCGACAGCCGCACCCGGACGTCTCCTTCGGCGGTTCGTCGCCCGCCGCGTACGCCGCCGGTGGCGCCGTCGCCGACATCTACGCGCTGTGGGGCGAGCCGCTGGCCGAGACCGCCCAGCAGATCGAGGCGGTGAAGGCCGCCGCGCTGGCGGCGGGCCGCGGCACCCCGCCGCGTATCCAGGTCGCCTTCCGGCCGATCATCGCGCCTACCGAGGAACTGGCCTGGGAGAAGGCGCACCGCACGGTCGCCGCCATCGAGCAGCGCCGGGCCGCGGGCGCGTGGCGGCGGCGCGGCGGCGACGCCCCGCAGAACACCGGTTCGCAGCGGCTGATCGGCATCGCGGAGCAGGGCGAGCGCTACGACCGCGCGCTGTGGACCCGTACCGCGGCGGTCACCGGGGGAGCGGGCAACTCCAACGCCCTGGTCGGCACGCCGGAGACCGTCGCGCGGGCGCTGCTCGACTACATCGACCTCGGCGTCGATATCATCTCCGCGCGCGGCTACGACCTGCTGGGCGACGCCATCGACTTCGGCCGCCACGTCATTCCGCTGGTACGGGCGGAGGTCGCCCGGCGCGACGCCGAGCGGGCGGCGGGGCCGGTGCCGGCGGGGCGGTGACGGCACGGCTGTGACGGCGGGGCGGTGACGGCAGGCACCGGGCGGATCGGCGGATCGGCGTACGAGCGGGACGACGTACGAGCGGATCGGCGTACGGGTGCGCGGGCCGTGCCGCTGACCCCGCTCCCGGGGTGCGCGGGCCGTGCCGCTGACCCCGCTCCCGTCCCCTCCCGGCGCCCACCACTCAAGGAGATCGCATGGCCAGATACGAGTCGGTGCTCGACGCCATCGGCGGGACACCGTTGATCCGCCTCACCCGCGCCGCCGAAGGACTGCGCCCGCGCGTGTACGTCAAACCGGAGTGGCAGAACCCCGGCGGCAGCGTGAAGGACCGGGCGGCGCTGTCGATGCTCCGCAGGGCGGAGGCGGACGGCTCGTTGCGTCCGGGAGGCACCGTGGTGGAGGTGACCAGCGGCAACACCGGCATCGGCCTGGCGCTGGCCGCCGCCCACCTCGGCTACCGGACGGTGGTCTTCACCGGCTCCGCGACCTCGCGCGAGAAGCGGGACCAACTCGCCGCCTACGGAGCCGAGGTGCGGCTGGTCGACGCCTTCGTCCCGCGCGACCACCCGGACAGCATGCGCTCGCAGGGCACGCGGTTCGCCGCCGAGACGCCGGGCGCCTGGTTCGTCGACCAGTACGACAACCCGGCCAATCCGGCCGCCCATTACGCCACCACCGGCCCCGAGATCTGGACGGACACCGAGGGCGCGGTCACCCACTTCGTCGCCACCGTCGGCACCGGCGGCACGATCTCCGGGACCGGCCGTTACCTCAGGGAGGTGAGCGGAGGCCGGGTCCGGGTGGTCGGCGCGGACCCCGTCACCTCGATGTACGCGGGCGGCGACGGCAGCCAGAAGTACATCGAGGGCGCGGGCCACTTCCTGCACCCCGAGGCCACGGCCGACGTCTGGCCGCTCGCCCTCGACTCCGCCGTGATCGACCGCTACCTCGCCGTCGGGGACCAGGACGCGATCGACGCCGTGCGGCGGCTGGCCCGCACCGAGGGCATCCTCGCGGGCGGCTCGTCGGGCGTCGCGCTCGCGGCGGCCCTGCGGGTGGCCGAACACCTCACCGAGGACGACACCGTGGTGGCCCTGCTGCCGGACTCGGGCCGGGCCTACCTGTCGACGTACTTCAACGACGACTGGCTCACCGCCAACGGCTTCCGAGGCGCGGCCCCGGCCGACGGCCCGACCGTCGGCGACCACGCCACCCCGGCGCCGGTGGTGGAGCGGGACGAGGACCCGGCCGACGCCGTACGGCGGCTCACCGCGGACGGCCTCGGCGACGACGACGTGGTGCTGGTCGCGTACCGCCGCGACCGCCGCCTGCTCGCCCCCCACCCCACCGACCTCCTCGGCTGGACCACCCCCGCCCGCCTCCGCACCGCACCGACCGTCGCCGAATCCGCCCAACCCCTCGCCCCCCGCCTCGGCGCCGCCCTCCCCCTCACCGCCCCCGCCGTCACCGACTGGCCCCCCTCCGCCGCCCCCATCGCCCCCGTCCTCACCCAAGGCCGCGCCACCCACACCGTCCCCCGGTCGGCCCTCCACCCCTGACCCCGGTCCCTCTCCCGCCGCAGTTCCCCGTCGCGTCAGGTCCGTACCGTCCCGGCGTTCCGCACCCCGTTTCGCACCGTCCCCGGCGAGCGCCGTCGCACTTGGCCGCCGCTACACCGGATGTCGTAGGTTGAGCGATTTCACCGCATGCCAGCGTGGTGGGAGGTGACGATGGTGGGCGATGTGCACAGGAACTTCCGCGTGGTCGATGGGGGAGAGCGTGAGCTCTGCACGGGATGCCGGCACAGGTGACAGGGCGAAGCTCAAGAGCAAGGTCTGGTCGTTGCGTTCCCGATGGCCGCAGACCAGCTTCCTGGCAGGGCTTGAGGAGGACATTCTCGCCGCGCTGGTGGACTCCTCCGAACCCGTGCGTTTCGACCGCGACGACGTGCTGGTGGCCGAAGGCACCGTCGGGTCCGATGTGTTCCTCCTGCTCACTTCATACGTCAAGGTCACCACGCTGCTCCCGAACGGGTCACGGGCGCTGCTCGCGGTGCGCGTCGGCGGTGACCTCGTCGGGGAGTTAGCGGCCTTGGACAACGGGCGGCGGACCGGGACGGTCATCGCCTGTGGCGTCGAGCCGGTGGACACTCTGCGTATCGACGCCGAACTCTTCCTGCGCGCGCTCTCCACGTCGCCGAAGGCGATGCTCGGTCTGTCCGAGTCCGTGGCCCGCAAGTTGCGCAGCGCGACGCAGCGGCGCATTGACCACCAAGGGGGGCACGCGTCGGTTCGGCTTGCCCGCGTGCTGGTGGAAATGGCTGACGACCATGGCGCCACGACGTACCGCGACAACGTGGTGATCGGCATCGATGTCACCCGCCTCGAGTGGGGCAGCCTCATCGGGGTGAGCAAGCGGACCGCCGAGCGGGCGATCGCGACCCTGCGGGACAACAAGCTCATAGGGTCGGGAATGAAGCGCATCACCATCCATGACATGGAGGGACTGCGAGCTCTCGCGAACTCTGAGTGAGCGATCCCGCCAATTGGCGGGAGCCTGTGGGCGATTACCGGCGGCTGGACATACTGCTCGCCCCAACCCTCACGATGCCGGGCCTCATGTGCCGGTTCGCAGCACTTCATGGAGCATCGCGTGGTCACGCAGTCCAGCCCGTCCGGTCGTTCCGGCGACCTAGCCGCCCCTCCCGTCCCCCCTGTCCGTGCGAGCGCGCCTGCTCCGCGTGACTGGCCGGCGTCGACCCTTCTGGGCAGGCTGCCCGGGACCACCCGGGACCTCCTCCTGGAGGAGGGCACACCGATGCTGTATCCCAAGCACCGGATGCTCCTGAGGCAGGGAGACGGCGGGAAGCACCTCTTGCTGCTCACCCGTGGGGTCGTGAAAGTCCTCGCCTCTTCGGAGAACGGGATGGACGTACTGCTCGGGATTCGCGTGGCAGGTGAACTGGTCGGTGAGATGGCCGTGTTCGAGGAGAAGCCGCGGTCCGGGTCTGTCTTCGCGTGCGGCGAGGTCTCGGCGCGGATCATCCCTCTGGAGGTCCTGGAGGGCTTCCTCACCCGCCACCCCGAGGCGATCAAGGCGTTGGTCGCCTCGTTGAGCGCCCGTCTGCGCTGGGCGAACCAGCGGCGTATCGACTCCCGTTCCTACGACGCGCCGGTCCGTCTGGCGCGGGTACTGGTGGAACTCGGCCGCGCACACGGCCGTACGCCGCCCGAGGGCATCGCGGTGCGCAAGGTTCTCGGCGTGACGATAAGCCAGTCCGAGTTGGCGTCGCTGTGCGGATTGGCCCTCCCGACGACGGAGAAAGCCCTCGCCTCCCTTTCTCGAAAGGGGCTGGTCGAGCGTAGTTACCGCCGCATAACGATCTGCGATATGCCGAGTCTGGTCGAGTTCGCGAAAGTCGGCGACGAGATCCCGTACTGGTAGGGAGTCCGTCCGCCGGAGTCCGCCTACTGTCCAGGAAAACGCAGCACCTACTCCGTTCCAGGCCAGAGAGGAATGGTCACATGGCCGCATGGTCCGGGTTCCATCCCTGTACGTGTATTGCCGTCGATGCCCAGGCGTACAGCCGCAATGACGACCGCAGACAGTCCGAGATTCAGCACGACCTTCCACGACTTCTCTCCCGCGCGGCCGACGGTGCGGGATTGAACCGTTCCCAGTGGCACCTCCAGCCCAAAGGCGACGAGGAACTGGCCGTCTACCCGATGGACGGGACGGAGCCACGCCTGGTCGACGATTTTGTACGCCATCTGGTCTGGGAACTAGGGGAATACAACCGGAGCAGGATCTCCGCGTCCCGGCTACGGCTGAGGCTCGCCGTTGACCACGGGCCCGTGGAGGTGGCGCCCAACGGTTTCGCGGGCGCGACCGTGGTGTCGGTCTCCCGGCTGCTCAACTCGGCGCATCTCTATGAGGCACTGCGTCAGCACGAGCCGGCGGACCTCGCCGTCCTGCTGTCCGACCACGTGTACCGCTCGACGGTGGGAAGCGGTCACACCACCTTGTCGCGGGAGGACTTCCGGGAAGTCGCCGTACAGGTCAAGGAATACGAGTCCGTCGCCTGGCTGCGGATACCCGGCGGAAACGGTTTCGGCCCCTGGCCGCGTCCCGCTGATACGGCGACGGCTTCGTCCGCGTCGCCGAGCCGATCCCACGGTTCGGCCGCCGAGAGCGCTTCCGGCCATCATTACCGGGCCGATCGCCTGAATGTGAACAACTTCGCGGGTCCGGTTGATCTGCGAGGAGGCACCGTGGGCTTCGGCGGCTCGAATGGCTGACGACGGTGAGACTCCGACCGACGAGGCCGAAGCGGCGCCGCCTGAGGGAGTTCCGCAAGAACCGCTCGCCGCGGGCGGATCACCGGAGGCGCACGCCGTATCCGACTCCGCGGAGAAGGAGGGCGACGCCCAGGGATTCGCGGAGCTCCACCGTGCTTTCGGCCAACAGGTGCACAATCACTTCCACTCGACCGTCGAGGCTTCTGGGGCCACGTTCGGATTCGGCGCTCCACGGGCGCCCGGACTCGCCCCGGGCAATGTGCGTCCGGAGGAGGTCGACCACGCGCTGCGGCACTACTTGCGCCCTCAGCCGTGCTTCAGCGAGGCGCTCGCCAAGCTCCGCCGTGATCACCTGGTGGTGCTCTCCGGCCACGAGGACACCGGCCGCCGCGCCGGGGCCTTCGCGCTGCTGCGGGAACTGACCGAGCCGGGTATCGGCCTCAGAAGCCTTTCGCCCGCGAACTCCCTGGCAGGGCTGACGGCGCCGAACGCCCTCAAGGAGCGCCAGGCGTTCGTCATCCTGGACTACGTCGGAGAGACGAACGCCGATCCCGTGCAGTCGTACGACATCGGACGGCTGGCGGAGGAGCTGCGCCGCAAGGACAGCTATCTGGTGATCACCGCGACCGAGAGCAGCCTGCGGAGACTGGCCTTCGACGGCTACCGCGTGCCATGGCGGGCTCCCGACCCGAAGGAGCTGTTCCGGGCTTGCCTGGATCCGCTCCCAGCGGCCGGACTGCCCTCGGCACTCATGGAACGGGTCGGCGAACAGCGCCGGCCCGCCGATGTGGTCGCCGCCGCGACCGGGTTCTCCGCCGGGGGGACGCCCACGGCGATGAAGACGATGAGCGGCAGCGACGCGGATGCCGTCCGGACGTGGTTCCGCAAGGTGCCGCTGCTGGAGGACCTGCTGCCGCTGGCCGCCCTGGCCTTCTTGGAGGGCATCCCGGAACGCAGCTTCGAGGAGCACCTGGCCACGCTGGAGGGACTCGTACGTGACTGGGAGCTCAGCGGTGAGTCCGCTCCCGGTGAGCGCGACGCCGTGCCGGCACCCGGCACCGGCACGACGGTGCTCCGCCAGAGCCGGGCCCTGTGGCGCAAGCGGGCGACCGGACTCGTCCGTGTCGATCGACGTCCCGAGCCGGGGCTGGGGGCGGACCGGAGCGAACGCCGGATGGTCTTCATCTCACCGGGCATCCGCGAGCTGGTCATCGGGGAGCTCCACACCCTCTACGGATACGAACTGTGGTACCCGCTGCGGCGTTGGCTGCACGACCTGGCGCAGCACCCGGACCTCGCGGTCCGCACCGAAGTCGCCCGGGGCACCGCCCTGTTCGCCGGCCACTCCCTGGCAGAGGTCGATGACCTGCTCCTCCAGGAGTGGGCGGACGGCCTGACCAACCAGCGAGTGACCGCGGCCCTCACCCTTCAGCACATGGCCGAGACGGACCGGTTGGCCCCGGCGGCCCTGAGCATCGCCCTGGGCTGGGCCAGCAACAGGGGACAGGCCCGGGCGATCACGATGGCGATGGCGCTGTCGGGAACGCTCGGCTCCGTCTACCGCCTTGAGGTGCTCAACTGGTTGTGGCGCCTCACCGGTCGGGGAGAGCGCATGGCGGCCGCCGCACGTCGCTCTGTCGTGCTTCTGCTGCAGACGGCCGAGCAGGAACCCGAGCGGGCGCTGTTCACACTGCGCTACATCCGTACGCGGATGGCCAACGCCCGTGCGGGTACCTGGGATCACCGTCGAACGACGCTGATCGCCGCCCAGGTGCTCGTGGCGCCCAGGCTCGGGAACCAGCCGGGCACCCTGCCCGGAGCCCTGCTCCGGCAGCGCCGGGAGAACGCCCGGCAATTGGGGAAGCTCTGGGCCGGGCTGCTGCTCAGCCGGAGTCGCCGTACCGCGTTCGAGGCGCTCTGCGACACCCTCGTCGACGTCCGCGACGAACCGTCCGTCGCCGACGCCGTACGGACCCTGGGCGAGGCGATGCGCGAGGAGATGACGCCGGCCCAATGGCAGGCGCTGAGCTCCCGGTTGCTCGCGGTGCTCCGCCACCCCGACCTCGCCATGCCGAGCACCCGTCAGATGGCCCACGTGCTCCTCGGGACGCTGGGGGTCTAGCCGTTCCTCGGGACAGGCCGCTGTTCCGCTCGCAGGCCGAGGCGCACCTCAAGGCGCGGATCAAGCCGCGCCTCAATTCGTACATCACGTCGCACCTCAATTCGTACCCCAAGCCGTACATCAAGGAGATCGAGGCAAGTGAATTATCCCGTTGTGTCCGAGCACGTCCTTGGCGTGGTCAGCAGCCGCTTGTGGTCCCGCCGCCGACGTGAGGACGTGCCGCCGCTTCTTCCCGGCACCGTCCATGTCTTCCGCGTCGGCGGAGAGTACCGCCAGTACCCGGAAGGTCTGGTCTTCGACCCGGGTCACGCGGATGTGCTCGACGCCTCGTCCGTCAGCCTGATCGACACCAGAGTGCGCGTCGTCGATGTCCGTCGGACAGTGCCCTCGGTGAGCGAGGCGGACCAGTTCACCGTCAGCGTGTCCTTCTCGTGCCAGGTAACCGACCCGGCCCTGATCGCCCGCCAGGGCGTGGTCGATGTGACGGTGCCGCTCCGCGCCTACCTGGCGGGGGAGGACGACCTGCCCCGAGTGAGCGCCGGCTATCGCGTCGAAGAGGTCAACGCCGTCCGAGCGGAGGCGGCTCGCTGGATGACCGCGTACAGCACCGTCGTACCTCCCCGTGTCTCGGGCATGAGCGTGGAGTTCGTCGGCGTCGAGGTATACGTGGCCGACGAGCTCCGTGCGTGGGAGGAGAAACTGCGCGAGCAGCGCCGCTCACACGAACTGCTGCGCGGCCAGAACGACTTCGAGTCCTACGACGCCCAGCGAATAGCCGAGTTGCTGGCCCAGGGGTCCGACTACGCCGACGCGATCGGCATCGTGCGCGAACGCGTCGATGTCGCCGACGCGGCCGCGCGTATCCACGGCCTCGCCGCCGCCCGGGAGGCGCGCGCGGCCAGGATCGACGAGGAGAAGCGCGCACACGCCGAGGCCAGGGAGATGCTCTCGGCGCAGACCCAGCGGGATCTGATCCTCGAACTGGTGCGGCAAATGGGTGCGGAGGGCACTCTGTCCGATCCCCAACCGCTGCTTGAGGAGCTCGTACGCCAGGGCGCTTCGCGGTCCGGTGCCAACCCCGCACTCGACGTCGGCGGCACCCGGCCGTCGCAGGAGCCGCCCCCGGCGCCCCGTACTCTGCGGTCCGCGCGGACGCCGGAGGACGACTTCGTCAAGGACGAGGACGATTTCGTTGACTGACATGCCACAGAACCCGATCGCCCGGACGTTGTCCCGGCCCGTCGGCGCGGACGGGTCCCCGCACGCCGTGCCCGACCTGGGACGGTTCCTGCGCTCGCTCACCGGCGTCGACGAGGAACTGCTCGCAGAGGTCCGGCACGAACGCAGCAAGTACACCGCGCTCGGCGGAGTGGTACTCGGTACAGCCGTGATCGCGGCGTTCTCCATGTGGAACTTCGCCACGGAGGCACTGGGCCGGGTCTCGATCGTGGCCCTGCTGCCCACGGTCATCTGGCTGCTGCTCATCCTCAATCTGGACCGCTGGCTGGTCACGCCCGTACCGAACGCCCGGCGCAGATTCGGCCCCGTCGTGCTGCGGCTGGTGATGGCCCTGCTGCTCGGAGTCGTGATCGCCGAGCCGCTCGTGCTGCGGATCTTCTCCACCGCCATTGAGGAGCACATCGCCGACGGCCGGACGACCGCGCTGGACGACCTGCGCGGCAAGCTGCTGGCCTGCAACCCGGTGCCGTCCGACACCGCCGCCGCGCCGCCCGCGAACTGCGGCCACTACACGCTGGTCTTCGGCGCGAACCCCGGCAACCAGGCCGACGAGCTGGCGACTCTGCGCGAGGACGCCACAGCCCTGCAGAAGCGGGTCGACCAGGACAACACGGAGCTGACCGCGCTCGACACGCAGGTACGCGACGAATGCCGGCAGCTCATCCGTGACGCCGCCAGCGGCTTGCTGGAAAGGACGTCCGAGTGCCAACGGCTGCGCGCCAAGGCACGCGACTTCCGGGCGACGCACGCACTGGACACCGAACAGCGACAACTCAGCGGGATGAACGTCCGCATCGCCACGCTGGAGCGCGGGGTCGCCAGTTCGCGCGGCGACTTCGTGAAGGCCCGCGCGGCGGCGGTCGACAAGCGGATGGCCGAGGAGCAGGCGAAGCAGCGGGAGATCGGTGTCCTGGAGCGCATGCAGGCGCTGGACGAACTGGCCGCGGGCAAGCCCGTGCTGTTCGTCGGGATCTGGCTGGTCAGGGCCCTGTTCGTGTTCCTGGACGTGCTCCCTGTCATGGCGAAGTCGCTGGGGGGCGAGAGCACCTACGAGCGGATGCTCAGCTACGAGAGCACCAGCGCGGTCAAAGTGCACAGTTCCCGGGTCCGGCTGGCCGAACTGCGGGCACTGGCGGACACCGAGATCGCCCAGCACGCCATCGAGCGGGACGTCCGGCGCAGTCGTGCCGAGTCCGAGGCCGCGCACCGTGAGGTCGTCGCGACGACCAACATCCGTACGAGGCAAGCGATCAGCGCACTGGAGGAAGAGCTGCGCCGTACGTCGGCGCACTGACCGTCATCGTTGTCGATGTCGTCGGGCGGGCTCCGAGAGGCCGCCCGACGACCGGCGAGACAGGGAGGGTCCGATGCCTGACCGCAACAGAGCGACGAACCGTCAGAGGGACTTGCTCCGGATCCTGACCGCCGAGACCCGGGAGGAGCTGGTGAAGGCGGACGGAAAGGCGGGACTCGTCCTGTCCTGTCTCGGCGCGGCACTTGCCACTCTCCTCGGCGCGCTCACCACGGGCAACCTCGCGCCGCAGCACTATTCACCACTGCCGCAGGCGCTGTTCTGGGCCGGTTGTGCCACCTGGATACCGGCCTTTCTCTTCCTCGGCATGGTCATCGCTCCGCGCCTCGGCCCGTCCCGGGCGATGCGTGCCCACTACTTCGGAGACGTGAACGCCACCCGCTCCACGACGTTTCTCGCCGACGCCGTCCGGCGCACCGACATCAGCGACCGTGACCTCCAGCAACTGGAGCGGCTCTCGCACATCGTCTCGGTCAAGTACCGCTGCGTGCGGTACGGGATGCTGTGGTCGGCGGCGTTCGTGATTCTGACGACGGCGGGTTTCCTCCTCGGCACATCGACCTGACGCCCTCTCGGCCGTGGGCCCGGGAACCGCGGCCCGTACGCGCCCCCAGCAGTTCCGCGAGGTCCTGACGGTTCAGCACCCCGCACGACCGCGCCCCCTGCCGGGTGCACGTAACCCGTGATCATCACCCGCACAAGCGGCGGACGGCGACAACTCCGCGGGTGGAAGCCCGGCTCCGACCCGGCCGCACCTCGCTCCGGTGTCCGACCCGAGGGTGAGGCCCCGCCCATGACGTGGGGCGGGGCCTCTGGTGGTCTGGCGGCCGGGCGGGTCCGGTGCTCGGGGAAGCGGCGCGGAGCCGCCTACTTCACGCGGACGTAGGTCTCCGGGCCGTTGGAGTCGATGTGGCGGCTGTCGGAGGTGAACCACACGACGACCCAGGTGCCGCTGCGAGTCGACTTGCCGCGCAGGTGGTAGGCGCCTTTGGAGTCGGTCTTCACGCGGGTGACGTAGTGCCAGGTCTTGCTGCCCGCGGGCCGGAATTCCAGGTACGCGTAACTGCGGGAAATCCCGGACCACTTGCCGGAGGTGCTCCGCTGCTGGAGGTGGCCGCCGAAGGTGACGTAGGTGTTCTTGCGCACCGTGGTGCGGCTGGGCTTGCCGCCGGTGACGCGGGTCGGGGTGCGGTAGATCTTGACGGCCGCGCTGTAGGAGGGCGAGAAGTCCGGGGTGCCGGGGAAGTACGCCCGCCAGTAGCCGTTCGCCTGGCCGCCGTAGGTCGCGTAGGTCATGAACTCGTCGCCGGGGAGGCCCTGGCGGCCGATCCGGGTGGTGCCGACGGTGTGCCAGGACTTGCCGTTGGACGAGTACTGGATCGTCATGGAGTGCGTGTTGTTCGCGAACTCCGATCCGTACAGGTCGAGATGGCCGTCGATCACGGCCTCGCCGTACTCGTCCTCGCTGACGCGGAACGGGGTGACGCGGCTGGGCGTCGGGATGTGCACGTGGACCGGCGTCGTGCTGTTGTCGGTGGGCAGGAGGAAGGGGTCGTAGTTCCAGTAGTTGCAGAAGTAGTACGAGCCCGCGGTGCCGGTCGTGACGGTGAAGGTGCCGTCGGCCCTGGTCCTGGCCGTGGCGTCGAAGTACGCCGGTCCCTGGGTGTAGATCTTCTGGCCCGGCGTGCCCACCCACGCGGACCCGGCCTTCCGCTCGTACACGCCCGTGATCGTGGTCCGGCCGCCCCGGGGGACGTTGACGTCGGTCTTGCTCAGGACGCGGATCCGGGTGGTCTCCGCCTTCGCCGGCACGGTGAGCGGGGTCTGGTCGCTGCCGTCGAGGAAGTACGGGTAGCCCGCGGTGGCGGTGCCGTCGGCGCCCGCCGTCCGGTAGGTGACGTCGCCCTTCACCGTGACCGGCGCGCTGACCCGCCCGTCCGCCCGCGCGGTGGCGACGGCGACCGTATCCACACCGCCCCCGAGGTCCGGGTTGGTCAGGTCGACCGACACACCGGCCGGGTCGAGCGCCGCGCCCGTGCTGGGGTCGGTGACGGTGACCGGGGCCGAGACGGCGTACGAGCGGTGCTCGTAGTCCACCGAGCCGCGGTCGGCCGAGAGCTTCCCGACGGACACCTGCGCCGCGTACGTGAACTGGCCCGCGTCCGGGAAGTGTTCGACCTCTCCCCGGCTGTCCGTGATGTCCACGGAGATGTCGTAGACGCCCATCGCGGGAAGGGCGATGCGCTGCGCCGCCGTCCGGTCGGTGTAGAGGTACGGACTGGTCACGAAGGCCGATGTCGTACCGGCGTCCGGCGCGTCCGCGGGCGCACCGTGCGGACGGTAGTGCGCGGTGATGCCCGCGACCGCCGAGGTGTCGCTGTACACGGACACCGAGAGTTTCCAGTGGTCGGACCAGGAGTTGCCGACTCTGTACACCTGGAAGCGGTGCGGGGGCGGGGTGGTCTCGGCCGGGTCGGGCGTCCCGCTCCCTGACGGCTCCGGACTCGCGGTGTCCGTGGGCGTGGGTGTGGGCGCGTCCGTGGGCGGGTCCGTAGGCGCAGGCGGGTCCGTGGGCGTGTCGCCGACGGTGCCGGTGGGCGTGGCGGTGCCGGTGGGCGTGCCGGTCGCGGTGGCGGTCGGCGTGTCCGTCGGACCGGGGCTCGCCGCGCCGGACGGGCTCGCGGTGGCACCCGGCACCGCGTCGTACGGCGCCGCCGTCCCGGAGTCGGCGGCGGTCGCCGGAAGCGCGAGCGCGGCCGTCAGCAGTGCGCCGGCCGTCACGGCAGGCAGAAGAGCGCGAAGTCTCACTCGGTGTATCCCCCCAAGGAAAACGAGTACCCCTGCCGCCCGCGCCATCCCGGCGCCGATAGCGGACATGTACGGGTCAGCCAATCCTAGAGCCGGCCCCCGGCACCGCCGCGCACTGGGTCTGGGGCACGCCGATGACGGCGGGCACGACGCATCTGCACATCAGCGCCGCGTACCCGGTGTACGGACAGATCATGGTGCAGGCGCAGTTGGTGGACGGTGCGACCGGCAAGGACATCGCGGACTCCTCCACCAACCGCTCGACGAGCGACCTGATCGTGAATCAGCCGTATTTCAAGCCCAGTTGGACCGATGGGGGCGTCACCTCGTACAGCGCGAGCCCGCAGATCGCCACCGGGGCGCCGCACGCCGTGACCGAGCGGCTGAACATCCGGATCGTCTGGTTGAGCCCGGCGTCCGCGCACACGACGAGCACCCAAGTGGTCTTTATGGCAGCCCAGATCGCCGCAGCCGGATACACGCCCGAGCAGCTCGAGAACGCCGTTGCGGTCCGGTTCAGCTCCGCCGGACAGAACTACGCGGTCAAGCCCTGGACGCCGGGTGCCGACGGGTCGTTGAGCATCGACCTTCCGCCGGTCGACTGGCGCGCCGACGTCACCCAGTCGCAGTACCTGAGCTTCAAGGCGGCCTGGGGCCTGCCCGCGGGCAGGCCCGTCGGCACGATCGAGGTCCGCGACCCGTAACGGTGGCAGTACGTCGGCGCCACGCAGACCCTGCGCCCCACTGCCGACGTGCGGCCCGCGGAACTCGTCCCCAGCATCTTCGGGCGGGACGCCAAGGGCGAACTGTGGCTCATCCCCGGTGCCAGGGGGCCCGTTCGTCCGCGTACCACGACGCCCGCAGTCTGGTCGGCCCCGGCTGGAACACCTACACCCACCTCCTCGGCACCGGCGACCTCCGCCTCGACGGCCACGCCGACCTCATCGCCACCGGCCCCACCGGCCTCTGGTGCTACGAAGGCACCGGCAACCCCGCCGCCCCCTTCAAGCCCCGCCCCAAGATCAGCGACGGGTGGCAGGCGGACAACACCCTCCTCTGACCCGCCCTTTAACCGCTGCGCGGGGTACGGACGGGGCGATGGCGATGGCGACGTCGGCGGGGAGTTCCGCGCCGACCGCTTGGCCAGGGTGCCGATCCGGTCGGCCCGCCGGGGGTTTCGGGTTCTACCGGCCTCGGGCCTGTTCCATGTTGGCCCGGTGAGGACGGGCGAGCCAGTCCGCGTGCGGGCCCAGGCGCGCGTCGACCGGGTCGTCTCCTCGCCGGAGCGCGTCGATGTAGGCACGCTCGGCGGCGAAGCGGGCCGCCACCTCGCGGCCTTCGGCAACGGAGCCGTGGCCCGGGACCACGACGTCGGCCTGCCCGGCAGCCTCGGCCAGCCGGTCGAGAGCGCTTTCGTAGGCTCCCACCTGATCGTCCTGGCGAGCGTCGAAGAGCGGGATCAGGACGTCGGAGAGCATGTCGCCGACGAGCAGGACGCCGCGGTCCGCCAGCAGGACCGAGGCGTGGCCGACAGCGTGCGCCTGGTGCTCGATGACCTGGCCCGGCACCGCTCCGCCGTCGGCGGGCAGCGGGGCGACGAGCGCGACGAGGTCGAGGGGTACGCCGGACGCGCTCTCCGCCGCCATCGCCTGCGCCCGCTCCCGGGCCTGACCGGCAACGTCGGCGGCGGCGGTGGTCGCGTAGCGCGGCACATCGCCGAACCGGGAATGCCACAGCAGATGGTCCCAGTGCGGATGAGTGCAGAACCCGGCCACCACCGGAATGCCGAGCCCGTCCACATCATCGGCGAGCTGGTCCAACTCGGAACCGTCGATGCCGGGATCGATCAGGACCAGCCCGTCCTCGCCGCGCACCACGATCGAATTGGACCAGACCCAGTCGCTCTGCCGCACCCAGACACCGTCGGCCACCTGCTTCAGCTTGCCCATCTCTGCTCCCATCGCTTGCCTGCACCACTGAGACTGCTGCCCGCGGCCGAACTCATCGCTCCCATCGCCGCCCGCCGCGACGGATTCAGCGCGGATGGCCCCAGCTCCTCGACCTGGCGCTTATCAAAGGAGCGGACTGCTCCTCGTCCTGGCCGACCGCCGCGCCGGTCATGCGCCGTACGGCGAAGCTCGGGATCGGCGAGGACGGCACGGTCGTCAGCAGGACGGACTTCGTCTGGGGCGGTACGTACGCGACTGGCCGAGCAGATCGTCTCCACCGGCTACGGCTACGGCTACGGCTACGGCTACGGCGATGGGCGACAGCTACGGCTACGGCACGGTCGCCGTCACGACCTGGGACGCCCTGCCCGGCAGTCATCGACCGGTCGGCCAGACCGAGCGTGTTCAGGGACTCGACGGCGCGGCGCGGCTGCGCGGCACCGGTGAGCCCTGGCCGCTGGAAATGCGTCGCGCTCACGCACGCCGGGTCACCGGTCACGTATGGCTGCACGTCCTCGACGACGCGGCCACCGAAGAGGCACGCTCGGCCACATGCCGACCGACTACCAGCCGGAGGCCGCCGCCGCGGCCGTCGCCGAATGGAGCGCCCGCGAATGCGGCTTTCCGCCCCCAGCCGTCGAAGCGACCTTCGACCGGGAGGGGGCGGCCTTCAGAACGCGTATCTGACCCGTAGCCAAGGGGCGTGCGTCGCGATCAGCTCCCGGAGCCGGACGACGGCGCCGTGCTTGACGTCGCGCGCGTAGCGGACATTGAGCGCGCCGTTCTCCGAGCGTTTGACCTCCTGGGCGGCCGGCTGCCACAGGAGGTCCTCCGCGCGCGGGTGCCAGCCGAGGTTGACCTCGTGCAACTGCTGGTTGTGGGTCAGCAGGATGACCTCGGCGGCAGCCTGCCGCTTCACCCGGACGGGCAGGACATCGTCGAGGTGGGCGAGCAGATCGGCCCAGTCCCGCTGCCAGCCGGGCCGCAGTACGACCGGTGAGAGGTTGAAGTGGACCTCGTAGCCCGCGTCGAGGAAGTCCGCGGCCGCGGCGACGCGTTCCGCGACCGGGCTGGTGCGGATGTCCAACAGGCGCGAGTCGCGTTCGGGCATCAGCGAGAAACGCACCCGGGTACGGCCCCGCGGGTCCAGCGCCAGGAGGTCGGGGTTGACGAACTTCGTGGCGAATGACGCCTTGGCGGTGGGCAGGGCGCGGAAAGCGGCGATGAAGTCGGCGGTGTTGTCGCAGACCAGGGCATCGACCGAGCAGTCGCCGTTCTCGCCGATGTCGTAGACCCACGAGTGGGCGTCGCACTGGTTCGGCTCCCGCTTGGGGCCCTGCGTCAGCACATGCCGCCTGACGTGGGCGATGATCGCCTCGACGTTGGTGAACAGCGTGATCGGGTTGGAGTATCCCTTGCGGCGCGGTACGTAGCAGTAGGCGCAGGCCATCGCGCACCCGTTGGAGGCGCCGGGGGCGATCCAGTCGGCCGATCTGCCGTTGGGGCGCGTCTCCAGGGTGCGCTTCACGCCCAGGACGAGTGTCTCTGTCTTGACGCGCACCCAGCGGGAGACGTTTCCCTCGTTGCCGTGCAGGGAGGGGATGCGCCAGTGGCCCGCCACCTCGGTGACGGGGACGCCGGGGAGCCGCGCCATGATCTGCCGGCCACGCGGGGAGGCGAGCGCGGCCGGCTCGGCGTACACCTGCCGTACGTCCAGCATTCGTCGGGCTTGCGGGCTGTCCCGGAATCCGCCGTCGTCGGGCGGGGCGGCGGACGGTGTGTCCTCCCACCCGAAGAGGGTCTGCTGCTCGGGAGGGCCGGGAGCGTCGGGAGCGCCGGCCGTATCGGGCCGGTGCGGCAGGTCCGGCCGGTGGTGGGAAGAGTCGGCCGGGGGCTGTGGCACGGCGCTCCTCCTGCCCTCGGCCTGATCCGTATCCGTATCCGTATCCGTATCTGTGTCCGTGTCCGTATCCGTGTCGGCCGTTCGAACGGTACGCGCGGGGGCGGGCCCGCGCCGCATGTGGTCGGCGGCGCGTCCGGCGGACATCGCGGCGGACATCGCGGCGGACGGACACGTCCGAGCCTACGGGCCCGAGTCCAGGGGCGGTCGTCAGGGCCGAGCCCGGCGGGGCGGTGAGGAGCGACCCGGTGGCGTACGTCTTGGCCCTCCGGAGTCCGGTCGCGCCGGAGTGTCGGCGCGCAGGACCCGCGCGGAGGCTGGCAGCATCGGCCGAAGGGACGGTCCGTGCGTCGGCGCGGCCCCATTGACCCGAGCTCGCTGTCGTAGGAACCGGCCGGGCGTACGAAGGTTCCGCGCCCGTCGGCTCCGCGTCGGTCCGGCGTGCAGCACCGGCCGCCGCGGGAAGCGCAGACCCGTGGAGCACCGACCTGTGGAGCACCGACCCGCCGCGCGGAGCACCCGGGCGCCGCGAGAGGAGACCCCCATGGAACCGCGACCGCACTGGCTGTTCGGCGACCAGCTCGGCCCCCACTTCCTCGATCCCCGGCACGGCGGCCCCGACGCCCAGGCGCCGGTGCTCATGATCGAGGCCCGTTCGGTGCTGCGCCGCCGCCGGTTTCACCGCGCCAAGGCGCATCTGGTGCTGTCCGCGATGCGGCACCGCGCGGCCGAACTGGGCGACCGGGTGACGTACGTACGCGCCGAGACGTATACGGAGGCGCTGGCCGAGGTGCCGGGCGGCGGCAGGAACCGGCTCACGGTCTGCCACCCCACCTCGCGCGCCGCGCTGGCCCTGGTCACGTCGCTGGAGCGGGTGGATGTGCTGCCCGCGAAGGGCTTCCTGGTGCCTCGGGCCGAATTCGAGGAGTGGGCCGGACGCCGAGACGGTCGCAGCCTGCGGATGGAGGGCTTCTACCGCTGGGTGCGCGAGCGGCACGACCTCCTCATGGACGGGGACGGGCCGGCGGGCGGCCGGTGGAATCTCGACCACGACAACCGTGAGCCGCCGCCGCGCGGCCGGGACACCCTGACGGTGGCCGGTCCCTCGCGGCCGGAGGAGGACGAGATCGACGACGAGGTCCGCCACGACCTCGACCGGTGGGAGCGCGACGGCCAGGTGTCCTTCGTCGGACGCGACAGCCCCCGGCTCTTCCCCGCCACCCGCCGCGAAGCCCTGTCGGCGCTGCGCCGCTTTCTCACGCACCGGCTGCCGGACTTCGGACGGTACGAGGACGCCATGCTGGCCGCCGATCCGGTGATGAGCCACAGCCTGCTGTCCGCACCGCTCAACCTCGGACTCCTCGACCCGGCCGAGTGCGTCGAGCGGGCCGAGGCCGCGTACCGCGCGGGTGACGCGCCGCTCAACAGCGTCGAGGGCTTCGTCCGGCAGATCGCCGGCTGGCGGGAGTACGTATGGCAGCTGTACTGGCACTTCGGCGAGGACTACCGACACCGCAACGCGCTGCGCCACCACGCCCCGCTCCCCGACTGGTTCCTCGAACTGGACGCCGACGCCGTCACCGCCAACTGCCTGTCCACCGTCCTCGCCCAGGTCCGGGACACCGGCTGGACCCACCACATCCCCCGGCTCATGGTGCTCGGCAGCCGCGCCCTCCAGGACGGCTGGGATCCGGCGGCCGTCACCGACTGGTTCCACCGCTGCTTCGTCGACGGCTACGACTGGGTCATGCTGCCCAACGTCGTCGGCATGTCGCAGTACGCCGACGGCGGCCTGATGACCACCAAGCCGTACACCTCCGGCGGCGCGTACCTCCACAGGATGAGCGACCTGTGCGGGCCGTGCGCCTACCGCCCCACCGACCGCGTCGGCGACCACGCCTGCCCCTACAGCACCGGCTACTGGGCCTTCCTCCACCGCCACCGGGCCCGGCTGTCCGCCAATCACCGCACGGCCCGCGCCGTCCAGGGCCTCGACCGGCTCAAAGACCTTCCCGAACTCCTGGACCAAGCCGCCGCCCGCGGCCCCCAGGCGCCGTGACCCCCCCCGGACCCCTCCGACCTCTCCGACTCCTCCGACTCCTCCGACTTCTCCGACTCCTCCGGCGGCTCGACGGACCCGACACCTCACGTGCGGCAGGTCCGCCCCGGACAGCCAGGGCCGCGGTGATGCCGATGAGAACGGCGCCCGGTCCGGCGAGCACGGTGGAGAGGGCGCCGCCGACGGACCGTACCGTCTGGCCGCCACGCGCGAGGTGCGCGGTTCGCCAGGCGCGCCGGGTCCCTTCCGCGTGAATCGACCCCGGCGGACACGACAGCCGGAACGGCAAGCGAGCGGCGACCGGTGCCGGGTCCGCGGCCGACCGAGCGGACTCCGCGGCACCGCTCTCTGTCGGTGTACGGGTGCTGCCCCGCAGCGACGCCGAGGCCGCGGGCGTCAACGGCGTTCTGCTCTCCCTGACCTGGTATTACGACGACGGACCGCTGACGCTCGCCAACGAGCGGACCTGGAACCAGTTCCGCGGCTTCCAGGGCATGAAGGTCACCACCGGCAACGCGCCCGACCCGGTGACCGAGAGCGACTACACGTACTTCCGCGGCATGGACGGTGACACCCTGCCGAACAAGGGCACCCGCTCGGCCACGATCACCGACTCGCGCGGCGACCCCGCGGTCACCGATCTCGACCAGTACGCCGGCATGGCGTACGAAACCGTCCAGTACGACGGCGCCGGCAGCGGCAAGGTGATCACCGACACCGTCACCGACCCGTGGACCTCGGCCTCCCGGGCGACCCACAGCCTGGGCGACACGCTGCCCGCCCAGAACTCCTATCTCACCGGTCAGAGCAGGGAACGCGTCTACACCCCCTACTCCGACGGCCGAACCGGCGAGACCGAGACCGACTACACCCACGACTCGTACGGCCGGGTCACCAGGACCGACGACCTCGGTGACGTGACCACGGCGGCCGACGACCAGTGCGTCACCACGACATACGCCGACAGCACCAGTGCCTGGATCCTCGACGCCCCGGACGAGAACACCACCGTCGCCGTCAAGTGCGCCACGACGCCCGTCCTCCCACGCGACTCCGTCTCCGACACCCGTACCTACTACGACGGTTCAACCGCCTTCGGCACGGCGCCGACGGCGGGCTCCGTGACGATGAAGCAGAACGCCGCCTCGTACAGCGGCTCCACGCCGTCGTTCGTCACCATGTCCAGCAGCACCGTCGACGAATACGGCCGGACGCTGAAACGACCACGGACCACGACTTCACGGCCCTGACGATCGCGCCGTCGAAGCCGGCGGCCGCGGCGAAGTCGGCATCGGGGGCGGCCCGGAAGACCGCGGCGGTTGCCGTCCTCACCACCACCTGGCACCACCCCTTCTGGAACGTCACCACCTCCCAGTGGACCGACGCCTCCCACCTCACCCCCGGCACCCACCTCCGCCAGTCCGACGGCACCACCGCCGTCGTCACCGCGGTCCGCAATTACCACACGACGGCAGTGACGTACGACCTCACGGTCGCGAACCTGCACTCGCACTATGTACTCGCCGGTAGCACGCCGGTGCTGGTGCACAATTGCAACGGGACAATCGACCCGAGCTTGGTGAGGTTTTCGCAGGATACTGTCAGCCCACGTTTCGGCAGTGGAGAGACGATTGAGCAGACGGCGGCCGGTCTGCGATCTGGATATATCAAGCCAGAAGATCTTCCCACGGTGAGACTTCAGTACAAGGATGGAAATCTCTTCTCGTTGGACAATCGGCGGCTCGTTGCATTTCAGAAGGCTGGGATTCAGATGCCGTTCCGGATGGCGACTCCCGAAGAAATCGCAGGGGAGGCGTGGAAGTTCACCACTAAAAATGACGGGGCATCGATCTTGATTCAGCACTTCGACCCAGTGGAGTGGCCGTGAACTGGCCGGACCCAGCATTGAACGTAATCAACACGCGCGAGGATCTCGCCAAATACCTGCAAGGGCTGGCAATCCTTCTGCGCGATGGAAAATTGGAACTGCAGAATCCATCCACCTCGGACTTTGTGGACGCCTCCGCGCGTTGGACTAAATCGATGGACGGATTCTTTAAGAATGTCATCGGCGAGCCGGTTCCTGAGGTGCCCGACTGGGCGTTGATTGCAGCAATCTTTCGTGCGGCAGTCGTGTACGAGTAGAACGCGTTCGAGACTGTCAAGATAGTACTGAGCGGAATTGCAGCGGCCCCACTGGTTTTTTCCAGTGGGGCCGCTGAGGGTCTCTGACGGCAGTAGTTGACGGCAACGTCAGCGGACGGGTGCTGCACAAGTGGGTGGTTCGTCGCTGTCGTCGCATCCAGCGGCGGGCTGGGCGGGGTGGCGGAGGGCGTTGCCGAGGAGGTCGATGGCGTCGCGCTGGAGGCGGAGCCGGACGTGGGCGTATACCGTGGCGGTCACCCCGATGTGGGCATGACCGAGGAGCTCCTTGATCACGACGAGTTCGACGCCCTGCTCCAGGAGGAGGGTGGCTGCTGAGTGTCGGAGGTCGTGGAACCTGATGCGTCGCAGGGCGGCTCGGCGAAGGAGGGCGTTGAAGTGGCGGGTGAGGGTGGTGCCCTCGATCGGGCTGCCGTCGGGCCGGGTGAAGACGTAGCCGCTCGCCTTCCAGCCCGCCCCTGCCGCTTCGCGCTCCCGGCGCTGCCGGTCGCGGTGCTGTTCGAGGGAGTGCAGGCATTCGGTGGGTAGGGCGATGCGCCGTTCCGAGCTCTGGGTCTTGGTCGGCAGTGCGGTCAGGCCGCCGGAGTTGGTGCGCTGCAAGGTGCGGCGGATGCTGGCGGTTCCGCCAGCAAGGTCGAGGTCTTCCCAGCGCAGGCCGAGGAGTTCGCCCTTGCGCAGTCCGGTGCGCAGGGCGAGTTCGAACAGTGCGCTGAGTCGGTGTCCGTCGACGGCGGCGAGGAACGCTCGGGCTTCCTCTGTGGTGAGGGGTTCGAAGCGGCGGGGTCGGGGTGTGCCCATGCGGACGTTGCGGGCGACGTTGCGGGGGATCTCCTCTTCGCGGACGGCGTGCTCCAGGGCGGACTTGAGCACGGAGTGCACGTAGGCCAGCGTCAGCGGGGAGAGCCGCTTGCGGCAGCAGGTCCCGGCCGCGCAGCACTGGGGCTGGTCGCGGGCGGTGTCCAGGCCGCGTATGCAGCACTGGCAGGTGGTGCGGAGGTGGTCGAGCCAGGTGCGGACGTCCTTGGCGGTGAGCTTGGCGAGCTTCCTCCTGCCGAGACCGGGGATGACGTACAGGCGCACGCAGGCGGTGTAGCGGGTGTGGGTGTTTCTCCCGGAGCCGGTGGACCGCGACGGTCTCCAGCCAGTAGGTGAGGAACGCCGCTACGCTGCCCTGCGCCGAGGGGGCGGCGATGCCGCGGTTGCTGGTGGCGACCTTCTCCGTCAGCAGAGCCAGCGCCTCCTTCCTCGTGCTCCCGTAGACGTGGATGCGCTTGCGGGTGTCGCCTGCGGCGAGGACGTATCCGGCGGCTTCCCAGCGGCCGTCCTTGCGCTGGTAGACGGTGCCGTCGCCGTTAGCGCGGACCCTGCGCGAGCCGGTGCCGGTGCTGCTGGTGGAGGTGGTGTTGGTGTTGGGGTTGGTCATCAGGCTGCCTGTTCGAGTTGGTGGTGGACGGGGGCGTCAAGGGCGTGGGTGGGGATGCGGCGGGCGTGGCCGATGGTGAGGGAGGCGAGCTGGCGGGTGCGGATGAGGTCGTAGACGGTGGAGCGGCTGATCTTCAGGCGCGCCATGACCTCGGGCACAGTGAGGAGCTCGACGTCGGCGGTCACCCGGTCACCGCACTCCGGACAGGGGCGGTCAGCGGGGCGCCGGAGTGACCGGCCCGGTCACCGGGGCGTCGCGCCTGCCGGGGGCGGGCAGCTTGCTCAGGTGGGGGCTTCGGGGCAGCGCCCAGGAGGTCGGCGAGGTGGGCGAGTTCGGGCAGGAGGCCGCTGCCGGTGTACTGCCAGTGCGAGATCACCAGGGTGGTGTCCGTGCCGGCGCGTCGCCCGCTCTGCGTGTGGTGACCGCTGGGGTGACCGGCGTCGGGGTCGGTGTGACCGGCGGTCAGGTCAGCGCGGTCACTGCGCTGGTCAGTGACCGGCCCGCCCTCACCTGCCCGCTCCTGGGCATCGTTTTGGCGGGTGCGCCAGGCGCTGCGATCGGCTCGGAGCTGGGTGAGAGTGGTGGAGTAGTGGTGGGTGCGGGTGGAGAAGTGGCCTCGGAATCCGAGCATGTGGGCCCACTGCCGCAGGCGCAGGTGGGCATGCCGGAGCTGGGCTCCGAGGTGCCAGGCGGTGTGGATCATGCGGCGCGCATGGTCGGTGAGGTCGTGCTGGGCGAGTTCGGCCAGGAACCGCAGTTGGCGGTCGAGGGTGCCGGTGGTGGTCTCGGCTCCCTTGGTGGCGTACTTGGCGATATAGGCGGCGACGTGCCGGTCGGTGGGGGTTCCGTCGCCGGTGAAGTCGGTACTGCGGATCGCCCGGACGTCGATCTGCTGCCCGAATCGGAACACCGAAGGCTCCGAACCCTGTGCCAGGTCGGCCCTCCCTGCCTGGGAGGGCCGTTGAGGCCGAACGCGGCTGCGCTTTGCGGCGGCGCGGACGGCGTGGTCGAGGAGCCCGGTGGTGGCCCAGGCGGGTGGGGTGCTGGTGGGGCTGGTGGGTCCGTCGATGCGGATGACGGTGTGGAAGTGGATCTGGCCGCGCTTCTGGGCCCACAGGGCGGGGGCGTGGGCGTTCCACAGCACCGCCCCGGTGTAGTCGTACCGCTGCGGGTCTAGCGGCGTGCCGAGCAGCGGGTCGCCGTCGGTGTGCCGGGTGCCGCAGGTGCACGGGGACGCGCCGGGTTGGTTGTGGACGGGGGCCGAAGCCGGGGGCGGTGAGGGTGGCGAAGACGCGTGGGTGGGTGGAGACGGTGGCCGGGACGGCCTTGCCGCCGCGTAGTCCGGCGGCGATGAGCTGGTAGGTGTCGTAGCGGTAGACGTGCGAACAGGAGGGGCAGCGGGTGGCGCGGCGGTTGCCGCAGCGCAGCAGGAGTTCCCCGGCTGGGAGGCGGCGAGTGTCGAGGTGGTCGAGGATCTGGCCGGTGGCGGTGTCCATGCGGGTGCGGTGACCGGTCATCCGGATCGGGCGTGCGCAGCCGCCCAGTGAGCCGATCTGCCGGGCCAGGGGTGCGAGGTGTCCGGCGGCGGCGAGCTTGGCCAGCCTGGCGGTCAGCCGCGCCCGGCGTTCCAGCGCCGAGTTCCTGTTCGCTGACGTGTCGGGGCTGGTGGTGCGCGCCGGTGCGGCGAACGCCGTGCTGGCGGGAGTGAAGGTGGTTGCGGGGGTGGGGAGTTGGAGCTGTGCGGGCATGGGGACAGACCTCCGGCAGGAGTCGGGAGAAGAGGAGAGGCGATTGAGGGGCGACCCGGGTGGTCGGCGCACGTGGGCGCGGTGCGCGTTATGGCGGGCGCGGATGGTGGGCCGGGGACGTCTGGCCTGGTCAGCGGTGCTGTTCTGCGGCGGTGCGTGAAGGTAGCGTCGCTTCAAGCGCGCATTCAAGTACATCCCTCCTCATCTGTTTCGGTGGTCGGTGGGGACGCGGGTACTGTGGCCCCGGTCTTCCGTTTTGGACGGGCCGGATTTCGGTGGTAGTGGCGCAGAGAGGGCGGGTGACCTGCGGTGACAGTGGGGCGGCGCGGGCGTAGACCGGCTGGCGGCACGGTGTTGCTGACGTTCGAGGTCATCGCCGAGGCCCTGCGGGAGCGGATCCGCTCCGGGGAGCTGAAGCCCGGGGACGCGCTGCCGACGCAGGCCGTGTTGATGGCGGAGTACGGGGCCTCCAGCCTGTCCGTGCAGAAGGCCATGGCCCTGCTGAAGCAGGACGGCTACGCGATCTCCCGCCCTGGCAAGGGAGCCTTCGTCGCCCACCCCGACGACGGCATCGACGGCGACTCAGGTGACGGGGAGGCGGGGAGCACGCCCGTCGGCGGGACGGCGGCGCGCGTCGAGGCACTGGAGCTGGCACTGGCCGAGACGATTGATCAGCTCACCGCCCTGCGTGCCCGCGTCGAAGCCCTTGAAGCGGGCGGCACCGAGCGAGGCTGCTGATCTGTCGGCCGCAGGACGTGCCAGGGGCCGGGGTGCGTCCAGATTTTCTTTACGAGGTTCAAGGCGGGCCCTGTCCGCCGGAGCTCGCCGACCGTCGCCGACCGACTCGTCACTGGGCAAGCACCCGACGCCCGACGCGGGGTGTCGGCGGAGACCGGGCCCGCGCCGAGGGTGCGGTCCCGACCGATGCCCGCAGGCAGCAAGTTGTGGCGTAAGGACTCCTTGCCCCGTGGCGGAGCAAGTTGTCGCCTGCGACCGTCCTACGGCCGGATCGCAGACAGAGGGCCAGCCAGGGGGCCGACCCTCACGTCCGTCGCCGCGGTTACCGAGGGCGGTGGCCGAGGCTGCCTCCAGCGGGGAGCGAAGCTCCCGACAACCCGCCGTCGCCCGACCCCTCCGCCCCGGGTTGCCCGACCATCGGGGCGCGAGGCAAGCCGTTCGCCCAACGGGGGCCTCGACGGCCAAGCCGCCGAGGCCCCCGGATCACGTGACTGGTCTACACCACCGACGGCAGTAGTGACGGCAACAACCACGAACAACCCCGGCCGACCCCGTACCCCAGCGAGACACCGAAAGTCGCTCTACCTGCGAAAACGCAGGTAGAGAGGGGTCGCATAGCACTCGTACTATGTGCTGGCGGGGGCCACATCAGTCCTGGTCCACAACTGCGACGTAGAGATCACTCAGGAGCAATTGGATACCCTTTCCGTCGGAACCCATGCGAGCGGCGAAGGAATTTCTACGACGGAACCGGACCCCTTGCCCCAAGAAATTCGAGACGCAGTTCAAGATGATGTCTGCCACACCTGCGGCGATACGCAGCCCGGTGCCGGTCCGGTGAAGATCGGCGATCACCAGCCGCCTGTCAGTGTCAGTCCCGTCGGCTTCAGCTACCGCGTTTTCAGTCATTGCTCTGTGTGCAGCGGAATCCAGAGCAGGGCGGTGCAAGTTCTGGCTCGCATCCGAAGAAACCACCAGATCTACGAACCGAAGGGGAACTACGAAGAGTTGATGGAGCTTGCGCGTTCACACGTTTCGGGTGGATAGGCGGAGGAATTGACTGGGAGAAGAATATGAAAATCGGCGAAATCGAGGTGGTCCTGAATCATGGCCTTCTGGTGATTGGGTCAGGCGAGGATCCGGAGTTCGACCTATTGGTGGACTCTCCTCCGGTGAGTGATCAAAGGCATGTCATGGTCGCTACTCGTGCTCAGATCGCACCGGTGAGGGTAGGAGTGTGGCGTGGGACTTCACCAGTCGCACCCCGACCGGTCTTCACCGGTCGGCTGCTCCTCGCTACCGGATATCTGACGTTCAGAGAGAGCTCGGAACAGCCGTTTTTCGCATGGCCGGCCGTGAGCTCGGGGTCCTCGACCCTGGTGTCGGTCGGTACCGACGCGTGGGACGCGGCAACGGACGTGACGGTCGTCATCGATCCGAGCCAGGAGAGCTGGCCGGACCTGAGAAGTCGAGAGGGATTCGTGGCTTCATCAGCCGAGGTTTCCTCCATTTCGCAGATCGACCGGGTACTTGCCGGGCACAATTACCCGGAGGAGCGCCTCGCGGCGGCGTTGAGAATTCTGTCCACGGCATCTTCGGAAGACGTCTCGGCGGCGCGTATTCGATATGGAGTTGAATCCGTCAAAGAATGGATGAAGTGGCTGCACCCGGCCATTTCCGCGAACTCCTTCGGTGGGGTTCCAGAGATCATTGAAGACACCGTCACCGGGACGAAAAACGTGGAGGCGGGCGTGCGAGCTGTCATGATGAATATTTCGACCGCCATCGGTATTACCATTGATGAGTTGGTTTTGGCTCACCGGTAGGGGCAACTCGCCGATTTGAAGTCGGCCGCTGCGTGGTCGATTGGAGAACGTCCCGTTTGGCGCTCTCGAAGAGCGGGACTGGGAGGAATCAGGGATGATGTGCCGGCGGGGACAAGCCGTGCCTGGTTCACGAATACGACACAACTGATCGGTTTGCAGATTTCTCGGTCGAGGCTATGCGTGGCCGGGCGAGATTTACGTAAGGTGCGGTCGAGTGGAGGTCGGATTCGTGGGCCTGCTGCTCAATCACCCGATCCTGATCATCGGTTGGACTGGATTTGTCGAAGACTATGCTGCCGTTCCAATCGATGACCCCAAGTGATCCTCCCGTGTTGACCTGGTGCTCGACGGAGGCGGCGACGAAATCGAGATCGGCACCGTGGCGGAGTTGCCGATTCCTCGGACCGGCGGTGTCACGGGTACCGTCGATCCCGATGCTGCGCTTCATCTGATGTTGAGCGAGCACGACCTCCCCCTTCACCGACTGGCCAACGCTCTCGATCTCATCCTCAGAGAGTCGGTGAGCAGTTTGAGCGGTGGGTCACCTCGAGCGGGAGCGCTGAGGTCCGCACGCCTTACCCGACTCGTCCAATGGCTGCATGGGCAAGCTCCATGGGCTTCGCCCAGCACCCTTCTTAATGTCAGGACTTCTACAGAAGAACGGATCGTACAGGCCGGCCGGAGAAGCCTTGAAGATTTCGATGCCGCCTACACCGCGACCGACATCATCCGGCTTCTCCAGCAAGACCGCTTCCGACGCAGCGTGCCAGAATTCGGACCTGGGGCCCTATCAATGGAGCGGATGACGGGAATCGAACCCGCGCTCTGAGGGAGCGATCTCGAACATGGCCCAGTTCGGTGCGAAGGGGATGTGTGGCGATCGCAGTTCGCGAGAACGGTTGAGATGTTGCGGGTCCGGTCCGCATGGGACCAGATCGTAGGCGGGTTGCTCACGTACCTCTGCTGTCACAGACCTCGGGTGGAACAATGGCTGTTCGCCGAGGCTGATGGGGGTGCTGGCGGGGTGACGGGGCGTCCGACGGATTGGGATGTGCTGGATCTGGACCGGGATCCGGTGCCGGGTGATCCGTTCGAGGTGAAGGAACTCGCGCGGAAGCTGGGGGATTTCGCTGATGATGTCGCCTCGGCGCTGCGGTCGGTGCGGGGTCTGAGCGGTGACACCGTCGTCCAGGAGTGGGCGGGGCTGTCGGGGGACGCGTACCGGCGGCAGTTCGGGGATCTTCCCGGTGAGCTGGACAAGCTGGAGCGGTCCTACCGTCTGGCGTCGGGTGCTCTGGATGATTACTGGCCGAAGCTGGAGACCGCGCAGGGTGACGCGGACCGGGCGCTGGCGCAGGGGCGCACGGCGCGCCAGGAGCTGGACACCGCCAAGTCGCAGCTCACGAACGCTGATGCGTGGGTGAAGCGGGCGCAGGACAAGTCGAAGTCCTACCAGGAGGACCCGAAGCCGGACGTGCCGCCGCCGTCGGCGGAGGAGGTGCGGGCGGCGGCCCGTAATGCCACGGACGCTCAGAGCGCCCACACCACCGCCTCGACGGCTGTCCACAGCGCGCAGGCGAAGCTGGATGCGGCCAAGCAGCTGGCGGCCGACGCGGCCCAGTTGCGGGACGATGCGGCGTCGACGGCGCAGCACGCGCTGCATGAGGCGTCGGATGCGGGGATCAGGAACAAGCACTGGTGGGAGAAGGCGGTCGACTGGGTCGCGGACCACTGGGACGACATCATCGCGGTCTGCAAGGTGATCGTCGCGGTGCTGGGCATCGTCGTCCTGATCATCGGCGGCCCCCTGGCGTGGCTGGTCCTGGCCGCCGCCGTCCTGGTCCTGGCCGACACCGTCATGAAATACCTACAAGGCCAGGCCAGTTTGTGGGACGTGCTGTTCGCGGCGCTGGACTGCATCCCGATGTTCAAGGGCCTCACCACCGCCGGCGGCCTGTTGAAGATGGCCCGCGAACTCCCCGCCCTCCTCAAATCCGGCAAGGCCCTGGAGAACATCGCCAACAGCGTCCGCAAAGGCGGCGCCGCCCTGCGGGACATGCGCGAGACCGCAGTCCGCATGTTCAGGCGCTTCAGGTGCGGCGATCCGATCGACATCGCGACCGGCGAAATGGTCATGTCCGCGGTGGACATGCAGTTGCCCGGAGTTCTTCCGCTGGTGCTGGAACGGCACCATGTGTCGTCCTATCGTGCGGGCCGTTGGTTCGGCACGTCGTGGGCTTCCGGCCTGGATCAGCGTCTCGTCCTGGACGATCAGGGAGCGCAGTACACATCTGAGGACGGAATGGTCCTCTATTACCCGATTCCGAACCCGGATTGGGACGTCTTCCCGGCCGAGGGGCCTCGCTGGCCTCTGCGTTGGGACGGTGTTCCGGGCGGGGAGATGCGCATCACGCGCCCGGGTCAGGGCCAGATCCTTGGCTTCCGGGCGCTGCCGGGCGGCCCCCCGGCAGAACTCGCGCTCACGTCCGTCGCGGACCGCAATGGGAACGTCATCGATGTCCTCCACACGGCGGAAGGCGTCCCCCACGAGATCCGGCACAGCGCTGGCTATCGCGTCGGTCTGACGACGCAGGACCGGCGAATAACCGAGCTCAGGCTGCTGAGCGACGCCGACCGGCCGGTTGTGCTCCGCTATGGATACGACGAGCGTGGCGACCTCACCGAGATCATCGACTCCTCCACTCTGCCGTTCCGCCTGAGCTACGACGACCATCATCGTGTCACCGGCTGGGAGGACCGCGGCGGCACGCGGTACCGGTACGAGTACGACACGGAAGGCCGCTGTGTCCGTACGGCCGGCTCGGAAAACGTCCTCGCCTACGACTACGCCTACGACACCGCGAACCGCACCACACGCGTCACCGATTCGCTCGGGCACACCACGACGTACGAGTTCAACGAGCTGGGCCAGCTCGTCCGTACGACCGATCCCCTCGGCAACGCCACCGTCCGGACATGGGACCGCCGGGACAATCTGCTGTCCCGCACCGACGCCCTGGGCCGCAGCACCGGCTACGCCCACGACGAGGCCGGCCGCCTGACCCGCTTCACCCGGCCCGACGGCGCCGTCACCACGGTCAGGTACAGCCCGCTGGGGCTGCCGGAGACGGTCACGCTGCCGGACGGCGCCGAGTGGCGCCACGAATACGACGAGCGCGGCAATCTGATCCGTACGGTCGACCCGCTGGGCGCTGTCACCGGACGCGACTACGACACGCGCGGTCGGCTCGTCCGGATCACCGACGCCCTGGGGGGCGTTCGCGAGATGACGCCGAACGGCGCGGGCCTGCCGACGGCCACCACCGACGTCGACGGCGCGGTGACGGGCTACAGCTACGACGCGTTCGGCCGGATCATCGGGATCGTCGACGCCCTCGGCGCGGAATCGACGCTCAACTGGACGCCGGAAGGCAAGCTTCGCGGCCGGACGCGTCCCGACGGGACGACGGAAGAGTGGATTCACGACGCCGACGGCAATCTCGTCCGGCACACCGATCCGCAGGGGACTGTGACGCGCTTCGACGTCGGGTCCTTCGACCGTCTGATGACGAAGACCCTCGCCGACGGCACGACCCTGCGTTTCGCCTACGACACCGAACTGCGGCTGACCTCGGTCACAAACGCCACCGGCCGGCAGTGGACTTACGACTACGATCCGCGCGGTGTACTCCGCGGCGAAACGGACTTCAACGGCCGGACGGTCCGGTACGTCCACGATGCCGCGGGCCAGCTCGTCGAGCGGATCAACGGCGCCGGTGAGGCTACGTGTTACGTCAGGGATGCCGCCGGACGCGCCGTCGAGTGGCACGACGGCGACAGCGCCACGTACATGGAGTACGACCCGACCGACCGGCTCACTCGCGCCGTCAACGCGGACACGGAACTGCTGCTCGAACACGACGCCCTTGGACGGGCGGTTCGGCAGACCGTCAACGGCCGCACGCTGACCAACACGTACGACCGGCTCGGCCGTCGGACCGAGCGCCGCACCCCGAGCGGTGCGGTGAGCACCTGGGAGTGGGACACGGGGATGCGTCCCACGGCCCTGCGCGCCTCCGGCCGGCACATAACGTTCGGATACGACGTGGGCGGCGTGGAGACCGAACGGGTCCTCGACGGCGGCCTGGTGAGGATCCGGCAGGAGTGGGACAGCAACCGTCGCCTCGCCTCCCTGACTGTGAGCCGCGGGGGCTCGTCGGACGGGCCGGGGATGCCGGCCGCCCGGCGTACGTACGCATACGGGGCGGACGACCACGTCATCCGCGTCACGGACGCGGCGGGCGGACGCGGATTCACCCTCGACGCGATGGGCCGGGTCACCGCGGTGTCCGCCGAGAGCTGGACCGAGCGATACGCGTACGACGCGCTGGGCAACGTCGTGGTCGGTCAGTGGGACACCGGGCGGCTCGGGGACAGCAGCCCGAACGATGCCGCGGAAGCCTCCGCCGTGACCGGCGACCGTGTGTACGACGGCACGCTGATCAGGCGCGCGGGCCGGACCTCGTACGCGCACGACGCGCAGGGCCGGGTGATCCGCCGCGTGCGCAGGACGCTCTCGGGGACCACGACCGCCTGGCGGTTCCTCTGGAACGCCGAGGACCGGCTCGTCGAGGTGCGCACGCCCGACGGGATCCGCTGGAGGTATCTGTACGACCCCCTGGGGCGCCGTACGGCGAAGCTCGGGATCGGCGAGGACGGCACGGTCGTCAGCAGGACTGACTTCGTCTGGGACGGTATGCAGCTGGCCGAGCAGATCGTCTCCACCGGCTCTGGCTCTGGCTCCGGCTCTGGCGACGGCACGGTCGCCGTCACGACCTGGGACGCCCTGCCCGGCAGTCATCAACCGGTCTGCCAAACCGAGCGGGTTCTGACCGCCGACTCGCCGCAGAGCGACATCGACGCACGTTTCTACGCGATCGTCACCGATCTGGTCGGTTCACCGACCGAATTGGTCGACCCGGACGGCGATGTGGTCTGGCGGGCCCGCGGCACGCTCTACGGCGTCCGCCCGCCCGACGCCGCCGACGGTGTCCAGTGCCCGTTGCGCTTCCCCGGCCAGTACTTCGACGCGGAGACGGGCCTCCATTACAACGTCTTCCGCTACTACGACCCGGAAGTCGGCGGTTACTTCAGCCCGGATCCGCTCGGGCTCGATCCCGGACCCAACCATTACGCGTACGTGCCGAATCCCCTGTCATGGTGCGATCCCCTGGGGCTGAAATGCCTGGAGTTCTTCTCCGTCCAGGGACTCGACGACGCGGCGCGGCTGCGCGGCACGGGTGAGCCCTGGCCGCTGGAAATGCATCGCGCTCACTTCGGTCCGGGCGTCTACTCCTGGGGGTCGCGTGCCGAAGCGGAGAAGTACCTGGCGCTCAAACTCCGGAGGTCGGAGAACGCCGATCTCGAACTCATGCGGTTTACCATCCACGAGAAGGACTTCGCCAAGCTCAAGAAGGTCGACATCTCACAGATGACCGACGACGAGGCGCAGGCGTTCCTCGACCGCTACAGCCTGATGTCCGACACCGGGAAAACGGACCACGGGCTGGAGTACATCACCCGGCCGACCGGCATGGGCCCCGAGCACTTCTTCGACAAATCCGTCTTCGGCCACCTCACATTCGACTAGGGGCCGACCGCCTTGACGAGTTGCGACCAGCCGTGTGACCAGTCATGACCAGCACATCCGACAAGCCTGGAGTTCCGTTGAGTCCCAGCCCCTTCGTCTACCGCAAGATCCTCGGTCCCTGGGCGCTGTACGCCGAACTCTCCGCCGCCGTCTCGACGCCGCCGACGCCGCCCGACGGCGCACGCCGGGTCACCGATCACGTGTGGCTGCACGTCCTCGACGACGCGGCCACCGAAGAGGACGTGACCCAGCTTGAGTTCGGCCTCCGTCAGGTGGCCGCGCAAATCGAGGGCTCACACCAGAGCGACCTCGTCGTCATCGAGGTCAACACGCTCGACTACATGCCGACCGACTACCAGCCGGAGGCCGCCGCCGCGGCCGTCGCCGAATGGAGCGCCCGCGAATTCGGCTTTCCGCCCCCGGCCGTCGAAGTGACCTTCGACCGCGCCACCGGCTACACCCTCACCTGGCCGCCATCCCACTGAAAACACCCTGCGGATCACTTCGGCGCCCCCGCCATGATGTCGCCTCCGGACACGCTTCTGGGGCGCAATTGACGCAGTGGCCGACGACGGAGCGCGTCGCGGTCGAGCGCGCTCACGAGGCGTTGCTGGCATTCGGAGTGAGCGATGGTCGGCCCATGTGGGAGGTCACCGACCTCATCGAGGGAATCGCACATGCAATGGGCGGCCTGGAACAGCGGCTTGTTCATCAGGGCGCGCTACGCGGTCCGGGGTCGGACGTGGATTGAAGGACAACGAGAAAAAGCCCCGGGCGATAAACCCGGGGCTTTGGCAATGGAGCGGATGACGGGAATCGAACCCGCGCTCTGAGCTTGGGAATCACAGGGGCGCGCGGTCGGTGAAGCTGCAGGTCGCGACCTATCGGCGGGCGGGCGGTTGCTTGTCGGGTGTGCGGAGCCTGACCGTGGTTGGCCGAGCCGTACCTGTGCGTCTGGCGCGATGTGGTGCGCGGCTCGACCAGAGCGGCACCTCGGCTGTCGGCCGGATCTCGGCCGTGCGTAGTTCCACCGGATACAACGGCAGTACCGAGAACTGGCAGACGGACATGGCGACGGTGTACGACGGCGCCGGCCGCGCCGTCGATGCGCTCGACATCACCGGCCAGGACACTCATACCGACTTCACACCGGCCTGGACCTCCGCAGGCGGAAACACCAACGCCGTCGGCATCACCACCTACAACGCGCAACGGTGGAAGGAGGTCTCCACACTCGATCCGCTGCGCGGTGTGCCGACCGAGGACATCGACGCCAACAACCGCGTCACGGACATCAGTTACGACGCACTTGGCCGACGCACTGCGGTCTGGCTACCAGGCCGTGACAAGGACGGCGGACAGAGCGCGGACATGACGTTCGCCTACTCGATCAACCCGGGCGCGGTGGCCGCCCCGGGGGGCACGATCACCTCTCCGGGTGCCCCGTCCACGGTGACCACGAAAACGCTGCGCGAGGACGGCACCTACGCAACGTCCATCGCGATCTACGACGGGATGCTCCAGTCCCGCCAGACGCAGAGCACCGCTGCCGGAGACAGCAACTCCGGCCGGATCATCTCCGACACCTTCTACGACTCCCACGGCTGGCCGACGGTGTCGTACGCCCCGTACTCCGAACCCACCGCGGTCCCCGGCACCACACTGTGGGCCGCCAACGAGAACGAAGTCCCTTCGGAGACCACCACCGAATACGACGGCGAAGGCCGCGCGGTCACCAGCACGCTGTGGCACCAGGCCGTCCAGCAGTGGCACACCACCACCGCCTATCGCGGTGCCGACGAGACCGACACCACCGCACCCGTGGGCGGCCGCACCACAGCCAGCTTCACCAACGCGCTGGGGCAGATCACCAGCAACGTGGTGAAGAACACCGGTGCGACCGTCACTCTCGCCGCCGGCCAGACCATCCCGTCCGGCACCTCGCTCACCTCCGACAGCGTACGGCTGACGATGCAGGCGGACGGAAACCTGGTCCTCAGCGCATTGGCCACCGGGACGACCATCTGGTCCAGCGGCACGAGCGGCAACCCCGGCGCCTTCGCTCAGTTCGGCACTGACGGAAACCTCGTCGTCCGCACCACGGCGGGCACGTCCAAGTGGACCACCGGTCTCACCGCCACCACTGGCGCAACCTTCCAGGTGCGCAACGACTCCACTGCGGCCGTCGTCTCCAGCGCAGGCGGCACGCTCTGGCACCAGGGAACCGCGGACGCCGTCCGGGCTGCCGACGCCACCACCCGCTACACCTACACCCCCGACGGCCAGGTCGAGTCCGTCAAGGACACCGCCGGCAACACCTGGTCCTACGGATACGACTTCCTTGGCCGCCCGACGACCCGGACCGACCCCAACGTCGGGCAGAGCAGTCTCGACAAATACGACATCGCCGGAAATCTGTTGCAAAGCACGGATTCCCGCGGCCAGGTCATGTCGTACAGCTACGACTGGGACAACCGCGTCACAGCCGAGTACAGCGGCGCCTGGTCGGCCACGCCCGACGCCACGAAGGAACAGGCGTCCTGGGTCTACGACACGCTGGCCAAGGGGTACCCGACCTCCGCTACCCGCTACCTCAACGGTGCCACGGGGACGACGAGCAAGGCGTACACCCAGGCTGTGACCGGCTACAACGCCGCCTATCAGCCGTCAGGTTCCACGGTGACCGTGCCCGCCGCGGACGGGTTTGCCGCCGCCGGGCAGAGCCAGCCTCCCGCGAGCGGCACTGTCACGTACAGCACCACCAACGCGTACACGCCGACCGTCGGTCTGCTGTCGACCGTTAAATACCAGGCAGACGGCAAGCTCCCGGCCGAGGACATCGACTTCGGATATACGCAGCAGGGAAACCTCGACGGCATCGGCGGGTTCATCAGCAGCTCCAACACGCCGTCCTACCTCGACACCGCGGTCCACGACCCGTTCGGGCGAGTGCTGCAGACCAACTACGGCCCCACCGGCAAGGAATTGGCGACCTTTGCCCAGTACGACGTCACCACCGGCCGCACCACACAGACATCAACGATGGTGCAGACCTCAGTCACCGCCCTTGATGTCGTCGACTACCGCTACGACCAGTCGGGTCAGCTCACCGCTGCCGACGACCTGCAGAACAACACCACGCACGACACCCAGTGCTTCAGCTACGACTCGTTCCAGCGGCTGACCGCTGCTTGGACCGACACCGCGGGAATCACGAACCCGAGCAGCGCCCCGGTCGGCAGCGTCGGCCGCTGCAACACCGCTTCCGTGCAGACGAGTACCACCACACCCGTCAAGACGACGACCGTCGGCGGCCCGGCACCGTACTGGCAGAGCTACAGCTACGACCTGCTCGGCGACCGTACGGGCATGGTCGACCACGACTCCACCGGCAACGCAGCAGGCGACTCCACTCAAGCCACCTCCTACACCGGCGCCAACGGCACGACCAGCGTGGCATTGCCCGACCAGGCGGGCGCCACCACTACGACAAACCCGACCACCGGCACCGCGACCTCGACGCCCGCGTACACCGACCCGACGCACGGCGGTGTCAACGCGGGCGACACGACCAATCGCAAGGTGGCCTCGACCGGACCGCTGATCAGCGGATTCGCTCTGAGCGGCGGCGGCAGGAAATGCGTCGAGGACGCCGCGTCCTCCACCACGCCCGGCGCCAAGGTACAGATCAACACCTGCGGTACCGCCAACGCCCAGAAGTTGTCGGTCGGCACCGACGGCACCATCCGGGTGATGGGTCTGTGCCTGGACACCACCGGTAACGCCACCACGTCGGGCACAAAGATTGTCATCGACACCTGCTCTGCAGATGTCACCCAGAAGTGGAAGATCACCAGTGCCAACACGGTTGTCAGCGCAGCTGCCACCACGATGTGCCTCACCGACCCGGCGGCCAGTGCCACCAACGCCACCCAGCTGACGCTGGCGGCCTGCGGAAGCAGTGGACAGACCTGGACCAACGCCGCGGTCGGAGCCGTGTCCGCCGGCCAGACGCAGACCTTCACCTATGACGCCGAGGGTCGTACCGCGAGCGTAGCCACCGGTAACGGAGCACACACCAACACGAGCAAGTACCTCTACGACGCTGACGGCAGCCTGCTGGAGCAGACCGCGGCAGTCGACAGCACCGACACCACCCGGGTCCTCTACCTCTTCGGTGGCACCGAGCAGATCACCCTGAACGTCGCCAACAGCACACTGACCGGCCTGCGCAACATCACCGGACCCGACGGCACCACCGTCACCCGTTCCAGCACCGGCACGGTCACCTACCAGGTCGCCACCGTTCAGGGCACCGCCACCACCGCCGTCGACGCCACCACACTGGCGGTCACCCGCCGTTTCTACGACCCCTACGGCAATCCGCGCGGCGCCAAGCCGACGACCTGGGTGGCTCCGGACGAGAATCGCGGCTTCCTGGGACAACCCACGGACGCGGCCACCGGACTCGACCTGCTCGGCGCCCGCAACTACGACTCCGCTCAGGGCCGTTTCCTGACAGCGGACCCGCTCTTCCAGGCGGGCGACCCCAACCAGATGGGCGGCTACGCCTACGCCGCCGACAACCCGGCCAGTGGTTCCGACCCCACCGGATACGACGACTGGTACAACGACCCGTCGATGAACACGTGCGCCATCGATTGCGGCCCGCCCCCCGGCAATCCTGACGCGGGTAGCACCTCCACCTCCTCCACCACCTCCAGCGGGAGCACTTCGAGTACTGGCAAGAAGAGCGGTGGTGGCGGTTGCCACAGCTTCTGGAGCTGTGCGGGCCACGTCGTTGAGAAGGCCGCACCATACGTGGCCGTGGCCACGGTCGCAGTTGTCGCAGTGACGGCTGTCGGGGTTTGTACCGGGGAGTCTCTCGGTGTTGCTGGACCAGCTTGTGCTGAGGCCGGAACCGCAGCGGTCGTTTCCTCATGTGCCGCCCTCATGGGCGACTGCGGCCCCGGTGTGGGAGGCGACCCCACCAGCGAGGACTCCGGCGAGGATTCAGGCGCGGCCAAGTCCGCGGAGACCGACGGCGGCAAGGCCAAAACGCCCACGGCCGGCACGAAGGCCTTCGAGGACGCAGCTGGTGATGGCCACCCGGCCCCCGCCGACAACTGGGAAGCGGACCCCGCCCAGAACAGGGCCGTAGCCGAGCCGAGCGATCCGGCTACGGGCACTGAAAAGCCCAGCCCACGGGGAACCACCTCACGCGGACCGCGCGGCGCGAAGTCTCGTCCCGCGTACCTGCACAAGGAAGCAGCCCCCGCAGACTGGTCACCGGCCGAGCGAACCGACCGAGGTGATAATCTCGCCCGTTCCGCGGCCGTCGACAACCGCGTCTCGAAACTCGCCACTCGATCGTATGTCTCGGGTTATCACACCGAGACTGGCGAGATGGCAGTTGCCTCGTCCGGTCCGGATGTCTTGGGCTGCGAAGCCACCTATTGCGCAGAAGGGAATGTGGTCCGCGCACTGGGCGGGGACTGGACGAAGGTGCGTCTTGGCATCGCCTACACAACGAAGGCTGTGACAGGGTCGGATCCAAGAGAATATGAGCCGGCTGCGAAGAGCGTCTGCATAAAGTGTCAACTTGATTATCCACCCAGTGCCTTCGGTCCGGGTGTCGAGGGCGAGCCGGGTGGAGTATGGTGATGTGGCCTTGAGTAAATAGTAAAGTAAACAGGAAAGTAAGTCGGGTGCTCCAGTACGACTTGCTCCCATCCTAGTTCGAGGAGCTGAATTAATTGAGTCTTGCGCGAAGAGAACTAGGTCGGCAGGACTGGGATGCGGTGGAGTGTGGTTGCGGAGAATCGGCGGTACATCTGATCGCGCTGCTGGAATCCGCGATCGACGGGAACCCGGGTGTGCTGCGCGCTTTGGACGGGCATGTGTTCATCCAGTCGATCCTGATGCCCCCTGCGCCTGCGGTGTGCACGGTTGTCATGGCGATGTTCGCCGACGGGCTGCCGCCGGCCCAGGTGGAAGAAGCCACATGGGCTGTTCTCGGGTTTGCTGCCGGAGAGGAAGATGGCGATTCGATCGAGTCGGGCTACTATTGGCGCTGCTTTGAGACTATTCGCGATGGTCTTTTGTTGCTGTATCAGGAGTTTTTGAGGGAGCACAGTTACGAAACCGGTGGATATCTCGATGACATTCTTGAGATTATGGAATGGGACGCCTCGCGTCTAGCGCACTATCGAAGCCGGCCCTGAATATCTACCACCGGGCGTCCTTGACTGCGCGTGCCCAGAATCGGTCTTGACAAAAAATAAGCCCCAGGTTTTCGACCTGGGGCTTTTTTATGGAGCGGATGACGGGAATCGAACCCGCGCTCTGAGCTTGGGAAGCTCATGTTCTACCATTAAACTACATCCGCGTGAAGGCCCTGGTGGGGGTGGCTTCGTGGGGGAGTCTACCGCATGTGGGGGGTGGGGTGGGGCGTAGGTTGGGGGCGGAGTGGTGAGTGGGTGCGCGGTGGGTTGATCCCCTAATGTGTGGCTTTGTCGTCCACGCCGGTTGGTTGGGGAAGGGACTTGATGGAGCGCACCGTTGTTCGTTGTGCCGAGGGGCATGTGTTCAGTACGGCTTCGTTCCCGATGCAGCATTTGGGGGCCGAGCGGTTGGGGCCCGGGCGGTTGTTGAGGTGTCCCAAGTGCGCGCGGCTGAGGCACGCGGTGCCGGTGGCCGGGGGCGGGGAGAAGCGGTAGTCGGAGGCCGGTGAGGTGGCGGCTCCGGGCCGGAGGATTGGGTCGGGGCCGCTCCGGGCGCGTAACCTTCGGGGCGTGCTTCTCTCTGACAAGGACATTCGAGCCGAAATCGACAACGGACGCGTGCGCGTGGACCCGTTCGAGCCGTCGATGGTGCAGCCGTCGAGTATTGATGTGCGGCTGGACCGGTTCTTTCGGGTGTTCGAGAACCACCGGTATCCGCACATCGACCCGGCGGTGGAACAGCCGGACCTGACGCGGCTGGTGGAGCCGGAGGGTGACGAGCCGTTCATCCTGCATCCGGGGGAATTCGTGCTCGGGTCGACGTACGAGGTCATCTCGTTGCCCGACGACATGGCGTCGCGGCTGGAGGGGAAGTCGAGCCTGGGGCGGCTGGGGCTGCTGACGCACTCGACCGCGGGGTTCATCGACCCCGGTTTCTCCGGGCATGTGACGTTGGAGCTGTCGAATGTCGCGACGCTCCCGATCAAGCTCTGGCCCGGAATGAAGATCGGGCAGCTCTGCCTCTTCCGGCTGACCTCGCCCGCCGAATTCCCTTACGGATCGCAGCAGTACGGCTCCCGCTACCAGGGGCAGCGCGGGCCGACGCCTTCACGGTCCTTCATGAACTTCCACCGCACCAAGGTCTGAGACCCCGGGGCGGGTCAGATCAGCGGCAGCTTGAACAGGCAGAGAAGCGCGATCAGTTGGATCGACGCCGCCCCGAGCGCCTTCGGCCACGGCAGGTCGTGCGACTTGCTGACCATCGAGGTGAGCAGCGCCGCGCAGCCCAGCCAGGTGAGCCAGCCCAGGAGTTGGACGAAGCTGTTGGCGCCGCCGAGGAAGAGCGCGAAGAACAGACGCGGGGCGTCGGTGAGCGTCGTGATCAGGAGCGAGAGCCCGATCGTCGGCGCCCAGGCGCCGTCGCCGCCGAACTGCAGCGCGAGGGTGTTGGTGACCGCGCCGAGCGTGACCGCGGAGATGACGACGGCGACGGCCGTGGTGAGCACCCACGGGATGCTGGTGGTGAGCGTCGCGTCCAGGACGTCGCTGCGGGCGGCGTCGAAGCCGAAGACGGCGAGCAGCCCGTAGAGGAAGGTCACGGTCAGGGCCGGGCCCCAGACCGTGTGGTCGCGCATTTGCCAGAAGGTACGGCCGGGGCGCAGCACGACGCCGCTCAGCAACTCCTTCCAGTGCAGCCGCGGACCGACCGGCGGCGCGGCGGACTGACCCGCGCGGTACGTCGCCACGTTGTCGCCCGAGTACGGGGGCTGGGCGTACGGGGGCTGGGTGTACGGGGCCTGTGCGTGCGAAGGCTGCGCGTACGGCTGCTGCCCGGCGTACGGATCGACGTACGGCTCCTGGCCCTGGCCCGCGAACCCGGCGCCCAGCGTGAACGCCTTCGTCTGGCCGGGCGACTCGTCGTACCCGCCGGGCTGCCCCGCCGCGGGCGCGTAGTACTCCGGCTCGCCGGGAGGCGTTCCGTACGGGCTCTGCCCGTGACCCGAGCCCTGCCCGTGACCCGCGCCGTATCCCGGCCCCTGGCCGGGACGGCCGCCCCGGCCACCGCCCTCACCGTGTCGATTCCTGAATCCAGCCACGTCATCGAACGTACCCGGTAAGCCGCCGCACCGCTCCTGTCGGCCGGTCCGCCGCCGCCCATTGCTGCCAACCTGTGACACGCGGCGGCGAACCCGTCGACGGACCCCCGGGCAAACCCCTAGGGGAACCCGTAAGGGCTGGTGAGGCCCCGGATCAGGCCGTCCCGGCCGGCGCTTCCTCGCTCAGCTCGGCCGCGTCCGCCGGCGCCTTCACCGACTGGAGGAGAAGCTGCGAGACGTCCACGACCTGGAGGGCCTCCTTCGCCTGGCCGTCGTTCTTCTTGCCGTTGACGGAGTCGGAGAGCATGACCAGGCAGAACGGGCACGCGGTGGAGATGATGTCCGGGTTGAGGGAAAGCGCCTCGTCGACGCGCTCGTTGTTGACGCGCTTGCCGATCCGCTCCTCCATCCACATCCGCGCGCCGCCCGCGCCGCAGCAGAAGCCGCGCTCCTTGTGGCGGTGCATCTCCTCGTTCCGCAGACCGGGCACGGACGCGATGATCTCGCGCGGCGGTGTGTAGACCTTGTTGTGCCGCCCGAGGTAGCAGGGGTCGTGGTACGTGATCAGGCCCTCGACCGGCGTGACCGGCACCAACTTGCCCTCGTCCACGAGGTGCTGGAGGAGCTGGGTGTGGTGGACGACCTCGTACTCGCCGCCGAGCTGCGGGTACTCGTTGGCGATGGTGTTGAAGCAGTGCGGGCAGGTGGCGACGATCTTCTTCGAGGCGCGCGGCTTGCGCGTGGAGGGGTCCACCGCGCCGTCCTCGTCGAGGGACTCGCCGAAGGCCATGTTGAGCATGGCCACGTTCTCCTGGCCGAGCTGCTGGAAGAGGAATTCGTTGCCCAGGCGGCGGGCGGAGTCACCGGTGCAGTTCTCGTCGCCGCCCATGATCGCGAACTTGACGCCCGCGATGTGCAGGAGTTCGGCGAAAGCCTTGGTGGTCTTCTTCGCGCGGTCCTCCAGGGAGCCCGCGCAGCCGACCCAGTACAGGTACTCGACCTCGGTCAGGTCCTCGACGTCCTCGCCGACGACCGGCACCTCGAAGTCGACTTCCTTGACCCAGGCCAGGCGCTGCTTCTTCGGCAGGCCCCACGGGTTGCCCTTCTTCTCCAGGTTCTTGAGCATCGTGCCCGCCTCGCTCGGGAACGACGACTCGATCATCACCTGGTAGCGGCGCATGTCGACGATGTGGTCGATGTGCTCGATGTCGACCGGGCACTGCTCGACGCAGGCGCCGCAGGTGGTGCAGGACCACAGCACGTCGGGGTCGATGACCCCGTTCTCCTCCGCCGTGCCGATCAGCGGGCGCTCGGCCTCGGCGAGCGCGGCGGCGGGGACGCCCGCGAGCTGCTCGGGCGTACCGGTCTCCTCGCCCTCGGCGTTCTTGCCGCCGCCGGCCAGCAGATACGGCGCCTTGGCGTGCGCGTGGTCGCGCAGCGACATGATCAGCAGCTTGGGGGAGAGCGGCTTGCCGGTGTTCCAGGCGGGGCACTGCGACTGGCAGCGCCCGCACTCGGTGCAGGTGGAGAAGTCGAGGATGCCCTTCCAGGAGAAGTGCTCGATCTGGGAGACGCCGAACTGGTCGTCCTCGCCCGGGTCCTCGAAGTCGATGGGCTTGCCCGCGGAGACCATCGGCTGGAGCGCGCCGAGCGCGACCGGACCGTCCGCGTTCCGCTTGAACCAGATGTTGGGGAAGGCCAGGAAGCGGTGCCAGGCCACGCTCATGTTGGTGTGCAGGCCGAGCACGATCGCCCAGATCATCGTGACGCCCAGCTTGACCATGGCGACGGCGTAGACGGTGTTCTGGAGGCTGCCGGTGCTCATCTTCCGGAAGGCGGCGACCAGCGGGTACGAGACGAAGTACGCGGCCTCGTAGTGGTCGACGCCGTGCAGGGCGCCCTCCAGGCCGCGCAGCGTCAGGATCGCCAGGCCGATGATCAGAACGACGTACTCCACGAAGTACGCCTGCCAGGCCGTCGAACCGGTGAAGCGGGACTTGCGGCCGGCGCGCGAGGGCAGATTCAGCAGCCGGATCACGATCAGGGTGAGGATGCCGAGGGTGGTGAGCGCCGCGATGAACTCGGTGTACACCTCGTACGGCAGCCAGGTGCCGATCCACGGCAGGATCCAGTCGGCCTTGAAGAGCTGGCCGTACGCGTTGACGATCGTCAGGCCGAGGGTGAGGAAGCCGACCGCCACGAACCAGTGCGCGACGCCGACGACGCCCCACTTGTTCATCCGGGTGTGGCCGACGAATTCCCTGGCCAGGGTCGTGGACCTGGCCACCCAGTCGTTCGTGCGGGAGCCCGCGGGCACGGGCTGGCCGAGCGTGACGAACCGGAAGATCTGCGCGACGGCGAGGCTGATCAGGGCGACGCCGACCGCGGTGAGGACCAGCGACACGATGATCGCGGCGAGTTGCATGTGGGCTCCTCGGGCCTGCGCGGCGGTTCAGTGGGAGGGGGCCGTGGGTTCAGGATCGGGCGGGAAGGCTTCGTGCTGGGCAAGGTCGTACGGGCAACGCTTGTACAGGGTCGTACGAGTCGTGCGGGTCGTACGAGCAAGGTCCCGTACGAGTCGTACGAGCAAGGTCGTACTAAGCGGTAACTTAATCCGGTCTCCGCTGAGATTACCCGCGATCCGCGGGCGCATACAGCCGTGCAACTCGTGATCTGCGTCGCGGTGCGGCCTGTCGCGCCCTGCCGTGACCGGCTCAGAGCCGCTCCACGCTCTCACCCCGGCACCGGTTCCGCGTGTCGAAGACGTACGTCGCCGCCCGCGCGACCATCGTGTAGTCGAAGACGTCGTGGTCGGTCGCGACGACCACCACATCCGCCGCCGCGGCCTCCTCCTCGGTCAGCTCCACGCACAGCAGGTCGGCGGGGAGCCGAGCCGGGTCCGCGTACGGCTCGACCGCGCGCACCCGGGCGCCGAGCGCCGTCAGCCCGGCCGCGATGGCGAGCGCGGGCGATTCGCGAAGGTCGCCGCTGTCGCGTTTGTAAGCGAGACCCAGCAGAAGGACGCGGCTTCCCTCGACCGGCCGCTGCCTGGCGTCGAGGCCCGCCGCGATCCTGTCCACTACCTGGGTGGGCATCAGCCCGTTGATCTCCTCGGCGAGCGCCGCGAAACGCAGCAGACCGCGGGGGACCGGCAGCCGGTGACCGCCGACGCCGGGGCCGGGGTGGAAGGGCAGGAAGCCGTACGGCTTGGTGGCCGCCGCGTCGATCGCCTCGCGGATGTCGGTGCCCATCGGCCCGGTGACGGTGGCCAGTTCGTTGACCAGGGCGATGTTCACCTGGCGGAAGGCGTCCTCGATGAGCTTGGTCAGCTCGGCGGTGCGCGGCGACGAAACCGGCACCGTATTGCGCACGATTCGGGAGTAGAAGCCGTCGACGGCGAGGAGCGATCGTACGTTCACACCGGAGACGACCTTGGGGGTGTTCTCCAGCCGCCACCGGGGGTTGCCGGGGTCGGTGCGCCCGGGGCTGTAACCCAGGTGGAAGGCGCTGCCCGCGGTCAGGCCGCTGATCTCCTCCAGGACCGGCCGCAGCAGCTCCTCGGTGGTGCCGGGCACGGTCGTGGACTCCAGGACGACGGTGGCGCGCGGGCGCAGGTGCGGGGCCACGGCCCGGCCCGCGTCCACGATCGCGCCGCGGTCGGGGACGCCGTCGTGGACCGGTACGGGGACGGTGATCACGCAGACGTCGAAGTCGCGGGCGTCGGCGTAGTCCGTACTGGCCCGGTAGCGGCCGGAGGCGAGGGCCTCGGCCAGCCGCTCCGCGGGGACGTCGCCGACGCGGGAGTCCCCGGCCGTCAGCCGTTTGACCAGCTGTTCGTCGATGTCGATCCCGGTGACCGTGAAACCGGCCTCCGCCGCCCGCAGTGCCAGCGGCAGCCCGACATGGCCCTGGCCTACGACGACGACGTGCCGGCTGTCTTCGGTGGGTTCCATGACGCTTAAATTAGCTCTAATCGTGACAAGTATGGCAAAGGCGACATTAAGTTCATCGGATGTCGGGCCACCGCGCGAGCGGGCCATGACGGACGAGGCGCCACGATCACGCGGGAGGAGGCGGGCATGCGGGCCGTGCTGCGCTGGGTCGCGATCGGAGCCGGGCTCCTCCTCGTGGTGACGGCGGGTCTGGGCTGGGCGTCCTACCGGAAGTTCAGCGGCAACATCCACACCGACCGGGCCGCGGAGAAGGTGCTCGCCCGGTACGCGAAGGAGCGGCCCCGCGCGCTGGTGCCGCAGGCGCGCAACATCCTGATGCTGGGCTCCGAAAGCGGCCAGGGCGGCCAGAGCGGCCAGAGCGGCCCGAGCGGCCAGGGCGCCCCGAGCGGCAGCGGAGCCCATGGCGGCCAGAACGCCGAGCGCGGCCCGGGCTCCGGCGCGCCCCCGGGTGAGGACACCTCCGACGCCGCCGTCCTGCTGCACCTGTCCGCCGACCGCCGCCACGCCGCCGCCGTCGGCGTACCGCGCTCCCTGAAGGTCGGCGTGCCGAGCTGTCCCCGCCCGGACGGCGGTACGAGCCCGGCCGCGTACGAACCCTTCGGCCGCGCCTTCAGCGGCGGCGGGGCGGCCTGCTCGATCCGCGCCTTCGAACGGCTCAGCGGCATCCGCGTCGACCACCACATGGTGGTGGACCTCGCCGGGTTCGACCGGATCGAGGCCGCGGTCGGCGCCCACGCCGGTGAGCGCCGCCGCGAGCTGTTGCGTACGCTGACCCGTGAGGCGCGCGGGGCGGACACGCTGCGCCATCCGGCCCGGTTCTTCGGCCTGGTCGACACGGCCACCTCGTCCCTCACGGCCGATCCCGGACTCAGTACGCTGCCCGCGCTGTACGAGCTGGCGGGAAGCCTGCGCAAGGTGCCGGACGGCGCCCTCGCCTTCCGTACGCTGTCGGCCCGGCCGGCCGAGTCCGGTCCGCTGCTGGCGGCGCTGCGCGCGGACCGCCCGGTGCCTGCCTCTCCAAGCCGCTGACGCGGCACCTCGCCGCACCTCGCCGCACCCCATCCGACCTGCGAGAACATCCGCCCTGCGCACATAAAGCAGAGATAAGTTGAGTGGGGTCGACTCACGTCTGTTGACAGAAGATCCCGGGTCGTGCAGTCTTGAGTCAGTTCCACTCAAGTCAGCAGGAGGATTTCACCATGGCACGTGCGGTCGGCATCGACCTGGGCACGACTAATTCCGTCGTCAGCGTTCTCGAAGGCGGCGAGCCCACCGTCATCACCAACGCAGAGGGCGCCAGGACCACGCCGTCCGTCGTCGCCTTCGCCAAGAACGGCGAGGTGCTCGTCGGCGAGGTCGCCAAGCGCCAGGCTGTCACCAACGTCGACAGGACCGTCCGGTCGGTCAAGCGCCACATGGGCACCGACTGGAAGATCAACCTGGACGGCAAGGACTTCAACCCGCAGCAGATGAGCGCCTTCATCCTGCAGAAGCTCAAGCGGGACGCGGAGTCGTACCTGGGCGAGAAGGTCACCGACGCGGTGATCACCGTCCCCGCGTACTTCAACGACTCCGAGCGCCAGGCCACCAAGGAGGCCGGTGAGATCGCGGGCCTCAACGTGCTGCGCATCGTCAACGAGCCGACCGCCGCCGCGCTGGCCTACGGCCTCGACAAGGACGACCAGACCATCCTGGTCTTCGACCTCGGTGGCGGCACCTTCGACGTCTCGCTGCTGGAGATCGGCGACGGCGTCGTCGAGGTGAAGGCCACCAACGGTGACAACCACCTCGGTGGTGACGACTGGGACCAGCGCGTCGTCGACTACCTGGTGAAGCAGTTCCAGTCCGGCCACGGCGTGGACCTGGGCAAGGACAAGATGGCCCTCCAGCGCCTGCGCGAGGCGGCGGAGAAGGCGAAGATCGAGCTGTCCTCGTCCACCGAGACCTCGATCAACCTGCCGTACATCACGGCGTCCGCCGAGGGCCCGCTGCACCTGGACGAGAAGCTCACCCGCGCCCAGTTCCAGCAGCTCACCACCGACCTGCTGGAGCGCTGCAAGACGCCGTTCCACAACGTCATCAAGGACGCCGGGATCCAGCTCTCGGAGATCGACCACGTCGTCCTGGTCGGCGGCTCGACGCGTATGCCCGCCGTCGCGGAGCTGGTGCGCGAGCTGACCGGCGGCAAGGACGCCAACAAGGGCGTCAACCCGGACGAGGTCGTCGCCATCGGCGCGTCCCTCCAGGCCGGTGTGCTCAAGGGCGAGGTCAAGGACGTCCTGCTGCTCGACGTCACCCCGCTGTCCCTCGGTATCGAGACCAAGGGCGGCATCATGACCAAGCTGATCGAGCGCAACACGACCATCCCGACCAAGCGCTCCGAGATCTTCACCACGGCCGAGGACAACCAGCCGTCGGTCCAGATCCAGGTCTACCAGGGCGAGCGCGAGATCGCGGCGTACAACAAGAAGCTCGGCATGTTCGAGCTGACCGGCCTGCCGCCCGCCCCCCGCGGGATGCCGCAGATCGAGGTCACCTTCGACATCGACGCCAACGGCATCATGCACGTCGGCGCGAAGGACCTCGGCACCGGCAAGGAGCAGCGGATGACCGTCACCGGCGGCTCCTCGCTGCCCAAGGACGAGGTCGACCGCATGCGCCAGGAGGCCGAGCAGTACGCGGACGAGGACCACAAGCGCCGCGAGTCCGCCGAGACCCGCAACCAGGGTGAGCAGCTCGTCTACCAGACCGAGAAGTTCATCGCGGACAACAAGGACAAGCTCCCCGAGGACGTCAGGTCCGAGGTCGAGACCGCGGTCGCGGACCTCAAGGAGAAGCTGAAGAACGAGTCGACGGACGACGGCAACACCGCCGCGATCCGCGAGGCCACCGAGAAGGTCGCGGCCACCAGCCAGAAGCTGGGCCAGGCGCTGTACGCGCAGACCGACGGCGCCTCCGGCAGCGCGACCGCCGACGCCCCCTCCGACGGTCAGGCCGACGCCGCCGCGGACGACGACGTGGTCGACGCCGAGATCGTCGACGACGAGAACGCCAACAAGAGGGACGGTGCCGCGTGACGGAGGAGCCGAAGGGCTTCGAGTCGGAGCCCGACGTCCCTTCAGAGGCCGGCGAGGAGCAGCCGGACGCCGCCGCGAAGGCCGCCGGGTCCGCCGATGAGGCGGGCCCGGCGGCCCCGGCCCCGGACGGGGACGCGAAGGAGCTGACGGCCCTGCGGGCACAGCTGGACCAGGTGCGCACCGCGCTCAACGAGCGCACCGCGGACCTCCAGCGGCTCCAGGCCGAGTATCAGAACTACCGCCGCAGGGTGGAGCGGGACCGGGTCGCCGTCAAGGAGGTCGCGGTTGCCAATCTGCTCACCGAACTGCTCCCGGTGCTCGACGACATCGGCCGGGCGCGGGAACACGGCGAGCTGGTCGGCGGCTTCAAGTCGGTCGCCGAGTCGCTGGAGACGGTGGCGGCGAAGCTGGGGCTGCAACAGTTCGGCAAGGAGGGCGAGCCCTTCGACCCGCTGGTGCACGAGGCCCTGATGCACAGCTATTCGCCGGATGTCACGCAGACCACATGCGTGCAGATCCTCCAGCCCGGGTACCGCATCGGGGAGCGCAATCTGCGGCCCGCCAGGGTCGCGGTCGCCGAACCGCAGCCGGGCAGCCAGGGCAAGGACGAGTCGGCGGCGGAGAAGAAGGCCGACGAAGAGGAGACCGGTGGCCCGGACGAGGGCTGACGGCGTAGAAGTAAGTGGGCGTAGGAGTGTGCCGGTCACCGGCGGCGCGCCTGGAAGTGGTGGAGAGGAGGGACGTCGGGGATGAGCGTCAGTAGGGACCTGTTGGAGAAGGACCTGTACAAGGTCCTCGGCGTGCCCAAGGACGCCACGGACGCCGAGATCAAGAAGGCGTACCGGAAGCTCGCCCGCGAGTTCCACCCGGACGCCAACAAGGGCGACGCGAAGGCCGAGGAGCGCTTCAAGGAGATCTCCGAGGCCAACGACGTGCTGTCCGACGCCAAGCGTCGCAAGGAGTACGACGAGGGCCGCGCGCTGTTCGGGAACGGCGGCTTCCGCCCCGGTCCCGGCGCGGGCGGCGCCGGCGGCTTCAACTTCGACCTCGGCGACCTGTTCGGCGGCACGGGCGGCCAGCCCGGCGGGCAGACCACCGGCGGGCAGGGCGGCGGCTTCGGCGGCGGCCTGGGCGACGTCTTCGGCGGTCTGTTCAACCGGGGCGGCGCGGGCACGCGGGTGCAGCCGCGCCGCGGCCAGGACATCGAGTCCGAGGTGACGCTGAGCTTCACCGAGGCGGTCGACGGGGCCACGGTCCCGCTGCGGATGTCCTCGCAGGCGCCCTGCAAGGCGTGCTCCGGCACCGGCGACAAGAACGGCACGCCCCGGGTGTGCCCGACCTGCGTCGGCACCGGGCAGGTCTCGCGCGGCGGCGGTGGCGGCTTCTCGCTCACCGACCCGTGCGTGGACTGCAAGGGCCGCGGCCTGATCGCCGAGACCCCTTGCGACGTCTGCAAGGGCAGCGGGCGGGCCCGTTCCTCGCGCACCATGCAGGTCCGTATCCCGGCCGGTGTCACCGACGGGCAGCGGATCCGGCTGCGCGGCAAGGGCGCGCCCGGCGAGCGCGGCGGCCCCGGCGGCGACCTGTACGTGGTCGTGCACGTCGGAGCGCACCCGGTCTTCGGGCGCCGCGAGTCCAATCTCACGGTCACCGTGCCGGTGACCTTCGCCGAGGCGGCGCTCGGCGGCGAGATCAAGGTGCCCACCCTGGGCGGCCCGCCGGTCACCCTCAAGCTTCCGGCCGGTACGCCGAACGGCCGTACGCTGCGCGCCCGCGGCAAGGGCGCCATGCGCAAGGACGGTTCACGGGGCGATCTGCTCGTCACCATCGAGGTGGCGGTGCCGGAGAAGACCGAGGGCAAGGCGCTGGACGCGCTGGAGTCCTACCGGGAAGCGACCGCGGGGCACGACCCGCGGGCGGAGCTGTTCAAGGCCGCAAAGGGAGCGTGACCTGAATGAGCGTCGACGGAAGCGGTATGAGAGGCCCGCGCGGCCGTAATCCCTACCAACTGACCGAGGAGTCCCCGGTCTACGTCATCTCGGTGGCGGCCGAGCTGTCCGGGCTGCACCCGCAGACCCTGCGTCAGTACGACCGCCTCGGGCTGGTCTCGCCCGACCGTACCGCCGGGCGCGGCCGTCGCTACTCCACCCGTGACATCGAGCAGCTCCGCGAGGTGCAGCGGCTCTCGCAGGACGAGGGCATCAACCTCGCGGGCATCAAGCGGATCATCGAGCTGGAGAACCAGGTCGCCGCCCTCCAGGCGCGCGTGGCCGAACTCTCCGCCGCCGTCGAGGGCGCCGCCGCCGTCATCCAGCAGCGCGAGGCCGCCGTGCACGCCTCGTACCGCCGCGACCTGGTTCCCTACCAGGACGTCCAGCACACCAGCGCGCTGGTGGTCTGGCGGCCCAAGCGCGACGGCTGACGCCCGCTCACCCGTACGGCCCACGGCTCCTTACGACGGACGGTCCGTCTCCCTCACCCGAGGGAGACGGACCGTCCGTCGTCGTGCGTCCGGTCGGCGGCGCCGGTCAGTGGAGCGCGGCCGGGACGACCTGGACGGAGTCGCCCACGGCGCGCTCGCCCGTCGCGTCCGAGGGGTTGTTGGCGAGGGTGCCGTCGACGGCGAAGGTGGTGGAGCCGCCGCCGTCGAGGTTGAGGGCCTGGACGGCGCCCAGGGAGCGCATGAAGGCGGCGGCCTCCATGAGTGTGAAGCCCTCGCTGCCGCCGCCGGTCTGGCGGCCGTCGACGGTGACCAGCAGCAGGCGGCCCCGGTCGTCGATCCCGGCCAGGGTGCGGGGCTGGCGGCCGTTGGCCCAGACGTAGCCGAAGGACAGGTCGAGCGGGTCGACGACGCCCTCGGCCGCGGCGTCCACGGCGATCCGGCCGTCCTGGACGAGGGTGGGGGCGGCGCTGACGACGCTGTCGTCGGGGCCGAGGGCGAGGATCTCGCCCTCGGTGTCGCGGATGGTCGTCCCGACCGATACGCGCTCACCCGTACGGGCGTACGCGGTCAGCCAGTCGGCGGCCGAGCCGATGCCCTGGAGCACCGAGCCGTCGGCGGGGACCCGGCCGCCGCGCGCGCCGACGGACACCACGTCGCCCCGGGCGTCGAGCACGGCCTGGACACCGGTGCCGGTGGGCAGGGCGGCGCCGAAGGCGGGGGTGAACACCACCAGGTCGTCCTTCTCGTAGCAGGTGACGTCCTGCCAGGGCAGCTCGCTCGGGGTGCCGCCGGGGCGCCCGCAGTCGCGGACCGTGCCGGGCAGCCGGTTGACGCCCTGCACGGCGTAGGACGCGCCGCCCGCGCGGGCGGTGGCCGTGCTGTTCAGGTCGGCGATACGGAAGTGCCGCCCGCCGTCGGCGAGCACCAGGGCGGCGCGCGCGCCGGCCGACATCGACTCCAGCCGCCCGTCGTAGGCGCCGAGTCCCGACTGGGTGCCCTGGATGCCGCCGGCGTTGGTGATGACGAAGAAGCCGCCGTTGACGGCGACCAGGGAGCCCAGCTTCCTGGCGACCGACGACGGGGTCTCGCGGCGCGCGACGTCGCCGTCGTGGGTGCCCGCGACCGTGCCGCGGAACACGCGCGGGTCCACGGTCGCGATGTGGATGTTCTGCACGTCGGCGGGCTGGTCGGCGTCGTAGCCGGTCCACTCGACGGCGGTGAGGAAGCCCGCCGCGGTGACGGGCTGCGCGGCGGCCGTGGCGGCGGCCTGCGTGGCGTACCCGCCGATCCGTACCCGCAGGCCCATCGTGCCGTGCGGGGTGTCGCTGTAGGCGGGCCACCGGACGGTCTCGACGCGTGGCGCGAAGCCCGCCGCGCGCAGCCGCGCCGCCGTGTCGTCCGCCCACGCCCTGTCGCTCACTTCGAGCCCGGTCGGCGCGCCGGTCAGCCTGCTGGTGGCCGGCCGCTGGACGGTGACGGTCCAGGACGGCGCCGCGTCCGCGCGCCGGATCGTCCCGGTGCGGACCTGGAGGCCGGGCGCGAGGTCCCGCGTCGTCCACCGCGACGAGACGGGGTTGCGGTGGCCGGTGGCAGCCGAGGGGTCCGGCCCGTGACCGGGCACGGCGGCCTGGGCCGTCGAGTCGAGGGCGAGCGGTACGACGGCGGCGAGTACGGCGACGGCGGCCACGACGGTGCGGACGCGTACCCGCGCGGCACCCTTGGTGTGCTCCATGAAGACCCCTTCACGTACGACGGCTGACGGCTGACGACTGCGGGCGGGCGGCTTCCGCGCCCGATGAGAGCCGTCCTACGCGAAGACCCCGCCTTGTGGGGGTGAGTTCCGGGCGAACAGCCGACGAATGCCGTCATCCGCCGTACGCCGTACGGGCGTTGCGGCTGTTACGCGTGTTGTGGGCGTTACGCCGACGGCGTGCCGTGATACCCCCTCACGCGTTGCCCATCGCCCGGGTCAGGGCGATCTCGATCACGACGCGGTCCGGGTTGGGGGAGGGCGTGCGGCCGTAGCGCTCGGTGTAGCGGCGTACGGCCTCGGCGACGCGGTCCGGGTCGGCGGAGACGCTGGCCACGCCTTCGAGGGTGGCCCAGATCCGCCGCTCGACCTGGCAGACCGCGACCCGCGCGCCGCCGGGGCCCGCCGCCAGGACGTTCAGGGCCTTGGTGCTCCTGCCGTTGGCGATGACGCGGGCGAGCCCCGCCTCGGGGTCGTACGTGACGCCGACCGGGACGACGTGCGGGGAGCCGTCGGGGCGCGGGGTGGTGAGGGTGCACAGGTGCCGCTCGCGCCAGAAGGCGAGGTAACCGGGTGCGGGGGAGCGGGGATCGGATGCCATGGACGGGACGGTACGCGGAGGCGCGCGGGCGGGTGCGCAGGGGGCGGCCGCGGGCTCGTACGGGCCGGCCTCCGGCTCGTACGGGTCAGGAGCGGGCTCGTACGGGTCAGGCCCGGGCTCGCACAGGTCAGGTCAGGCGGACCGGGAGCGCGGCGGTGCTGTTGCCCACGAAGCCCGGCAGCGGCGGGAGTTCGGCGTCGGGGACGGCGAGGGCGAGGCCGGGGTACGCGGCGTACAGGCCGCGCAGGGCGATCACCGCTTCGAGGCGGGCCAACGGCGCGCCCAGGCAGTAGTGGCTGCCGTGGCCGAAGGCGAGGTGCCGGTTGGCGGGGCGGGTGATGTCGAAGCGGTCGGCGTCGGGGCCGTACTCGCGCGGGTCGCGTCCGGCGGCGGCGTATCCGGCGAGGACGGCTGTACCACGCGGCACAGAGGTGCCGTCAACCACCAGATCGGTGATCGGGTAGCGGAACGGGAAATTCGCCACCGGGCCGTCCCAGCGCAGCGTCTCCTCGACCACCGCGTCCCAGGACACCTCGCCCGCCAGCACGAGCGCGAGCTGGTCGGGGTGGCCGCACAGGGCGCGTACCGCGTTGACGATCAGATTGAGGGTCGTCTCGTGCCCGGCGACGATCATCAGCAGCAGGGTGCCGGTCAGCTCGGCGTCACTGAGGCGCCCGCCGGAGGCAGCGCGGGAGCCGTCGCGGGAGCCGCCCGAGCCGTCGCCGGAGCCGTCACCGCTCTCCTCGCCGCGCGCCGCGATCAGCGCGCTCGTCAGGTCGTCGCCGGGTGCCGCGCGCCGCTCCGCGACGACCTGGCCGAGGATCGCGTACGTCTCGCGCTGCGCGGCCATCGCGTCGGCCGCGGAGCTGCTGGTGCTGACGATCAGGCGGCTGAGGGCGTGCAGCCGGTCCCGGTGGGCGGGGGCGATGCCCAGCAGCTCGCAGATCACGCCCATCGGCAGCGGATAGGCGTAGCACTCGCGCAGGTCGACCACGCCGTCGGCGTCCGCGCGGCCGGGGAGCGCGGCCAGCAGCTCGGCGGCCTGGGCCTCGATCCGCGGGCGCATCGCGGCCACCCGGCGCGGGGTGAACGCCTTGGTGGCCAGGCCGCGCAGCCGCCTGTGGTCGTCGCCGTCCGCCGTCGTCATGCCGTTGACCAGCGCGAAGGCGTTGAGCTGCCACTGTTCGGGGACCTCGCCCCGCTGGAGGGCGGCGAAGTGCGCGGCGTTCTTGGCCACCTTGGGGTCGGCCAAGAAATCGCGCAGCTCCTGGTAACGGGAGACGATCATCCCGGGGACGCCGTCCGGCAGTGTCACGGGGCAGACGGCCCCCGCCTCGCGCAGTGCGGCGGCGTCCGCGTGCAGCGCGGCGCCGGTCGGGTCCATGGAGTGCGCGTCGCTCATGGGAGTCCTCACGGACGGCGGGTATGGAGGAGTCAAGCGGACATGCGGCCGTACGGACAAGCGCAGATGCGGCCAAAACGGCTGGAGCGGACCCCAACTCCGCTGCCTTCCAGCGGAGTTGAAGCAGGCATTGTCGCACCGCCGCCGGGATTTACTCAACGTTCATACAAAAACACATCTGCTCGCCGCGGGGTCCGGCGCGCGGACTCTCCGCCCCGTTCCCGACGTCTCCGTGTGACCGTTCCCGAAGTCGCCCCAAAGTCACCTTGAGTGGAATAGACTCAACTTGCCTCATGTTGCTCAAGGCAGGTTTACGCCGATCGCATCGGAGCATCGGACACGTCGATCAAGAGGAGGAGCCGACGCCAGTGGACGCCGAGCTGACCAACAAGAGCCGGGAAGCGCTGAACGCCGCCAACGCCCGGGCCGTCTCCGAGGGCAACCCGGACCTGACGCCCGCGCATCTGCTGTTCGCCCTGTTGAGCGGCACGGACAACGAGAACATCCTCGACCTGCTGGCCGCCACCGGCGCCGACCCCGATACGCTGCGGGCGGGCGCGGAGCGGCTGGTCGCGGCTCTGCCGAAGGTGCAGGGCTCCACCGTCGCGCCCCCGCAGGCCAACCGCGACCTGCTGGCCGTCATCGCGGACGCCTCGCAACGCGCCAAGGAGCTGGGCGACGCCTACTTGTCCACCGAGCACCTGCTGATCGGGACCGCCGTCAAGGGCGGACCCGCCGGTGAGCTGCTCGCCGCCCAGGGCGCCAAGGCCAAGAGCCTGCTCGACGCCTTCGAGACCGCCCGCGGAGGGCAGCGCGTGACCACCCAGGACCCCGAGGGCACGTACAAGGCCCTGGAGAAGTACGGCACCGACTTCACCGCCGCCGCCCGCGAGGGCAAACTCGACCCGGTGATCGGCCGCGATCAGGAGATCCGCCGCGTCGTCCAGGTGCTGTCCCGCCGTACGAAGAACAATCCGGTGCTGATCGGCGAGCCCGGCGTCGGCAAGACCGCCGTCGTCGAGGGCCTGGCCCAGCGGATCGTCAAGGGCGACGTGCCCGAGTCGTTGCGCGACAAGCGGCTGGTCTCGCTCGACCTCGGCGCGATGGTCGCGGGCGCGAAGTACCGCGGCGAGTTCGAGGAGCGGCTGAAGTCCGTCCTGGCCGAGATCAAGGACAGCGACGGCCAGGTCATCACCTTCATCGACGAGCTGCACACCGTCGTCGGCGCGGGCGCGGGCGGCGACTCCGCCATGGACGCGGGCAACATGCTCAAGCCGATGCTGGCCCGCGGCGAGCTGCGGATGGTCGGCGCGACGACGCTGGACGAGTACCGCGAGCGGATCGAGAAGGACCCGGCGCTGGAGCGCCGCTTCCAGCAGGTGCTGGTCGCCGAGCCGTCCGTCGAGGACACCGTGGCGATCCTGCGCGGCCTCAAGGGCCGCTACGAGGCGCACCACAAGGTGCAGATCGCCGACTCCGCGCTGGTCGCCGCCGCCACCCTCTCCGACCGCTACATCACCTCCCGCTTCCTGCCCGACAAGGCCATCGACCTGGTGGACGAGGCCGCGTCCCGGCTGCGCATGGAGATCGACTCCTCGCCGGTCGAGATCGACGAGCTCCAGCGGGCCGTGGACCGGCTGCGCATGGAGGAGATGGCGCTCAAGAACGAGACCGACCCCGGCTCCGTACAGCGGCTGGAAAAGCTCCGCAAGGACCTCGCCGACCGCGAGGAGGAGCTGCGCGGGCTCAACGCGCGCTGGGAGAAGGAGAAGCAGGGCCTCAACCGGGTCGGTGAGCTGAAGGAGCGGCTGGACGACATCGGTACGCGGATCGAACGCGCCCAGCGCGACGGCGACTTCGAGACCGCGTCCAAGCTGCTCTACGCCGAGAAGCCCAAGCTGGAGGCCGAGCTGGAGGAGGCCACCAGGGAGGAGGAAGAGGCCGCGGCCCAGGGTCCCTCGACGAACATGGTCAAGGAGGAGGTCGGCCCCGACGACATCGCCGACGTCGTCGCCGCCTGGACCGGCATCCCCGCGGGCCGCCTGCTGGAGGGCGAGACGCAGAAGCTGCTGCGCATGGAGGAGGAGCTGGGCAAGCGGCTGATCGGCCAGACCGAGGCCGTACGCGCCGTCTCCGACGCCGTACGCCGCTCGCGCTCCGGCATCGCCGACCCCGACCGCCCCACCGGCTCCTTCCTCTTCCTCGGCCCCACCGGCGTCGGCAAGACCGAGCTGGCCAAGGCGCTCGCCGACTTCCTCTTCGACGACGAGCGGGCCATGGTCCGGATCGACATGAGCGAGTACGGCGAGAAGCACTCGGTCGCCCGGCTGGTCGGCGCGCCTCCCGGCTACGTCGGGTACGAGGAGGGCGGCCAGCTCACCGAGGCGGTACGGCGCCGCCCGTACAGCGTCGTGCTGCTGGACGAGGTGGAGAAGGCGCACCCCGAGGTCTTCGACATCCTGCTCCAGGTGCTGGACGACGGACGGCTGACCGACGGGCAGGGCCGTACGGTCGACTTCCGCAACGTCATCTTGATCCTCACCTCCAACCTGGGCAGCCACTACCTGGTCGACCCGGCGCTGGACCCGGCGCAGAAGAAGGAGCGGGTGCTGGAGACGGTCCGCGCGTCCTTCAAGCCGGAGTTCCTGAACCGGCTGGACGACACCGTGGTCTTCTCCGCGCTCGACCCGACCGAGCTGCGGCAGATCGCCCGGCTCCAGACCGACCGGCTCGCGGACCGGCTGCGCGACCGCCGCCTCACCCTCGAAGTCACCGACGGCGCCCTCGACTGGCTCGCCGAGGAGGGCAACGACCCGGCGTACGGCGCCCGGCCGCTGCGCCGCCTCGTGCAGACCGCGATCGGCGACCCGCTGGCCCGCGCGATCCTGTCGGGCGAGGTGATCGACGGGCAGAACGTACGGGTGGACCGGGCGGCCGACGGCCTGATCGTGGGGCCGACGACGGGGCCCGACCTCAGCAAATGAGGTGCCCGACGGGCAGGTGGTGACGCTCTTCGGGGGCGGGTGGTGACGCGCTTCGCGGGCAGGTGGTGACCCCCATCACCGGCGGGTGGTGACGCCTTTCACCGGCGGCCCCCCGGCGGTACGCCCAACGCGTATCGCCGGGGGTTGCCACCGCCCGGCGGGAATGGGGGAGGATGGAGGAGAAACGTCTCGAAGGGAACCTTCACCGTGAGCATCGACCCGTCCTCGATCCCCAATTTCGGGGGCCAGGACCCCGAGCCGAACGGACCCGCCGGCAGCGTGGTCATCCCTGACCAGGAACTGGTCAAGCAGTTGCTCGAACAGATGGAGCTGAAGTACCTCGTCGACGAGGAGGGCGACCTCGCCGCGCCGTGGGAGGAATTCCGCACGTACTTCATGTTCCGCGGCGAGGGTGAGCAGGCGGTCTTCGCCGTCCGGACCTTCTACGACCACGCGTACTCGGTCGACGACAAGCCTCAGCTCCACGAGGTCATCGACGACTGGAACCGCCGCACCCTGTGGCCCAAGGTCTACACGCACACGCACGACGACGGCTCCGTCCGTCTGATCGGCGAGGCCCAGCTCCTGATCGGCCTCGGCGTCGGCCTCGAGCACTTCGTGTCCAGCACGGTGAGCTGGGTGCGCGCGTCCATCGAATTCGACAAGTGGGTCGGCGAGACGCTCGGCCTGGAGAAGGACGTCGAGGGCGGTACGGACGGCGGCGCCGAGGGCGACGGCGGCAGCGACGACTGACGCGGTCCCCTCGCTTCGGAGGGGCACGGGTCCGTCAGAGGGGCACGGGGACGACCGTCAGCAGGTACGTCCCGTAGCCGAGTGAGATCCCGGCCAGCGCCGCCACCGTCACGGCGGCGGTGCGCGGCCGGGCTTTCGCGAGCGCCGCCGCGCACGGCACCAGCAGCGGGAAGGCGGGCAGCAGGAAGCGCGGCTTGCAGGAGAAGAAGCCCGCGCCGCCCAGCGCGATCACCACCAGCACCGCCGCGTACACCAGCAGCGGCAGCGGCATCCGGTCCAGCAGCGCCAGTACGAGCAGGACGGCCGCCGCCGCGCACACCGCCGTCGCCATGTAGGCGGAGAGTGTCTCGGGTTCGAGCACCATGTGCTTGACGTAGTGCAGCGCGTAGTGGCCGAAGTCGAACCGCGAGCCCCAGCGGGTCTGCACGTCGAAGTAGCCGCGGACGGCTCCGGTCCGCAGGCCCACCCACCCGAGGTAGCCGCACCAGCCGAGCGGCGCGGCGACGGCCGCGGCCCAGGCCCGCCAGTCGCGCGGGTCCCTGCGGCAGTGGGCGAGGGCCGCGATCGAGACGGCCGCGGCCACGGCGACGGCGTTCGGCCGGGTCAGCCCGGCGAGTACGGCCAGCAGCCCGGCGGTCAGCCAGCGGCGCGTGACGGCGGCGTACAGCGCCCAGGCGGCGAAGGCCGTCATCAGCGACTCGGTGTACGCCATCGACAGCACCACCGAGTGCGGCAGCAGCCCCCATACGAGGACCAGCGCGGTCGCCGTCCTGCGGCCGTAGCGGTGCTCGGTCACCGCGTAGATCCCCCACGCGGCGGCCACCGCGCCCGCCCACGCCACAAGCAGCGCGCACGCCACCGAGCCGACCGGGAGCACCGCGTCGGCGGCGCGCACCGTCATCGGGTAGAGCGGGAAGAAGGCCAGATCGTCGTACCGCAGGCCCGGCGCCTCCCAGGCCGGGATGAAGGTGCCGTAGCCCCACTCCGCGATCCGGTGGTACCAGAGGCCGTCCCAGCTCAGGCCGAGCAGATCGCGCGGGTGGCGGTGGGTGCGGTGCGCCCACAACGTCAGCACCACCAGGCCCGCCATCCGGGCCACGACGAAGCCCGCCACCGCGGGGCCGGCCCCCGTCGCCGCCCGCACGGCCAGTGCTTTCGGCGACGACGTCACCGGTTCGACGACGACCAATGGACCCGGCTCCTCGGGGGGCTCGCGAACTTCTCTTAGTCGGACAAACCGACTATCGCGCTCCGCGCCCCGTGGTCCGGGTCTGACACGCCCGAGGAGGACGCACGTTCACCCACGGTCGGGGGTGCCGGGGGGTCGCTTTTGCGGTCACCGGGTGATGGCGGGGTGACCGGCGCGGGCGGTTGCTGGGGCGCCGGTGGGTGACCGGCGTGACCGTCGCCGAGCGGTCCCGGGGCGACCGGCTCGGGCCGTCGCCGGGTGATCGTCGGGCCGCCCCGGCCCCCGGCTTAGGGTGCGGACATGACTTCCGCATTCGCCCGCAGCCTCACCCCGCACGAGCTCACCGCAGGTGACCTGCGTCTGCGCCCCTTCGCCGAGTCCGACGAGCCCGCCGTCGCCCGCGCCATGGAGGACCCGGAGATCCTGCGCTGGGCCGGTGGCCTGGCCGTCAACGCCGCGCCGGTCGCGGACCGCGCCGCCATATGGCTGGCGCCGCGGCTGGTCTCCTGGCAGAACGGTTCGGCCGCGCTCGCCGTCACCGACGCCGCCTCGGACGACCTGCTCGGCTACGTCACCATCCGCGACGTCCACCGCGTCCCCGGGCAGGCCGAGGCCGCGTACTGGGTCACCCCGGCCGCCCGTGGCCGCGGCGTCGCCGCCCGCGCCCTGCACGCCGCCGCCGGCTGGGCCTTCGCCGTCCCCGCCGCGGGCGGCCTCGGCGTGTACCGCATCAGCCTCGACCACTCGCTGGCCAACCCCGGCTCCTGCCGGGTCGCGGCCCGCGCGGGCTTCCGTGAGGAGGGCCTGATGCGGGCCTTCTTCCTCGACCCGGCGGGCGCGCGCCACGATTCCCATCTGCACGCGCGCCTCGCGACGGACGCGGTCGTGCCGCCCGCGTGAGGCCGTCGGGCCCTACGCGTCCTGCTCCAGCACGGACAGCACGTTCCCGGCCGGGTCGGTGAACCACGCGATCAGCGGGCCGCCGCCGCGGAAGATCCCCTTCTCGTCCGTCGGCATCCCCTCGTACCGCTCGAACCGCACGCCCCGGCGGCCCAGCTCGTCCACGGCCGCGTCGATGTCCGGCACGGGGAAGTTGAGAATCGTGAAGGTCGCGGGCCGGTGGTCCGCCCCCTTCGGGTACACCAGCACATTGCGGTCCCCGGCGAGGTGCAGCGTCAGCAGCCCGTTCGCCTCGGACACCCGGATTCCGAGCGTCTCCCCGTAGAACTTCCTCGCCGCTTCCACGTCGTCCACCGAGAATCCGCTGAACGCCTGCGTCTGTCCGAACATGACCGCTCCCTGTTCCTCGTAGGTACACCTCCCCCTACGACCGCCGGGGCACGGAAAACTCATCGCTCCCCGGGAATCGGTCCGTCCTGTCGGTCCTTGAGGTCAGCTCTCATAGTGGTAGCGGCACTGTGCGATCAGGACGCTGTCCTCGGTGACGCGGTAGATCAGGCGGTGCTCGTCATTGACGCGGCGTGACCAGTAGCCCTGGAATCCGTGCTTGAGGGGTTCCGGTTTGCCGATCCCCTCGTTGCCGTTCCGGGCGATATCCGCGATGAGGGTGTTGATGCGCTTGAGGATCTTCCGGTCCTGAAGCTGCCACCACAGGTAGTCCTCCCAGGCGCGGGAGGAGAAGGTGATCTTCACGTGCGGCCCTTATTCGTCCGTCGTGTCCGTCACGAGTTCGCGTACCGTGCCGCCGCCGTTCTCCAACTCGTCGATGGACGCGAGGAGGCGCCGGGCATTCGCCGGGCTGCGCAGCAGGTAGGCCGTCTCCTTCAGGGACTCGTAGTCCTCGAGGGAGACGATGACGACCGGGTCGTGTCCGGCCCGGGTGATGACGACCTCTTCGCGGTCGTCGTTGACGGAGTTGAGCACTTCGGCGTACCGCGCGCGCGACTCCGAGTACGTCATGGTCTTCATAGTCGGCCTCCTTTACGTACAGGAAATTGTACGTCGATCTCCTGGGGTGTGACAAGCGCCGGAGCGCCCGGCGCGACTGTCACCGTCGTGACCGTGTCACCGCCGCGTCCTGACCAGCAGATACACGAAGTACGGCGCCCCGATGACCGCTGTCATCAGGCCCGCGCCGAGCTGGGCGGGAGCGATGACCGTGCGGCCGAGGAGGTCGGCGACGGAGACGAGGGTGGCGCCGAGGAGGACGGCGACGGGGATGACGCGGATGTGGCGGCGGCCGACGAGGGCGCGGGCGGCGTGCGGGGCGACGAGGCCGACGAAGCCGATCGTGCCCGCGGCGGCGACCGCGGTGGCGCTGAGCAGGACGCTGACGCCGAGCAGGCCGAGGCGGGTCGGCCCGAGGGCGAGGCCGAGCAGGCGCGGGGTGTCGTCGTCGAGCGAGACGAGGTCGAGTTCGGCGCGGCGGGAGAAGGCCACGGCGGCGCCGACGACGAGGACGGCCGCGACCGGCAGCACATCGGGCATGGTCCTGCCGTACGTCGAACCGGACAGCCAGATCAGCGCCTTCGTCGCGTTGAACGGGTCGGTGAGGACGATGAGCAGGCTGATCAGGGCCGAGGTCCCGGCGGCGGCGCCGACACCGACCAGGACGAGCCGGTTCTGCTGGAAACCGCCCCGGGCACAGAGCCCGAAGACGACCGCGGCGGTGGCCGCCGCGCCCGCGAAGGCCGCGCCCGCCACGCTCCACGACCCGGCGGTCGGCACGGTGGTGACCAGCAGCACGGCGCCGAGACCGGCGCCGCCCGAGACGCCGAGGATGCCGGGCTCGGCGAGCGGATTGCGGGTGACGGCCTGGACGAGCGTCCCGGACAGGGCGAGCGCGGCGCCCGCCAGGAGCGCGGCCAGCACGCGGGGCACGCGGGTGTCGAGGACGAAGGTGACGACGTGGTCGGCCCTGCCCTGCGCCCAGTTCACGACGTCGCCGAGCAGCAGCTTGGTGTCGCCGAGAAGCACCGCCGCGACGGCCGCGGCGACGAACACGGCCACGAGTACGGCCAGGACGGCGACGAACGCCGCCCGGCTGGGGATACGCAGCCGGTCCGGCGCGGCGGACGCGCCGGAGCCGCGGGTGCGCAGCGCGATCACGACGAGGAACACGGAGCCCGCGACGCTCGTGATGACCCCGGTGGGCACGGCGACCGCCGACTCGGCGCCGACCGTGGCCCGCAGCAGCACGTCGGAGCCGAGGACCAGCGCCGCGCCGGCGAGCCCGGCGACCGGAACGGCCGCCCGCGCCCTGACCAGACCGCGGAACCGCCGGGCCAGCGGGCGGACGAGCGCGGGCGCGCACAGGCCGACGAAGCCGATCGGCCCGGCCAGCGTCACCGCCGCCGCGGACAGCAGCGTCGTGAGCAGGACGACCGTGACGCGGGTGCCCAGGACCGGCACGCCGAGCCCGCGGGCCGCGTCGTCGCCGAGCGCGAGCGCGTCGATGCGGCGGCCGGCCAGCAGCAGCCCGAGCAGGGCGAGCAGGGCGATCGGCGCCATCTGGTTCACGCCGTCGAAGCCGTTCTGGCTGATGCTGCCCTGGCTCCACTGGTAGAGGCCGTTGGTCTGCTCGGGGAAGAGCAGGAGCAGCGCGTCGGTGACCGAGCCGAGGCCGAGCGCGAGGGCGCTGCCCGCCAGCACCAGCCGTACGGTCCCGGCCCCGAGCCCGGACAGCGCGAGCACCAGCGCCGCCGCCGCGAGACCGCCGACGAACGCGACGCCCGAGGAGGCGAGCAGCGGCAGCGAGGCGCCGGTGACGGTGAGGATGCCGAGCGCCAGGTACGAGCCCGCGTTGACCGCGAGCGTGTCGGGCGCGGCGAGTACGTTCCGGCTGACCGCCTGGAGCGCGGCGCCGGCCGCGCCGAGCGCGACGCCGACGACGAGGCCCGCGACCATGCGCGGCAGCCGCGAGGCGATGACCACGGAGGCGTCGCCGTGCTCCGCGCGTCCGGTCAGCGCCTTCCACACCTCGCCCGCGCCGACGTCGGCGGTGCCCTGCGTGATGTCGACGACGGCGAGGACGGCGACCGCGAGGACGAGGACGAGGACCAGTCCGGCCGTCACCGCGGCCGCGCCCTGGGCGGGCGCGGCCGTCCGTGCGTCGGCCGCGGGCTCGGTGGTGCGCGGGGGAGTCGTGACGCTCACGGCGCTGCTTCGCCCTTTCGCTACTTCGTGAGGGCGGCGACGACGGCGTCCACGTACGCCTCCATCGACGCGGGACCGCCGAACATCCAGACGCCGTCGGGCAGTCGGCTCACGTGGCCCGCCTTGACGAAGGGCAGCGACTTCCACACGGCGTTCTTGGCGAGGGTGTCGGCGAAGGGGTCGCCGTCGGAGGCGTTCGCGATGTAGGTGAAGCGGATGTCGCCGAGCCCGGTGAGGCCCTCGACGTCGGTGGTGGCCAGGCCGTAGTCCTTGTCGCCCTTGACCTTCCAGGCGTTCGTGAGGCCGATCCGCTCGTTGACGTTCCCGATCAGGGAGCCGCTGGTGAACGGGCGTATCGAGACCTGGTTGGCCTGCACGTACCCGTCCCCGAAGGCGTACGGGGTCCCGGCGAGACCGGCGTCCGCGAGAGCCTTCTTGCCCTCCGCGAGCTTCGCGTCGAACGCCTGCTTGACCTCGGCCGCCTTCTGCGTGGTACCGGTCGCCTGCGCGATGAGGTCGAGGGACTTCGTCATCAGGCCGATCTGGTCGGTGGAGTCGGCGGACCTGATCTGGAGGACGGGGGCGATCTTCCGCAGTTGGGTCACGGCGGACGAGGTGAGGTCGGTGGTCGCGACGATGAGGTCGGGCGACAGGGCCGCGATCGTGTCCATGCTCGGCTCGCCGCGGGTGCCGATGTCCTTGGGGGAGTTCTTCAGCGGGGCGGCCTTGTCCCAGTCCGTGTACCCCTTCACATCGGCGACGCCGACCGGGTCGACGCCGAGCGCGACCAGGTCCTCGACGACGTTCCACTCGGTGCCGATCACCTTGGTGGCGGGCGCGTCGAGGCGTACCTCCGTACCGCTGGCGTCGGTGAGGGTGATCGGCCCCGGGGCCGAAGCGGAGGCGGACTCCGTGGTCTTGACCGACTCGTCGGCGGCGGAGTGCGTCGTTCCGCATCCGGTCAGGGCGAGGGCCGCGACGGCGGCGACGGTGGCTGCGGCGGCGGGTACGGGGAGGCGTCTCATGAGGTGGGGTGGAGCCTTTCGCTTCTGGTCCGGTCGCTTGTGGTCGGGTCGTTTGTGTTCCGGTCGCTTGTAGTCCGGTCGTTTGTGGTCCGGTTCTCGGTCTGGCTTCTGCTGTGGTGGCGGCCGACGGCACGGGTCCGCAGCCGGCCGGTCGAGGGGTCGGTGTCGACGTCGACCCGGATGCCGTAGACCTCGGTGAGGCGTTCGGGGGTCAGGACGTCCTCGGGGAGGCCGTCGGCGACGATCCGGCCGTCGTGGAGCAGCGCGACGCGGTCGGCGACGGCCGCGGCCTGGTCGAGGTCGTGCAGGACGACGCCGACCGCGATCCCGTGGTCGTCGGCGAGGTCGCGGATCAGGTCGAGCAGTTCGATCTGGTACCGCAGGTCGAGATACGTCGTCGGCTCGTCGAGCAGCAGCACGCCGGTCTCCTGCGCGAGGCAGCTCGCGAGCCAGACCCGCTGGAGCTGTCCCCCCGACAGGTGCTCGACGCCCCGCGCGGCCAGGTGCTCGACCCCGGTCAGCGTCAGCGCCCGCTCCACCGCGCCGGTCCCGCCGGGGTCCGGCCGGCCCCAGCGCCCCCGGTGCGGATACCGGCCGAACTCCACGACATCCCGCACGCTCAGCCCGCTCGGCGTCGGCCGCCCCTGGGTCAGCAGCGCCACCTGCCGCGCGAACTCCCGTGACGTGAGCTGGAATCCGTCCGTCCCCGCGTCCAGCGTCAACGCGCCCTCCCGGGCCCGCTGCAACCGCGCCAGCGTCCGCAGCAGCGTCGACTTCCCACTGCCGTTCGGCCCCACCAGCGCCGTCACCTCGCCCGGCCGCAGCGACACGGCGGCGTCATGCACGACATCCACCCGGTCGTACGCGACCGTCATCCCTGTGGCCGCCAACTCATGCCCCCGCGAGGGCATCCCGCCGCCAGCACTCTCCCCAGCTCTCACACCGCTTAGGTTAGCCTAACCTAATCCCCCCTTCCCGCCGGGGTCACCTTTGCCCCTCCGGGACCCGCGCCCCCGCGTCCGAACCCGGCCTCTCTAGGCTCCCCTGGTGGACACCTTGGGGGCCGGAGCGCCCTGGCACGTTCTGGAAGAGGTCCCGCCCGGGCGCGAGCGGACACCGGGGCTGCTGGCCGGACTCCTGACGGCTGCCGACCGGCGCGCCTCCTGGGCGGAGTTGGACAAGCGCCTCCGCGATCACGTCGGAGCCCCGTACTTCGCCCCGGCCGCCGCCGCTCTCCTCGGTCTTCTCCCCCCCTCGACCCGCACCACCGCCGCAGGGTCCTCGATCTGCTCGCCCGGCAGGCCCGCCTGCTGTCCGGGAAGCGGTGGCGGGAGGACCGGCTGGCGCTGGCCGCGCTGGTGGCCGGCCGGCCGCGGGTGGTCCCGTTCCTGTCCGACCCGCACGCGGGCGTGCGGACCTGTGCCGCCGTGTTCCTGGGGGAGGTCCCGGGCGACGACGCGTCGGCCCTCGACGGCCTCAGGAAGCAGGCGGCGGCTGAATCGGACCCCACGGCCCTGCAAGCCCAACTACTGGCGCTGGGAAGCCTGTCGGCGCACGGCGCGGTCACCGACGCGTCCTGGTTCCGGCCCTGGCTGACGCACCCCGACCCCCTGGTCCGGCTGGCCGCGATCCGGGCCGCCTTGCCGACCGCGACAACGTCCGCCGCCGCCAGGGGACTCGGCGGCACGGCCGGAAGCGCCTTCGTCGCGTTCGGTGCCGCGTCCCTGCCCGACGTGCCATGGGGGTCCCAGGGGCGCGAGGCGGTCCGCGGCTTCGCGGAACCGCTGCGGGCGCAGCCGCGGGAGGCGCGGGAACTGGTCGGCGCGTTGACCGGGGCCCCGAGGGCGGACCTGCGCCGCGCCGCCCTGGTGGCAGCCGACGCCCAACTGCGGTACTGGCGGCGTCCGTCGGCCGGACTGTGGGAAGCGGTCGTCGCCGGACTGGACGACGAGGACCGGGTCCGCGCGCAAGCGCTCGACATCCTCGCCGGGGGCGGAGCGGCGGTGACCCCGTACGCGGACCGGCTGGCGCGCTTCGTCCAAGAGCAGGACCGGGCCGCCACCTCGACGTCGACCGTCGATCTGGCAGTGCGGGCGCTGATGGGCGCGGCCGACGACCGTGCCCTGCCCCGGTATCGGGAGCGCTTCGGCAGCCATTACCTCAGGGGCGAGCCGCCGCCCCTGCGGTGGGCGCCGCACTTGCTGCCCGCCTTCCGCGAACGGCTCCGCGGCGGCCCCGGCGCCCGGGGCATACCCGAGGTGCTGAACGCCCTCACCGCGTGGGGCCCGTCCGCCGTGCCCGCGACACCGGAGTTGGCCGGACTGCTCGACACGACGTACGCCGGGCCCGCGGCCGACGCCCTGGGGCGGATCGGTCCCGCGGCCCGCACGGCGGGCGGCGAGGCGGTGGCCGACCTGCTCGCCGGACTCGCCCGCGGTGACCTGCGTCCCCCGCGCGGCGCCGACGGAATCGGCTGTGTGCCGCCGCCCGCGTCGCAGGGGTGGCACGGCGCGCAAACCGCTGCCTGGGCGCACTGGCGCGTCACCGGCGACCCCGAACTGGCCTTGCGCGTGATCGGCGCGGCAGCCCTTGCGGGCCTCGGCCGCCCGGCACTGGCCCGTCTCGCCGACCTCGGCTCCCTCGCCTTCCGCTACGCGGACGCCGTCCGGCCGTTGCTCGGCTGCCCCGGCGCGTGGAGCCGGCTCGGCGCGGCCGAGGCATGGTGGCGGCTGACCGGCGACGCGGCCACCGCCGTCGACACCCTGCTGCCCGAACTGCGTCCGCTGGCCGCGTACGAGGTCACGCCGCTCGTCCTGCGAACGGTCCAGGCGCTGGGACGCATCGGCAGCCCCGCGGCGGCCGCGGCGCCGACGCTGCGCGTCGTGCTGGACGCGGACCGCCGCTACGGCGGCGGCATCCTCCTGGACGAACAGATCTGCCGCGCGGCCACGGAGGCGCTGGACCGGATCGGCTGAGCCGCCTCGGCAGCCCGGCCCCGCTCAGCCGTTGAATGCCGTGCGGAGGCGGTCGGCGGCGTCGCGCAGGCCCGCCGCCAGCAGGTCGCGCTTGGCGCGGAGGTCGGCGGCGAAGTCGGCGTAGTAGGCGTCGGGCAGGGCGAGGGCCTCGGCGACGGCGTACTGGAAGGGCCCGGAGGCGACGTAGGTGAGGAACTGCTTGGTGGTGCGGACGGCGGCCACCAGCTCCCGCGACCCCGTCACCCAGGCCACGCCGTTTTCACGCACTCATTACAGCGGTAGGTCGTCGGGCAGGACGCGGAAGGATTTGTGCCGGCTCAATGGGCGGACGGCACGGAAGTCCCGACGGTCGAGCGTGAGAACGGCGTCAGTGTCGTACTCGGCAGCGAGTGCGACGTTCACGGCGTCGGCGAGATCGAGGCTGAGCGCGGCATACCGGGCGCGCAGCGTTTGTGCGGCTGAGAGGTGAGCCTCGGTGATTTCCGGCACGACGATCCGGCTTGTCCGCATCCACCGCCGGATGTCGTCGATCGCGCTGACAGCCGCTTCCCGTCCCAGCTCGCGGGTCGCGACATGATCGATCTCGGCGAGCAGCAGTGGGGACATCACGAGGAGTCCGGCAGCCATGATCGCCTCGTTGGCCCCCTGGTGTTCCGGGTGCGTGGAGTCGAGCGCGGCCAGCAGGCCCGATGTGTCGGCGACGACGATGATCACGCCGTGACCTCGGAGTTGCCCTCGCGCCGGACGCCGTCGGCGACCGCGTTGCGGACGTCGTCCTTGGAAGGAGTACGCCCCGAACCTTCAAAGGTGCGGGAGAAAAGCGGTTCGTCCCAGACGCGGTTCGCCATGGCGGCGAGATGGATGCCCTGCCGGATGATCTCGGCTTCACTGACCCCGCGCCGGGCGGCGGCTTCCTTGATGATCGCCAGATCTTCCGGGTCGGCGTAGACGTTGGTGCGCTTCATAGGCATGTACCAAGAGTAGTCCATGTGCCACGAATGGTGCATGTCGGTTGGCGGCATAGTTAAGCAGCGCCTGGCTGCGAAACGCGTCCCCTGGCCTCCGGGCCATGGATGACTGGGGGCCGGGGTGCCCTGGCACGTGCGATGGCCATGGTCTTGAGCGAGCGGGACTCACTCCGCCCGTGTTCGGCCCGGGAGACGGTGTGCGCCACGGGCACCTTCTGCCATGGCAGCGCTTTGAGCTGGGCCGACGCGGTCGGCTGATTGCCCTTGATCACCGCGATGTAGTGGGCTTTCTTCTCCTGCACCAGCCAGCGCACCTGGTCTTTGACGCTGTGCAGGGCGTCGAAGGTGACCACGCCGCCGGTCAGTTCGCGTGGTTCGGGCAGCGGCCGGAAGGCGGCCGTCTCGTTGGCCTTGGCCCCCACCTCAGCCTGGGCCAGGGTGACGGCGAGGGCGTGGGTGACTGCAGACAGCAGGTGCCGGTGGCGCTGCCGACGGTGCGCGGACCCGGACAGCGCCTTGCCGTCCACCGCGATCGCCGCCCCGGGGCGCCGAGCTGACGGCGCGGGCATCGGTGTGGCCGCGTTCGGCCAGGTAGGCGCCGATCGCGGCGTCCAGGGCATCGCCGTCGAGGGCGGCCAGGAGCCGGGTGAGGGTGGCGTGGGGACGGGGCGCATGCACGCTGTACCTGCTGGAGCACTCAGAGGAGTACCCCGACAACGGCTGTCGCGATCTCCCGTATGCGGTCATGCGCGATGCCGTTGCGCTGCGCGATGTCGAGGGTATAGCCCGTGTGCTCCAATCGATGGCCTCCCGCCGCCTGCTGTGTGGCGCAGGCACGCTCCAGGCTCGGCTGTCGGTGGCCACTGCGAGGATTCCCGGGATGCTACGCGAGGAGATCACGTGGGTACCTGGGACATCGGCCCCTTCGACAACGACACCGCCGCTGACTTCGCCGGCGACCTGGACGAGGCGGCGCTGGAGGAGCGCGAGCCCATGATCCGCAGAGTCCTCAAGCGCGCTGCCGATGCCAGGGATTTTCTTGAGACCCCTGACGCCGAGCGAGCCGTTGCCGCAGCAGCCTTGGTCGTCGCGCGGCAGCCGGGCGGCCGACCCGCGTGTTCGAACTACGGTCCGTCGGAGCCGCTGCCAGGGCTTTCGGCTGAACTCCGGACGCTCGCTGTCGAAGCCCTGGACCAGGTGGTGGCTGAGTCGTCGGAAATCGCAGAGCTGTGGGACGACGTTGCGGAAGGGCGGAAGTGGCACCGGGACATCACCCGCCTCCGTGATGTCCTCGACCCTCCGGTACCGCCGCAAGAAGAGGCCCTTTTCGGGATCTGACCGGTGACGTATACCCACGGACCGTGGGAGGCGGGCCACGATCGGCTCCCGGCCTGGCCCGGGTTTGAGGAGCCGGCACGCTGAGTAATTCGTTGGGGACGGCGATCCCACCTGGCTACTCTCCGAGCCATGAGCGGACCTGTGTTGGTGATCGAATTGGCTGAGGCCCCGTCGCACGCGGCAATCCTGCGGGTCCGCGAGTTCCTGGTTCGCTCCTCGGTGGGGGTTGAGGAGACGCGGCTGGGCGAGTACACCGTGCACATCCGCGGGGAGAGCCTTGGTGTCACGGACACCTCGGGCGAAGACGGACGTCGGCCCATCTTGGTCTCCCTCGTGGGATCCGGTATCGGCGACGAGGTCGTCTTCGAGGCCGAACACGCCGATGCGGTCGACCAGGAACCTCTTATCGGGTTCGCTCCGACCCACGCCGTCGATGTCGTCGCGTTCTGCAACAGTCCCGTCGACCATGTCGTGGCGGCCCTGCTGACCGCCGCCGTCATGGACTTGATCGGCGGCATCGCCAACGTCGAACTACGGGAGGACCAGGTACCGATCGTGACCGGCCTTCCGGGCATCGTCGCGACGGTGACCGATCCGTGGCTCGCCGCGTACGGCTCAGCCGACTTCCTCAGGGCGTGGGTACAACAGCCCGGCTTCCGACTCCTGAAGTAGCCGGGAAAAGGACGTTTCCCGGACCCCAGGTGCCCCCAGCTTCGCTGATCGGAAGGAGACCGATCCCGCGCAGGAAGGGGATGGGGCCGACCGGATTCGAACCGGCGTCCTCCCACATGCGGTGAAGGCGCGACGACCACTGCGCTACGAGCCCCATCCCGCTCGCGATCGTACGAGCCACCTGCACTCCACCGCTCCCGAATTGTTCGAGCGTGATAGTGGATCGCTCGGTGCGGCCAGCCTGCGGAGGCTGAGTCGGGGCCGCCGGACGTGAACGAAGCCCGTCGGGGCTGCGCCATCGGCTTCTATCACGGATTTCCGGTCTGACCCAGCTCCTGATCGTGTGGGACTGTCGGCTCCGGCGCGGGGGCTCGAGGACCGGGTTTCTCCTGCTGACGAGTCGTGCCGATGGCGAGCGAGGAGACATGGGATGGATGCGGGAGACGGTGGGGTCGTGGAGAGGGCCGACTGAGGGTGTGGTGTTCCGGTCAGCTTTGTAGCCCGGAAAATGCCGTCAGGCAAAACGTGTTTTCTGCGGATCATTGTTGTCATCCGCCGCTCGGAGGGAGCCAGACCTCCGACCGACGGCCGCCCGGCCCCGTGGCGTTGGAGCACCACCCGCCGGAGCGCATGACGTCACCACGATCAGCCCGCGCAGCGCCGCCCGGCTCGCGGATCTGCTCTCCCGCTCGACCTACGTTCAGGCCGCCTGACCGGGTCCGGACGAGGGAGAGGCCCCTGGCGTTGGAGCGCCAAGGGCCGTAAGGACTCCCGGACGACCGCCCTAAACGATCTACCCCGGCGCCGCTGGCCTGCCAGTCGATACGGCGCCGAGTGAGGAAGCCCTGTGGACCAGCCTACGTCTCGACTGTCACGGGCCTCGCCTTCGCAGCCCACTTGCGCACGGCAGAGGCCAACCGCACCGCCGGTCGGCCAGAGCGCCGGACGTGTGGCCGACGAAGCCTCAGTGAACCGCTGCCCTGGCAGTGGGGACCGGCGTGAACAGCAGTCGGTGTCAGCCGTCTCCCGCCGCCTGATGTGTGATCAATTTCTTTCGCGCACTGGGCGATTGGGCCCGCTTTGCGTGGTACGTTCTGTCACCGACGAACTCAATAGGGTGACCCCGGCAGCGCGCCAACGCTCCGGGGTCCGGCACAAGGAGTCCAAGCTCCCCATGCAGATTCATCGTAGCCGCCATGCGCGCGGCTTCACGGTCCTGCCCAACACGCTGCTGCAAGACCGGCGGCTGTCCTACACCGCCCGCGGCCTGCTGGCCGACCTCCTCTCCCGGCCCGACGGCTGGCGCGAGGACGGCCGCCATATGGCCGACACCAGCCCCCAGGGGCGTCTCGCGGTCGCGAAGGCGCTGCGGGAGCTGACCGCAGCCGGGTACTACCGCGTCGAACGGGTACGCCGTCCGGACGGCACTTTCGTCAGCGAAGCCCACGTGTACGACATCCCGCAGGCGGGACCGGGTGCCGTACGTCCGGGCTCCGGTCGATCAGCGGCCGATGACTGTGACGCCCACCCCGTAAAGGACCGTGGCAAAGAACCCACCCTCCCCGCCCAGCGGTCACGCCCCGCAGACGCCGGGGCCGTTGTGGGGGAGGACGGGCGGGGGAAGCCGCACATGGTTCAGCCCGACGGGACCGGTGCGACAGGTCTGGCCGACGCCGCTGTCAGCGAAGCGGTCTCCACGCTGTTCCGGGTGCTGCGGCCCGAGCCGCGCCTGCGGCTCGGCACCGTCGAAGCCCTCGCCCTCGCGCCGCTGGTCACTCCATGGCTGGAGCGCGGCTACAGCCAGTGCGACCTGGCCGAAGCGCTCCTCAGCGGCCTGCCCAACCATGTCCACAGCGCCCCGGCGATCCTGCGCGACCGCCTCACCCGCAAACTTCCTCCGGCGCCGGAACCGGCCGTCCCGGCCACGCCGCGCTGGGCGGGGGAGTGCGGCACGTGCGCCCGCCCGATCCCGCACGAAGGCGTCTGCCGCTCCTGTGCGGGTCTCGGCCGCCGGCCCGGACAAACCGAGGACATCGCGGCCCGAGCGAGCATTGCCGCCCGGGGCAGGGCCAAGGTCCGCGCCGCCCTGAACACCGGCCCAGGCCGGGTCCTTCCCGTCAGAGCCTGACCCCCCCCACCGCACCGTCCGCCGCCACCGCGCTCAGCGGACGGCAGGCCGCCGTGTGCCCACGTCCGCGCCCCGACTCGCGCGGATAGCGGTCGGCTGCCGGTCACTCCCACCGGAGCCGACACGCCCGTGTGCGACCTCACCGCCCTGCCTCCCTCCGGCATGCCCCGGAACACCCCGCCACCAGCCCGTCCCTGACTGGAGCCTCCATGCCCACCACCGCGCCACCGCCACCCGCCCACCAGACCCCGCTTGCCGAGACCGCCTCCGCCCGACGAACATCCTGGTGGGACCCGCTCACGCTGATCGTGCTCGGCCTGGCCGGCGGCGCCCTGTCGTACGACGCCCTGCGGCAGATGGCCGTCGCCGTCCACATCCGTCCGCACCTGGCCTACCTGTTCCCGCTGGTCATCGACGGGTTCATCGCCTACGGCATCCGTGCCCTCCTGGTCCTGCGCGACGCACCCTGGTCCGCCCGCGCCTACGCCTGGACCCTGTTCGGCGCGGCTACCGCGTCCAGCTTGTGGGCCAACGCTGTGCACGCCGTCCGCCTCAACCAGCCCGGCGTCCACACCCTGACCCTCGGCGATCACACCGTGGCCGTCCTGTCGGCCATCGCCCCGCTGGCCCTGGCCGGAGCCACCCACATGCACATCCTCATCGGCTGCCAGAGCAACAGCCGCCGCACGGCCGCCGGAACTCCCACCATGATTCCGGCGGCCCCGGCCATGATTCCGGCCGGGGAGCGGGCAGCGCCTCCGAAGCCCGCCCGGTCCACCGCAGCAGCCGGAGCGGAAGACGGGCCCGCCCTTGAGTTGGCGGACGCCGCCGGCCAGAACTACGCAACCTCTCCAGTCGCTGAGGAAAGCCCTGTTCACAAGGCGAGCGACAGTTCCGGCGAGCGCTCGCGGACCGGGCGTGGCGGACGCAAGGCCGAGGCGTCGATCGAGCAGCTCGCCGACATCATCAGCCGGTCCTATCCGGATTCCGGCCAGGTCACCCGCGCCCTGGCCCGTCAGGCCATCGAAGCCCAAGGGATCTCGGCGGGAAACGAGCGCGTAGCCGAGGCACTCAAGCTCCTCCATCCCAGCGACGAAGCCCGATCCCACCCCGGCACCGACTGAACCGGCCGGGGCGGCCCGACTTCGGCTGGCCCCGGATGGCCGCCACGCCCGCGCCGGGATTCCACGCGACCCCGGCCGCATGCCCCCACAGAGCCCGCCCAGGGCCGCACTCCTCCGCCTCCGTAAAGCTCGATGAACCCCGGAGAACCGCATGTCCCGCCACCACGACGCCAACGACCGAGCAAGCGAGGAGTGCACCCCTACAACTACACTGACCTGCAACGGAGCAGCCAGCCCCCAGCCTTGCGGGGGAGCAAGCTTGGGCATCCGTGCCACCGTTGGCGGCGCGGATGCGGGTGCCTCCACCCCAGGGGTGGCAGCGGGTCCGGCGGGGGCGCCGGACCTGGAAGTCGAGGCCGGGGGCTGCCGCGACTCGGACAAGCCCACGTGCGCGCACCCGTTCGTCACGCCGCACGCCGACACCGATCAGCCGAACACACCAGAGCCCGCCGCCGACCGTGTCAGCCTCGCCGCGTTCCTTCATGACGGCGTAGCCGCCCTGGACCGCCCACGCCTGTCCGTCGATCACCCCGACAGCCGGCCGATGAAGGCCAGGCGCCTACGCCCACGCGGCGCCGAACCGCGTGACCGGCACCGCTCCACGCGGTTCGCCGCCTCCGAGATCACTGTCGTGGAGCAGGCGGTCGCCGAACGCGGACCGTCGTTCTCCGGCTTCATAGCGGATGCCACGGTGGCGGTCGCCACGTACCGCATCGCGGCTCTCCTCCCGCACGAGCGTGCCCTGCGCGCGCTCGGTGAAGAGCTCGGCCGCGCCCTGTACGCGCTCGGCAACAACCTGAACCAGCTCGTTCGTCAGGGGCATATGGACATCCCGATCGAGCCGTCCCGGGTGGAGTACACGCTGGCTCGGCTGGACGACGTCCTGGCCGAGATCCACGACGTGACCCTGCGCCTGAACGAAGCGGCCTGATGGTCCCCGACATCCAGCGGAAGCTGGGCTCCGACGGCCGGGGCCTGCTCGGCTACCTCTACGGTTCCGGCAAACACGACGAGCACCTCGGCCCGCATCTCGTCGGCGCCTGGCTCGACCGCGGGGTGCCCGACCCGGGCCGCGACCAGGACGTGACCCTCACCCGGCTCGCCGACCTGCTGGACGTACCGGTCAACCGGCACCGCGCCGAGGGCCGCCCCCGCAAGGGCGGCCACGTGTGGCACTGCCCGGTACGCACCGCGCCCGAGGACCGCGAGCTGTCCGACGCGGAGTGGGGCGAGGTCGCACGGCGTGTCGTGCACGCCACCGGCATCGCTCCCGACGGGGACGAGATGGCCTGCCGCTGGATCGCCGTCCGCCACGCGGCCGACCACATCCACATCATGGCCACCTACGTACGCGAGGACGGCCGTGCCCCGCGCGACCACGGCGCGGCCCGGCGCGCCCAGGACGAATGCCGCAAACTGGAACGCGAACTGGGGCTGCGACGTCTGAAGTCCGGCGACAGGACCGCCTCCCGCCGGCCCTCCAGCGCGGAGGTGTACAAGGCGGAGCGGCACGGCTGGGAACAGTCGTCACGCGAATGGCTGCGGGAGCAGATCCGCACCGGTCTCGCGCACGCTGCCACACCTGAGGGGTTCTTCGACCTGCTGGAGACCGGCCTCGGAGTGAACGTCCACATCCGTCGCTTCACCGAGTCGGGAGACATCGCCGGCTACAAGGTCAACCGGCCCGGCGACGTGAACAAGGACGGCGAGCCGGTCTGGTTCGCCGCCTCCGACCTGGCCAAGGACCTGTCCTGGCCCCAGGCACGCGAACGCCTAGCTGCGAACCCGGCCCCGGAGGACCACCCGACCGCACGCCGTACACGGCCTGAAAATCCTCTGTTCGCATACGCCGATGCCATCGACACCCACCTCATCCCGGCCCTCGCCGACGACGCAGGAGACGACGGCACCGCCCAGGCGCACATCGTCGCCTTCCACGAAAGCCTCACCGTCCTCACCCGGCAGGTCCCGCCCGAGCTGAGGCAGCAACTCCGGCACGCCGAGCGGGCTCTCGCGCGGGCCACCGTCTCCCAGACCAAAGCCGAACACCAGGCCACCCGCGAGTTCCGGAAGACCACACGCGACCTCGTCTACCTCGCCACCAGCGGCACGACCCCGGGCGAGGACATCGTCGCCGTCGCGCTGGCCGCAACGATCTTCGCCGTCCAGCTCATCCAGCAATGGCACACCCGCCGCCACCACCAGCAGCAGGCAGAAGCCGCCCGCCAGACCGTCACCCACCTCCAACAAGCGGTCGACCATGCCGCACAACGCCCGCTTGACACTCTGGCTTGGCACGCACCCACACGCGGCACGGAACAGGGATTCGCCCGCGACCTCGCCGCCGCCATCCCGGAGCAGGCCGCACGCATCGCAGCCGACCCCCAATGGGCTGCCCTGGCCGGAGCCCTGGCCGAGGCCGTACAGCGCGGACACGACCCCCGTCAGCTCCTCCGCAGGACGGCGCGCCAACGCGAACTCGACACCGCCCGCAGCCCCGCCACCGTCCTCGCCTTACGCATCCAACGCCTCGGCCACCAGCCCATCCCCAACCACCGCGCGGAAGTCGCCCGCATGCGCAGTGTCGGCCATCAGACCGCCGCCGGACCTGGGCTGCTCACGTCGTCGCCCACGGCCCCCACCCCACAGGCCAGGGGCGGCCCCCGCGGCCTCTGATTCGAGAATCCCTCGTTCACCACCCAGCAAAGGAAGCGATCAGCATGAACAACTCCGTCGAGACCAGTGCCGCGAACGCTGCGAACACCGGAACCGAGGCGCCCCCGCCGTTCTGGCTCACAGACCCCGACACCCGCGCTCGCATACGGGTTTCCGTGCAGGAACTTGTCGGCGTGGCCTACTGGGCTGTACAGGACGACGTGACCTTCCTGGAAGCCCTTGAGCCCCTCGCTGTTTCAACCTGCGACGACTACAAACTGGACCGTGTCTTCGCCCCGCTGATTCAGGCTCGGGCGGCGACCTTCGCGGCCCAGTGGGAGGCAGAGTACGGCGAGACCGTCGATCCGCTCGGCGACGACTTCCTCCGGTACCTGGCCGCCTTCGGGAAGTACCCGACCGCAGTCCAGGCCAACTTGCTCGACGCCTACGACCGTCGCTGTGATGCGGACGGGTTGATAGAGACCGAGGTCTAACTGGAGGGACGGAGATCTACGGAAGGGGTGCGGTTGGTCGCCGCGCCCCTTCCATCTGAGCGGCGGCCCGGCGCAGATCCTCCGGCGTGTCCACGCCTATGCCTTCATCGGCGACGAGCACCGTTCGGACTTCGTAGCCGTGCTCGATGAAGCGCAGCATCTCCACGCCCTCGGCTCGTTCCAGAGGCCCCTGCGGTAGGGAGCGAAACGTTCGCAGGGCTTCCGGGGTGAAGCCGTACAGGCCGAGTTGCCGAAGATACGCCGGGTAGGCGTCGCGGGGATACGGGAGCGGCTGCCGGGAGAACATCAGGGCGTTGCCCGAGGTAGTCGTGACCACCTTGACGACATTGTGGTCAAGCACGGCTGCCGGCGCGTGGAGTTCCGCACAGGCGTTGACGACGAGCAAGTCCGATGGCGATTCGGCCAGAGCCAGTGATACCGCGTCGATGGCATCAGGGCTGATGAAGGGCTCATCGCCCTGGACGTTGATGAAGGCGTCGGCATCCAGATGCTGGACGCATTCGGCTACCCGGTCCGTCCCGGTGGCGTGTTCGCCGGTCATCAAGCAGCGAATGCCGAGATCGTCACAAGCCGCACGGATGCGGTCGTCATCCGTCGCCACCACGGCCTCGGTGATGGTGCGGGCTTCGAGACAGCGTTGGTGGACGTGCCACAGCAGCGGGTACCCGCCCAAGAGCGCGAGGGGTTTACCGGGAAACCTGGAGGCGCCCCAGCGGCAGGGAACCACCGCGATGTGGCGCGGACTAGATAGCTGGCGAAGAGCGGGGGGCATGACGCGGCTCCTATCGCTGAGGTGACTGGGGACGGGGCGACGACCAGTGGCGTCGCCGTCGCTTGAGCGGGGAGGGTTATCGATCCGGCGGAAGTGACCGTCCAGGAAGCCCTGTCGGTGATCGCCGTCGAAAGGCGCTGGGCCTTCCGTCAGGCGGCTTGGCGGGCGGTACGACGGGCGATGTGTTGCAGTTGCGCACCCATACCGGCCGCCAGGTCGACCCTGGGCTTCCAGTCGAGATGGGTGAGCGCCCGCGAGCTGTCGGCCCGTGTCACGGGGACGTCTCCGTTGCGGGTGGTGAAGTACTCGACCGAGACGGTGCGGCCGGTCAGCTGCTCGGCGAGCTGGATCACCTCGGCGAGGGAGGCGTTCGTCCCACCGCCGACGTTGACCACGCCGGTGTCGTCCGACGCTGTTGCCGCGGCCAACGTGGCCGACACGGCGTCATCGATGTAAGTGAAGTCGCGCCGCTGGTTCCCGTCGCCGTAGACACGGAGCGGGGTGCCGGAGAAGGCCGCGTACAGCGCCCGGTGGATGAACATGTCCGCGCGCTGCCGGGGCCCGTAGACGGTGAAGTACCGGAGGGCCAACACGGTGGTGTGGCAGTCGGGCCGGGCCGCGTGCGCGAGGCAGAGCTGCTCCTCGGCCAGTTTGGTGACCGCGTACGGCGACGCCGGGTGTAGGTGGTCGGTCTCCAGGCTGGCCCCGGCCTTCGTGAGGCCGTAGACGCTGGATGAGGAAGCCACCACGACGCGCGGGACACCGAGCCGGGTGGCGGCATCCATCACGCGTTGCGTGGCGAGGATGTTGCACTGCACGTACGTGCTGAACTGAGGTCCCCAGGAGGGCCGGACGCCTGGCATCCCCGCGAGGTGGAAGACAACGTCGGCATCGAGCAGCACCGGTTCGAGGGCACAGGTCAGCAGATCGGCTGTCACGGGCACGAAGCCGGGTTGGCCGATCAGCGGTGCCAGGTTGGCGGCAGCCGATTGGTCACTGTTCTCGTCGCGTCGGTCGACACCGATAACAGTGGTGCCTTGCTCCAACAATGCGCGCGCGAGGTGGGAGCCGATGAACCCGGCAGAGCCGGTGACCACGGCGCGGCGGATGTGTCGTCTCGGCAGTCCGGGCTGGGTAGTTCCGGTCATCTCATCCTCCAGATGAGTGAGGTAAGGATCTGGCAAGGCGGTTCAGAAGCGCGCGTCCGTGCGTCGCTGATTCGGGGTCGCCGGTCTCGTGACCCCTGTGCTCGGCCGAGGCCAGTCAGCCCGCTGCGCGTCCGCGGACCACGCCGCTGACGTTCCGCTGCGCTTGGCCGTGTCGTAGGAGGACGACCTCCGAGGTGATCATTCGGTGCCCTCGCGCTTCGTGTGACAGGAAGGGGACGCACCAAACCCCGGGACCCTTTGCTGGTAGCCGCCTCTGCCGAGGTACGGAGCGGTGAGAATGCCGTGCAGGCGCATGCAGGCGGCGAGTCGCTCCATGTCCGTCTGACCGAGACTCTGGTGGTGGAAGGAGGCGGCCCGGTTGTACTGGTCGAGGGCTTCGCGGACAGCGGTCGTGGGGAGGGGACCGTGCGTCATGGTGAGCGTGACGATCAGCTTGGCAAGGTCGTAGCCGAAGGGCGCGAGGGTGAGGTCGTCGACGTCGATCGTGACGATGGCGTGTGCCGTGATGAGGAAGTTACGAGGGTTGGCGTCCTTGTAGAAGGCAGCGGGGCCGGTGAGCGTCCGGGTCAGGAGCTCTTGGGCGGCGGCGAGGTCGGCCGGGCGCGGAAGGAACCCGGCCGAGTGGCGTGCGGCCAAGGCCCGCCTGCGCGACGTTGGGTAGTCCGCCAGCGCCAGGCCCTGGCCGGGCGTGTGCGGAGCGTCGAGCCGAGCGCGGTGCAGGTCGTCCACCCAGACGGCTCCGTGCACGTCTCCCATGTGAGCTGCGATTCGGGGCAGGTCCGCGGGCTCGGCGTGCCGACCCTCGATGAATTCGAAGACAAGGCTGGTGGGACCGACCGCACGAAGAGCCGGCAGCAGCAGAGGAGCCGCATGCTGCGCAAGCCAGGTGTAGTTGCGCACAGCGGTCTGGCAGCGCTCTGCACTGGTGTAGCGCTTGGTGTATCGGCTTGTCATCGGCGAGCTCCCGGTGGACGGGCGACGACGTAGGTGACGACCGAACTGGCGGCCACGGGAACGTCCGGAAGCCTGAGCCGGAGGGCCTCAGAAATGGCCTCTGCATCACCACTCAGGCCCGGCGGCAGGTGGTACTTGGGATTGGTCGCAACGTAGGCGGCCACGTGGGCCAGGTCCGTGAACCGGAAACAGTGCTCCTCGTGCTCTACGTGCAAGACATCGAAGGCGCCGGCCGCCAGCGAAGCGATATTGCCGCTGTGTGCCGCGGCATAGAGGCTTTCGCGGTGAAGCGCGTCCGGATCAAGTCCGGCGGAGACCACGAGCGAGTCCAGTTCACGGTAACTGTCCGCGCTCTTCGTCACCAGGATCACGACACCTCGGCGATCGAGGACACGTGCGAACTCGGCGAGCACCTGCGAAGGACGAGCCGAATGGTAGAGACAGAAGGCAGCGCTGACCAGGTCGTACGTGCCCGCCTTCAGCGGGAGGTGATGGAAGTCGGCCTGTACGAAGTCGGTCTTCGAGCCAGAGGTCGTGCCGACCCGTTCGCGCGCCGTGGCGACCATCGCGCGTGAGGCGTCGACGGCGGTCAGCCGACTCGGGCAGAGCCGCTCGACGAGCACTTGGCTGCTCGTTCCCCGACCGCAGCCGATGTCCGCCACCACGCGCACGGGAGTGTCCGCCGACGAGTGCTCGACGGCCAACTGCGCGATGGTGAGGGGTACGGAGCGACCCGAGACCTTCGCGAGGCCCAACGCCGACGTACGCGCGGCAAGGCGGTCGGCGCCGCCGTACAGCGACTCCAGGGACGGAGCCAGGAAGGGGTTGTCGGAGCCGTTCACCGCCTTGACCTCCCAGATCGGTAGGTGGCGGTACGGGGAATTGTCAGCGCATGTGGTCGGCCGAGACTTCGCTTAGCCATCGGCCTGCGTGTCGACGACCGGTGAGCAGCACTACGTCGGCGTGGCCGACAGCGAACTCCTCGATCTTCGCCAGCACGCGCGGCCTCATCTTGCGCCGGTAGGTAGCGACGTACTTGATCACGCCCCACGTGACCCGGTTGTGGACGCCGTTTCCCTTGTGACCCGCTCCATGTCGGAGTTGCCGCGAGACGATGCCCCACAGAGCGGCGAGGGTGGACACGTCCATGAGCACGACGGTGTCGCAGGCGTCGAGCCGGATCGACAGCGTGGAGTTGTAGTTGCCGTCGATCACCCATCGCGGCTCGGCCACGAGGGTGCGTTGGGCGGCGGCGAACTTCTCCGCCGGGAGCGCGTTCCACTCGTCGTCGAAGTAGACCGCGTCCAGGTGCGTCACCGGGGCCCGCAGCGCCGCTCCGAGATGACGGGCCAGGTGGGATTTGCCGCTGCCTCCGCAGCCGACGATGGCGACCTTCTGCATGGTGCTCCACGGTAGAGGGGTTGGACGAGCCGAGCAGGACAAGTCTCACCGCGTTGCCCCTTCCGCGCGGTCCAAGGCCGCAGCCAGGACCGCCTCCAGTGCCGCGACCTGGTGACTGAGCCGGAAGATCTCAAGCCGTTCGACGCATGCGGCGATGAGGTCGACGTGCGCCGCGCCACCAGTGCTCGCGCGCAGCTCGTTGATCCGACGCGTCACGTCGTCGCCGTCGTGCACGATCAGGGACGGGGGAACGAACGTTTCGACGCTGCGGATGCTCGACGGGGCGAGTGGCAAGCAGCCGGCCAGCACCGCCTCGAAGATCCGCTGTGTCATCTGTCCGGCTGTGGCGTAGCGCTCGGGCAGCAGAAGAAGCGTTGCCAGCGACCGCCCGTAAAGACGGTTCACTTCGGCGAAGGGGACGCGCCCGAGGAAGGAGACGCGGGGCCATGCCGATGTGCGCGGCCATTTGCCTGCGACCTGGTGGGGAACGTGCAGGGCCGCCGGTGCGAAGAACGTGTCGAAGGCGGCGTCCCTGTCGTACTGGTTCCCCACATAGCCGAGGCTGATCGGGCGTGGACGCGCCGCCAGCGCTACGGGATCGGCCGCGTCGAGGAGCGAGTCGTCCACGGGGAAGAGCAGTCGGCGGGAACCGGGACTGGGTGCGAGTGCGGCCTCGCACACCTGTACACCAGGGGCGTGGCGCCAGGGGTCATCCTGGCCCAGCTGGCGGTCCTTGTCCCAGATGACGGTCGGAGCGCCGTCCGGACGGGCGTACCGCCGGAGCAGATCGGCCTGGCGGTGGCGGTCGCAAGTGTGGTCGGAGGTGCCGCACGGAGTGGTGTTGCGGCCCTTGACGGGCCATCGCCATTCGAGGAAGAGCACGTCGATGTCCGGGAAGCCGACGGCATCGAAGGAATACGCGCCGCCGAGGTCGTCACCCGCCTCGGTACGGTCGCGGTCGGTCTGGAGGAAGACGACCTCGTGGCCCCGGGCGAGAAGGGCATCGATCAGGGGGCGGCGGTGACTGCGACCGCCGTCGGGGGTGTCGGTGATCCCCGATCCGAGGAAGCCCCAGAAGCTGTATCCGATCTTCACTTGGTGATCCACCTCCCGTCGAGCAGCAGGGCGTCCAGACCCGAGCCGACGAGGCAGCCGAGCGCCATGTCAGGGGTGCCGCAGATGGGCTGACCCTTCACGTTCAGCGATGTGTTGATCAGCACCGGGACTCCCGTCCGCCGACCGAACGCTTCCAACACTCTGTGGATGAAGGGGTTCTGCGCGGAGCTGACCGTCTGGAGCCGAGCTGTGCCGTTGGCGTGCACGACCGCCGGTATGCGTTCTCGAGCTGCCTCGGTGACGCCGGACGCCATCGACATGAAGGGCGCCCGCTGGCCGAGGGTGAAGAACTCGTCGGCCCGCTCCTCGGTGACCATCGGCGCGAAGGGCCGGAAGGGTTCGCGGAACTTGACGGTAGCGTTCAGCCTCTTCACCACCCCCGCTTGGAGTGGTGAGGCGAGGATGGAGCGGTTGCCCAAGGCACGCGGACCGGCCTCGAGGCGGCCCTGGAACAGGCCGACGATGGCGCCTGCGACGAGTCGGTCCGCCAGGAACTCGGCGGGGTCACCGGGAAGACGGTGCTCGTGCAGCGTCGGCCACCGGCCGAGGTCGAGCGTGGTGTGCGAGAACGTCGGGCCGAGGTAGCACTCCCCGGCGATCCCGGTGAGCGGGCCGGTGCCCCTGCGGTCCATGTGACCGGCTATCGCGGTGCCCAGAGCCGTACCGGCATCGCCAGGAGCCGGCGGTACGAAGACCTCTTCGAAGAAGCCGGCATCAACGATCCGACCGACGCTGACGCAGTTCGTGGCCACGCCGCCGCCGAGGCACAGCCGTCGCGAACCCGTCAGCTCTCGGGCACGACGGGCCAAGTGCAGCATGACCTCGTCGGTGCGCTCTTGGAGGGCGGCAGCGAGGTCTTGGTGGACGGCTTCGACCGGTGCGTCGGCCGCACGCGGTCGGCACGTCAGGTCGGCGAACCTGGGCGAGGTTCGCGCGTGGCCCGAGCTGAGTACGCGCAGAGGGAAGATCGAGGGGTCGAGGGTGAACCCGGTGCCGCTGGTGCGGATCGCCTGTTCGAACAGGTCGCGGAAACGAGCCGGGTCACCAAGGGCAGCGAGGGCCATGACCGTGCCCTCCTCATCGCCGCGCCGCCATCCCAGGTGTTCGGTGACCGCGCCGTACGCGTAGCCGAGCGAGGCGGGGTCGCGCAGCGCGTGCAGAACTTCGACGTCCGGCCTACCGGACGGGTGCAGTCGGCCTCGGCCGATCGTGGTGGTCTGCGTCTCGCCGAGGCTGTCGACGACCAGGACGGCCGCCTCGTCCCAGCCCGACGCCGCGAAGGCCGTGAGCTGGTGGGCCCGGTGGTGGAGCACCGGGTGGACGCGCGCCTGGGGGAACCGGTGGCCGAGTGACCGTAGGCGCCGCATCGTCCGTACGCCGACCTTGGCGAATCCGGCGGCGCGCTGGAGGGCCTGCGCCCGGGTTGCCGAGGACAGCGCCCACCGGGGCGCTTCCGCGACGGCGGCGAAGTAGCGCGGGCCCTGGAAGTTGTAGGCCACGACGTCGATGTCCGCGGGAGCGAGGCCGGTCTCTGCCGTCAGCCAGTCGACGGCGAGCGAGGGGTACTCCTTCGTGTGCTTGACGCCTGAAAGGCGCTCCTCCTCCACGAAGCCGACGAGCCGGCCGTCGACCAACAGGGCGGCGGCGGAGTCGTGGGTGAAGGCGCAAAGACCCAGCACCACGGACGGTGATCGCCTCACGGCCGCGTCACCTCGTTCCCGTGGCGGACGGGACCGGGAGCCAGCTTGGCGTACCACGCCGCCAAGGACGCGTGGAGCGGTCCGTCGATGTTCTCGGCGTGACGCCGCGCGTCGTCTCGGCGCCCCTGCTTCCACAGGCGATAACTGTGCATGGTGGCGGCCATCGCGTCCCATCCGGCGTGGCCCGTCGCTTCTCCGGCCTGGACCCGGGCGAGCTGGCCGTCGAACCCGTCCCAGCCGATGCTGAGTTCGGGCATCTCCGGCAAGGACGTCACGGACGTGATGGCCGCGGCACGCTCCATGTCGCGCTCGTAGACGTGCAGCGAACCGACGTGATGCCGGTAGTCGCCGGTCTCCACTCCGAGCCACCCCGCAACGAGTTCGTGGAGTGTGGTGTAGAAGAACAGGTCGTACGGCAGACCGATCCAGACGTCCTGGCCACGCATGGACGTGGCCATGTCCAAGCGGCCGTGGCGCAGATGGAACTGGAATCCGAGCGTGCAGGGCACGTCCCGGTGGCCTGCCGCGTCCCGGGCCGGGTCGTAGAGCTGGATCAGCGCCCGCCGGGAGTCCGGGTCCGCTTTGAGGATCTCGACGACGCGCCGCAACTGGTCGACGGAACCGCCCCATCGACGCAGCCGCGGCCCGTACGCACCACGCAGGATCCCGTCGTCGGCGTACTGAGCGAGCTGGTCGTTGAAGTCGAAGATCCACGGTGCGTCCGAGCCCGACAGGATCCACACCGTCTCGGCCACGGCGAAGGCCGGATTCGGGACGCGGGTCGGAGGAGCGAGCAGGAGGCGCGCACGTGGGTTCGTCAGCCGGATGCCGACGTCCAGCACTTCGCGCGTCGCCATTCCCCTCGGGCTGACGCGCTGGCCTTTGCGAGCGGCGCCGAGGGCGCCGGCGAAGAGTTCGGCGACGCTGTCCGCTGCGAACGTGATCATCGGGTCGTACCTCCTTGTGCCGTGTCGGGCCGAGTCGGTTGGCCATGCCTGTCGGGAGCGGTCGCCTCGACCTGGGCGATCGGGTGGGGGGAACGCTGTTCTTCGTCGGTGGCTTCGGGGAGCGCCTGGGCGACGATGTCCGCCACGGCTGCGGCGCTGCGGCCGACCTCATGGCAGATCGCGCGTTTGGCGGTCGCCGGTACCCGGGCCGAACCCGACTCCCCGGTGATGAACCCCAGCGCCGTGGCGATGTCCCGACCGGAGGAGCACCGCAGTGCGGCTCGTTGGTCGGCGAGGCCGAGAGTGCGCGTCGCCGGCAGCACGAGTTCCAGTACGGGTACGTCCAGCAGGACGGCCTCGATGCCGCAGGTGGATGAGGCGGAGATCAAGGCGTCCGCACCGGCCAGGCAGCCGCGAGCCCCGACGGCCGGATCTGCCAGGGCCACGGTGCCGTTGGCGGCTTCCAGCAGTGGGCCGAAGGCACCGGCGCCTTGGGCAGGGTGCGGGGCGATCACCAGTCCCCATCCGCTCCCCGCTTGCCGCAGCCCCTCCGTAATGACCTCGAACTGACTGCGCAGCCTCTGCTCACGGAATGGCTGGCAGGCCCACAGCAAGATCTTCGGTGGCACCTCCCGCGCCTGGTCCAACAGGACCTCCTCCAGGTAGCGGCGGTGGGCCACCCGGTCCACGTCGGCCAGGACGTCGAAACGCGGCTGCCCGACCACGTAGACCTGGGCGTCGGCTCGTCGGGTCCACAACCGCGCGGTGATCACGTCGCGGGTTCCCATGACGGCGATGTGCCGGCAGTGCTGCGCCCGCCAGGCGACCTGCCCCTCCACCCACGCCCCGTGCTGGACGTAGACCGTGTCGGCGCCCGCACGCTCAGCCGCTCGAACCGCGAGGGCACCGGCCGGGCTCGTGTCGTTGCTGCACAAGAGGACCGAAGGACGCAGCCGCGAAAGTACGGAGTCGAACCAGTTCTCGATCCTGACCGCCGCCGCCCAGGACGGCTGAGTGGCGTCCGCGCTGCGCAGCAGCACGCGCATGGCGAGTTCGGCCAGTTTCCGTACGGAGAACGCGTGTTGCCCGACTCGTGTGGTGCGTTCGCTGCGCACCTCACGAAGGACGTGGGCGGGCGGTCCGCCGTTGGCGGCCAGCAACTCCTGGGGCATCCGCAGAACAGAGATCATCGAGTGCCGCAGGTTGGGAACGGCGTGACTCGCGTCCGTGGCGAGATCCAGCACGGTGCTTGCGGTACCTCGACGGGCGAGGTCGGACAACACGGGCAGCATCGTCTCGACATGGCGGGACGACCAGGACACCGCGCACACAGGCGTCTGGGCGATCGGCGGATGCTGCTGCTCAGCCGACGTCCGAACGGGCAGGTATTCCTCTGTCGCATCGGGCGCTGCTGTCGCTGAGCGGTCGAGGAGGTAGGCCACGCCCGCGTCGGAGACGTGGTAGGTCACATAGCCGAGCGCGGGGTCGTGACGGGCGACCACCAGCTCGTGGCCTGTCCCGTCGTCGCCCAGGGCCTCGGTCGTCAGCCGCTTGACCACGCGTGTCACCAGCCGACGGACCGGGACGTGATGGGTGTGCAGCCAACTGACGCCGCCGGGCGTCCTGACCACGTCGCCGTACTCCTCTTCCATGGCGAGCATCAGCGCGTCTACCTGCTCTGTGATGCTCACGCTGCTTCCTCAGGGGCGAGCGAATCGCGCAGCAGCCCGAACAGTTGGGCGGGCTCGTGGGCCGTAAGGGGCTCCGGCGCCGTCGGCTCGCCGTATCCCCAGCCCGCGTGCACATAGCGGAGGCCGCCGCGCCGGGCCGCCTCCTGGTCCACGGCCATATCACCCACGTAGGTCGCGTCCGCCGGATCGGTCCCTGTCTCGACGAGGGCTGCCAGCAGGGTGTCGGGGGCGGGCTTGCCCCGCTCTCGTCCCGGTGCGCGGACGACCGAGAACGGACAGCGGAGGCGTTCCAGCAGGGGGACGGCTCGCGCCAGGGGCTTCGAGGTCACCACTCCGATTCGCTGACCACCGGCCGTGATGGTGTGCAGCGCGGCTTCGATGCCGGGGAACGGCCGTGCCAGGTGGGCGTCGCGCGTCGAGACGGCATCGTAGGTGCTCGCCACTTCCTCGATCTGTCGAACGCCGAGCGTCGCCATGATGTCGGAGAAGGGGCGGCCCAAGTGCTTTGCGTACGAGCGGAACGGGATGTCGATCCCATGCTGCGCACACACCGCCTGCCACGCGGAACGCATCACAGGAAGGGTGTCGACGAGAACTCCGTCGAGGTCGAAGAGAATGAGCTTAGAGACGGGCAGGGGTAAGGGCGCTGGAGCGCCCCGGTCCGGCCGAGGGGCATGCGTCATCACCACGGTTCTCCTTCTGAGTGCTGGTCGGGGCGGACACGGTCTGTCTGCGGCGTGGCGCGTGGCCATCCATTCGGCTGGCGCACCTTCAGGCCACGACGACGGCCTACGAAGAAGGTCGCGGATGGCGTTGCGCGCCGGTACGCCGTCGAGCCGTCGTTCCTACGCCGTTTCCGCACACCGAAATGGCGCCAGGACGGCGTACCGCCGACGTGGGCACGCCGGGCCTCGGGCAGCACGCTGGAACGCCCCGACCGGTGCTACCGGAAGCGAGACGAGACCGTGCCTGGATCCACAGTTGGACGCGTCACAACCGATGACCTCGGCGACGGGCTCGTCCAGCACCACCGCCTGGAACTGCTCACCTGCGACGAGCCGCAAGGTCTCGCGCGAGACCTCGTCCGTCGAGCGCTCAGCGGGCGTGCTCCGGAGCCGCAGATCGATGACGCCGTGGTCGTCGCGTGCGAACTGGTCACCAACGCCCTCCAGCACACGCCCGGCGGCCCGGTGCGGATGGACCTGGACGTGTACGAGGAAACGGCGGTCGTGTGGGTCCACGACGCTGAGCGGAATGCCGAAGCCGTGCGCGTACCCGAAGCGACTCGCGGAAGTGAGCTGTTGGAGAGCGGACGCGGGCTCTACCTCGTTGAGGTCCTCGCGGAGAAATGGTTCGTCCGGTCCGCGGACCGGGGGAAAGCGGTCGTGGCCGTCATGGCCCTGGGCAACGGCCGGCGAACTCCTACTCCGTGAACGGGAGGCTTTCCAGGACCTCCCACCGGTACTCCGCCCCGCACCTGCGCAGCTCCACGAGCTGCACGTTGGCGACACTGAGCTCGACGGCTTGCAGGGAACGCAGCGAGGCCACCGTCTCGATGACGGGGGCGGCGTCCCGTCGGCGGTTGTTGTACGCGAGGCTGAGGTGCGGTCGGAAACGGGCGGTTGTTTTCCTCACCGGCAGACCGACCGTGGTGTTGGCTGCGACGAGCGCGGCATGCAGGTTCACCAGCGGTTCCCATGGGCTGAGCGTCAGCCGCACCGCTCCCCGTGAGCCCGCCAGTGGAGCTGCTCGCAGAGTGAAGCGTCGAGGCAGCCTGGTCCGAGTTGTCTCGGCGAGTCGGCGTAGCTGCACGGAATCGACGGTGTCGGGGGAACCCACTCTGACCAGTGTCACGTGCAATCCGTCAGCGGGGACCGGGTCAAGACCGAGCGGCGACAGGATCTCTTGGCAGCGGAGTGCGAGGTCGTCGAGCTCTGGAACGCCGCGGAACGCGAGCAGCCAGTAGTAGGCCCGAGTGCCGTCCGACCAGCCGGGCCGCGACCAGTGGTCAGTCATCTCGTCGAGCGCGTCGAAAGCGGCCCAGTCGTGGACCGTGATGGCCTGGGCGTCGTTCAGATCGCCGGGAGGCTCCACCGGGAACGTGGCGGGGTCGGACGCGAGCAGATGCACCCGGCGTTCTCCTTCGGATTACAAGGCCCCGGCACGCGACATCGCCAGAACTGCGGGCTGGGAGCTCCACGTACGGAGTTCGTCCCCATACTCCCTTACGGCCAGGTGGTCCTGCCATTCGCGGGCCTGGTCGTAGAGGTCCCGAGTCCGCTGCCACACCGACCTGATCGGCGCATCACAGCAGAAGGCCAGTGCTTCCCGACCCAGCGACATCGCCCGGTCGACATCCGGCGTACGCTGCCGCAACAGGGCCGTGGCGACGTCGAGTCGGACGAGGGAACGGCTCCACGGATCCGAGTCCTCCACGAGGTCATCGATCCGCTCAGCCGTGGCGAGCACCTCCTCGACCTGGCCCGCGGACAGCTGAGCCGTGACGGCGTTCGCCACTGTGCGGGCGTACCCGTAGGGCTCGAAGGAGATGCACGGGGTGAGCCCGGCCGCGACGTCGTGCAGCGCCGAGAGCTCCAACGCCTGGCCGATCGCCCGCTCCACGGCCATGCGGTCGCCCATCTTCCCGAGCGCGCGTGCCCGGCCGTTGACCAGGAGCCGGATCGCCTGCGCACTGCCGGGGGCCATGGCCACCGCAGCCTCGGCGCAGGCGTCCGCCGCTGCGTATCGGCCCGCGTAGTAGTAACTGAAGGACAGCGTCCCCCGCGCCCATACCTCGGTCTCGATGTCATCAATCGCCCGACTGAGATCCTGCGCCTCCGTCGCGTACGCCTCGGCAAGCACGAAGTCGCCCAGGTTGACGGCCATGTACCCCAGCAGGCCGGCGGCCCGCGCGGCTAGCCGGAACAACTCCTGCCGGACGCGCGGCGGCTGGTGGCCGTCCAGGAGGGTGTGCATCAACTGCCGCAGCGAGCGCGCCTGCCCCCGGAGGGGCTTCGGCCCTTCGCGGTCGTACCGCGCGACGATGCCCTCCAGCGACGAGCCGAGGAAGGCGATCGTACGGCCGTCGGCATTGCTGGCCGTGAGCTGCCGGGTGCGGGTGACGATCTCCACGACGCTCTCTTCGCCGTCGCTGACTGCGGGGTGCGTCTCGGCCTGTCGGGGTATCGCGGCGAGGGAGGGCCTGCTGCTCGCCGCGTCGCCAGGTAAGCCGGCGAACAGCTCATCGGCACGGCTGCCCAGCATGCGCTCCAGCACCCGACACGCCCCAGGGTGCGGCAGCCCCCTCAACTCCCCGCCCATCCAGCGATCGAACTGCCGCGCCGAGACCGTGAGCGACCCCAACCGGGGATCGCCGTCGCGATCAGCCAACTCCCTTGCGGCCCGCTGGAACTGCGCGACGAACGCCTCGTAGACCGTGAGGTGCCGCTGCTGCAGCTTCCGCCGGAACAGGGTCTCCCTCGGCATAGCGCCGTCCTCCTTGCAGCGAAACGTAGGCACGCTGCCCCTTGAGGACATCCCGCACCAAGTGCCCAAGCTTTGCTACCTGTTGTGGTGTGACTCCAGGTAGCATGCCCGTCGCTGTACGCGGTAGGCAACCGCTTCCGCGTTGAGGCGGCTACGCCGCCACCCGCGTGATCCCGGTCGGAGCCGCACTGGGTGGCGTCGAGGTGATGCCGACGACTTCGACCTCGACGCCCCACGCTTCGAGCGTCCTTGCCGTCTGCACCAAAGTGACTTGTGAGAAGGGAAACAAGGTGTCGGCGGTGAGTTCGACACCGTCCTTCAGCAGGATCGCGAAGACGACCTTGGACAGCCGGAAGCCTTCCGGCAGGCCCCGCCCCTTCCGGGCCGCGGCCACCTTCTCGGCGAACCGCTCCCTGCCCTCCGGCGAGTTCCGCCAGGTCTGGACGGCGACGAGACCCTGGCTGAAGAGATGACTCAGGGCGTCGGACCCCTTGGCGCGCTTCACCATCACCAGGACGTTGTCCGGGCTGAGCAAGTCGCAGACCTCCACGCCGTTTCCGCGGTGCAGCGCAGTCCGGACGTTGTCGCGGTCCAAGCAGATGTACCCGGGGCGCTGATCCGGCACGGACTCGTTGTAGGCGCGCTCCTTCTCTCCGAGGACCCACGGGGGCAGGTCGACGGACGGGCTCGCGGTGATCAACCGCTCGGTGTGGGAGCGGATCGCCGTCAAGTACTCCTGGTCGATCTCGTACCAGTGCTCGTCCAGCAGGAAGAACCGGCGTGAGCCGAGAAACACCTCTGCCTCGATCCATCGGAGCGCGCTGGAGGTCCAGATCTCGTCGTCGCGATCGGCCCGGTCGTGCTGGTAGAGAGTGATGGTTCCTTCTCGGAGCGCGGCCACACGGGTGCCCTGCCGCTGGACGCGTGCCCGGCACAGGACGTAATCGAGATCGAAGTCGTCGGTCGGCTCGGCGGCTTCGCGGCTGTTGATCCTGACCCGAAACGCTCGGGCGGACATGTAGTCGTCCCAATGATCGACGGGAACGGCGACGTTGATCCTCCCGTCGGGCTCCTGACCCAGAAGGTCGTCGAGGACGGTCTCCAGGCGGGAGAGAACGCCGGGATCATCGGCAGGCACGACGTGCTCGACGAACTCGAGCTCCGGGCTCGGCTTCTGCTCGCGCAGGACGCCGGCGATCGCGCGAATGTCGGCGATCAGGTCAGGGGACTCCACCCCGAGCCGCATACGCAGCCCGGTACCGCCCTCGGCGCTGGAGACCTTCGCGGGGTTGTCCCGCGAGATGGTGAGCGGGAGATCGTCCAGATGGCCGCCGAGACGGCGCACGATCTGGGCGTGTTCCACAATGCCCAGACTCCCTACCGGAGCTCCGCTCGGGATCAGGGTGATGTCAGTGCGTCCTCCGCTCGGAGTGTGCGAGACCAGGTCCCGGATCTGGGCGGGGTCCACTCGGCGGGACGCGAACCTCAGCCCGAAGCGCTGGTCCTTCAGACGGTCGGGCACCAGCCGGAAGCCTTGGTCGTAGCCGATGGCGTACACCTCGCCGTCGACGGCGAGCATCAAGAGACCGGCCGAGCGGTTGACCGGACGCGACACCTCGACGCCCGTCGTACGGGAGATCTCGTCGCACCAGCTCGCCACGGGCCGTTCGAAGCTGCCGGTGATCAGCAGGGCCGGCACCCCAAGGGCACCGGGGATGTGGAGTTCCGAGTGGACACGCTCCAACTGCTCTGTGTCCAGGGCGTCGAACATGGCGTCGGTGGTGGGAGACACACCCCTGAGTCGGTACAGGGTCCGCTTGGACGTACGGGCCGTCATGATGTCGTTCCTCGTTCCTTTCTCTGTGGGCAGTGGCAGCACCACCGCCTGAGTGCGCGGAGCGTTGATCAGGGGGCCAGCAGGGCGACGATCGCCGCGACTTCGGTGGCCCAGACACGGATCTGGTCCGGAGTGGGACCGATCTCGTACTGGTGGTAGTGGCATCCCAGGCAGAGCTGGCTCCAGACGGCCTTCGCCCGACGGGCCGTTGTGACGTCGACGCAACCGCGCAGCCAGAGGAAGGCGGCCCGCTGGGTGCCCGCACTGATCGCGGGCGGCGCACCGTCGGCGGTGAGGCGCTGGGCGACGGTACTCTCCAGCGCGATGCGGAGTGCGAAGGCGGCACCTCGACACCGGTTCGTCGTGGTGGCCGTCGCCTGGGCGGGTACGGGCACCGCGGGAATCACGGTCACCTCGCCAGAGTCCGCGACGAGCAGGTCGGCGGTGTCGAGCAACTGGCGAACGGTCGCGTTCACGGCGCCTCCTCGGGCTTGCGGACGGCCAGGGCGACGGCCTTGATCTCATTTACGAACCGCAGCGGGTCCGGCATGGAGGTGCCCGACTCGTGAGCGCCCTCCTGGCACCGTCGGACGAGATCCACAGCTTCGGGGCCGCACCGCCTGCGCAACTCGCGGTAGACCTCACCCGCCGTCCTCGACGGCTCCCCGAAGAGCCCCAGCGACGCGATCTCCAGCAACCTGACGGCACCTACGACGGCCTTCTCCGCTTCGTCTTCGGCCACCCCTGCGCGGTGCAGCCGCAACCACGCGGCCTCGGAGAACGCGCGTTCCAGGACGGTGCGGCACAGACCAGGCAGCACATGCGTCATGGCGACCGGCGGGAGGCCGGGCGTACGGGCGAGGGCGCGCGCGTCGGCCAGCGCCTGGTCGATGGGGTCGGTCACCGGCCGCACCCGTACCGAGGATCCACCCTCCCGTTCCACCTCCATCACGGTCACCGTCAGGTCCTGGTCGGTGAAGGCCCTCTGGAGTCGCGTGTCGTGGGTGAAGACGACGACCTGCCGCGTTTCCCCGAGGTCGTGCAGGACCTTCGCGAGGCCATGGACCTTGGCGGGGTCCATGGACTGCACGGGGTCGTCGATCACGACGAATCCGAAAGGACTGTCCGGAGCGGCGGCGCGCGGAAGGAAGAGCGAAAGCGCGAGGGAGTGCAGCTCACCCTGGCTCATGACACCAAGGGCCGCCGCCTCCGTGCCGTCGACGGACACGTCCATCACCAGCTTGCGCACGGTGGCCTTCTCGCTGCCGGTCAGGCGCACGGAACGGAGGTCCACGTTGCTCTGCTGGCGCAGTTCCTCCCAGATCCGCTGCGAGTGGTCCTCGAAGGGCCGCAGCCGCTCCGCCCGCAGCTCGGCGCGCGCCTCCTTCAGCCATTTACGGGCCGCCTTGATGTGGCGAATCCGGGGCTCGCCGGCGTATGCCGTCCGGGTCCGGTCGAGCCAGCCCCCGAGGCGGCCGACCCAAGCACGCCACTCCTCGTCCAGCTTCGCCAAGTCCCGAAGGGCCTCATCCCGCATGACGACGCAGGCGTCGGCGAGGACGAGCGCGGCGGTCTCGGTACGCGCGGCCAGCCGCTCGGCGTCATCGATCAGTCGGCACGCCTGCCAGTCCTCCCACGGGTCCACGAGCGGGGCGGGCAGCCATGCGGGGACCGGCGTGACGAGGTAGCGGACGGCGTCCACCGCCTGCCGCAGGCCGGCCCGAGCCTGCCGTGCGGTCGCCGCCTCCTGCCGCAGGGCCGCCACCTGTTCGGCGGCCAGTTCGGCCCACGTCGCGTCGAGGGGCCGCTCGGACCCGCACACCGGGCAGGTGCTTTCGTTCCCGTGCCGGCGGCTGTGGTCCAGCGCCTTGGCCAGCAGTTCCGCGCGCTGGTGGGCGTCCTCGGCGTCCGAGTCGCGTACGTCGTCGAGTGCGGCGGCGGCCTCACGCAGCCGGTCCACGGCAGTGCCGACCTCGCCCAGGTCAGGTCCGGTGAGCGCGGCGGTCAGGCGCAAGACCCGCAGACGGCCCTCCTCGGCCTCGGGCAGGGCGGTCACGAGGGAGTCGAGTGCGACGAAATCGGGGACGCCGCCGGTGTCAAGGGCCGCGAGTGCGAGTTCTGCGCGAGGGTCGTGCAGCGCGGACAGCGCCTCGGCGAGCACAGGGCGTTCGGCCTCGACTTGCCGCAGCGCGGAGGCGAGCGCCTTCTCCATGCCGTGGAGCCGCTCGTCCGCGTCCGTCAGCTCACCGAGCCCGAGGATGGCGGCGACAGAGTCGTACTGCTCGCTGGGCCGACCGTTGAGGACCTTGTCGAGATCCGCGTACGACAGGAACGGCTTGTAGTCGTTCAGCGACTGTTCCCATCCCATGCCCGCGAAGGGCCGCCGACCGTGGCCCGGCCGCCTGAACTCGACGTCGGGGGTGGTGACATCGTCGCCGGACCAGGTGCACGTCAGCGTGGACGGACGGGGGTCGCCCGCCATGGCGAGGCGGACCTCGATCCTCGGGTCCGCACCGTCGTGCAGGTTGCGCCAGTTCTGGCGCCACACCTCGCCACGCCGACTGTCCAGCCGGTCGGTACGGCCCGTGAACGCCGTCTCGATGCCATCGGCGAAGCTGGACTTTCCCGATCCGTTGCGCCCCACGACGAGCGTGACGCCGGGCTTCGCAGTCAGCGGCAGACGCGCCCTGCCGCCGATGCCGCGAAAGCCGCTGACGCTGACGGAGTCGAGGAACACCCGCTGGGCCGGGTTCGGAACGGTAGAAACGTCGGAGGCGGTCGCCGTGCCTCCCAGCACCTCGCGCACGAGCGCCCGGGGCTCCTCGGCGAGCGCCGAGTTCTCCAGGCGGGCAGTGAGCCGGGAGAACGTCGAGGTGTCTCCCCGGCCCGGAGTGTTCGTCGCGTTCGGCTCGTTCTGTGCGGGGTGTTCGGTCATGGCGCTCTCCGCTCTCCGTGGTCCGTCCCGATGCCCGAGGGGCACCGGCTCCGGCTGGTGCGGTGAGCGAGAGGGGTGAGCCTCCGGCTTCGAGCCAGCCCGTTGTGACGGAACAGACGTTAGAGGCGAGGAACGGTCTCAAGCCATGAATTTGGCGATAACCCTAGTTATCAGGTATGCGAGACTTTTTACTGTCGCGATGAGACCGAACAAGACCGCGTTGTCACTCGGCGGCGCTTTGCTTCTGCGGCTTCAGCTACTGCTCCTTCGCGCCCGGCGCCCATAGGGCGGCCACGATCTCCATCTGCTTGAGGACCAGGTCGACCGCCTCGCGCTCCTCCTTTGGCGGGTAGTCGAACATCGCCAGCACACGGCGGATACGAGTGCGGAGCTTGGCGCGGACGGGCTCGCGGGACAGCCAGTCGACGGAGAGGTTCTTCTGGATGTCCTTGACCAGCGCTCGTGCGATTTTGGCGAGCGTGTCCTGACCGCCCTGCATCGCCTCGGCCATGTCGCGGTGTGCGACGGCGTCGTAGAAGGCCAGTTCCGCGTGGGTCAGCGGCGGGTCGAACTGCTCGCCGCGGCGAGCTTCCGCCGACACCTCCCGTGCCAGGACCGCGAGTTCGGCGATGACCTGGGCGCTGGTGAGTTGCTGGAGCATGTACCGCTTCATCAGGTCATCAAGCCGCTGGGAGAAGCTCTCGTTGCGGACGACGTTGTGCTTGGTCACCTCGCGCATCCTCTGCTGGATCATGCGGCGCAGGGCCTCGGTGACCAGGTGCGGGGTCTCGGAGTTCTCCAGCCTGTGCAGTTGCGCCTCGTTGAGCCGGGTGATGTCCAGCCGGCCGATCCCCGCTTCGGCGTACAGATCGGTGATCTCGTCTGCGTCGACGACCGAGGCCGCCAAGGCCTGGAGATAGCGCTGGACCTCGGCGCTTAGCGGCTCCCCGTTGGCCTCGCGCTGGGCCGCGTCGAGCTTGATCATCCAGGCCCGGACCTCGCTGAAGAAGGAGATGTCACGACGCCAGTCGGCCAGGTCCTCGCAGCGCTCGGCGATCTCCTTGCTCATCGCGCAGACGTGGTAGAAGCGGTCAAGGCGAGCGGCGCTGTCCTTGAAGCGCACGGACAGCGGCTTGCCACCCGGCTCGACCTTGTTGCCCGGGTTCTTCGGGTCGCGCAGGAAGTCAGCGGTCAGGCGCAATGCGCGCTTGCGGGTGTCGGGGCGGCCGGTTTCGGCCAGCCACTCCCGCCAGTGGCATCCGGCCAGCAGCCCCTTGATCGTGGCCAGCTCGTTCTTGACCTCGGTGACGGCCCGTTCGATGTCCGCGCCGAGGGTCTGGTCCTTGCGGTCCTGGTCCGAGTACTCGCGCAGGGCCTTGGTGAGGTTGTCCGTCAGAGGCGCGTATCCGACCAGCAGACCGTCCTGCTTGCCGCGGAAGCGACGGTTGACGCGGGCCAGCGCTTGCATGAGGTTGGCACCCTGCATCGGCCGGTCCATGTACAGAGTGTGGATGGGCGGCGCGTCGTAGCCGGTGAGCAGCATCGAGTGCACGATGAGGAGTTCCAGCTCGTCGTCCGGGTCCTTGGCACGCTTCTGGACGACCTTCTGCTGGGACGGCCGCAGAGCGTGGATGCTCAGGTGCGGTTCGTCGGAGGGCGGACTGTGGAAGACGACTTTCATGACGCCGGTGGTGACCTCGGTGCCGACCCAGTCGGGCCGCCGCTCGGCCAGCGCGTCGAAGACCCGTACACAGATTTCGCGGGTCGCGCACACGATCATGGCCTTGCCCGGACCGCCGATGTCGGGCTTGACCAGGTCGCGGCGCTGTTCCCAGTGGGCGATCAGGTCGTCGGCGAGCGTCGCTATGCGGCTGTTCGCGCCGTAGACGGTGTTCATCGTCGTGGCGTACTGGATGGCCCGCCGCCGCTCGGCGTCGTCCATGCCCTCGGTGAGCGTGTTGGCCTGCTCGTCGAGCTTGCCCGGGTCGACGCTCTTGGGCAGGTCGACCTCGATGACGCGCGGCTCGTGGAACACGCGGACGGTGGCCCCGTCGTCGACGGCCCGCTTCAGGTCGTAGATGTCGATGTACTCGCCGAAGACGGCACGGGTGTCTGCCTCGGCTTTCGAGATCGGCGTCCCGGTGAAGGCGAGCAGGGTGGCGTACGGCAGAGCGTCGCGCAGATGGCGGGCGTAGCCGTTGAGGCTGTCGTAGTGCGAGCGATGGGCCTCGTCGACGATCACCAGGATGTTGCGGCGCTCGGAGAGGAGGGGGTGGGACGTGCCAGCTTCTTTCTCCTCCTTGCTCAGGCCGAACTTCTGGAGGGTGGTGAAGACGATGCCGCCGACGTTGCGCCGCTTCAGCTCAGTGCGCAACTCCTCGCGCGTGTCGATCTGGTGGGCCTTCTGCTCAAGCAGGGCCTCGCTGTCGAGGAAGGTGTCGTAGAGCTGGTCGTCGAGGTCGTTGCGGTCGGTGATGACAACGACGGTCGGGTTGTTGAGGGCCGGGTGGCGGGTGACGAGGGCTGTGGTCTCCACCATCTCCTCGGACTTGCCCGCGCCCTGCGTGTGCCAGACCACGCCGGCCTGGCCGTTCGTGCGGGACGCCACGACGACCGCCTCCACCGCCTTGTTCACCGCGAAGTACTGGTGCGGCTTCGCGATGCGCTTGCCTGAGAGGGGTTCGCCCGGCTTCGGCGGGGGGAAGTTGACGAAGTTGCGGGTGAGGGAGAGGAATCGGTCCTGCGTGAACAGGCCGTGGAGGGCCACGTTCAGCGCGTCGAGGCCGTCGTAGCCGGGCTCGTTGGTGTCGACGCGTTCGCCCTCCTCGTCCACGTTCCAGGGCGCGAAGTGCTCATACGGCGTGAACACCGTGCCGTACTTGGCAGTTATGCCGTCCGAGACCAGGCACAGGACGTTGTAACGGAACGCGATCGGGAATTCCGCGAGGTATGTCTGGAGTTGCGCGTGGGCCGACTTGAGGGTGGCGTTCTCGTTGGAGGCGCTCTTCAGCTCCACTATCGCCAGGGGCAGGCCGTTGACGTACAGCACGATGTCGAAGCGGCGGCGGCTGCCGTCGGTGTCCCTCACAGTGACCTGGTTGACGGCGAGATAGCTGTTCGCGTCGGGGTCAGTGAAGTCCACGAGACGGACCGTCGGGGTCTGCTCGGCACCGAACTCGTCGGTGTACGCAAGCCGAATCCCGCCGGTCAGGTACGCGTGGGCCTGCCTGTTCTCCGGGTACGCCTCGCGGGAGGCGGGGTCGGTGGCGATCCGGAGTGCTTCGTGCACGGCGGTGGCGGTCAGCTCGGGGTTCAGCCGCTCAATGGCCGCCTGGAGCTCGTCGTGGAGGATCAGGTCGTCCAAGTTCTTCCGGTGGTTGGTTCCGGGGGCGAGGTCCTTCCCGGCCTTGACTTTCCAATCGAGATCCCTGAGTTCCTCCAGCGCGAGGCCCTCCCAGGTCGCCTCGGTCATCTTGGCGTCGAGGTGGGCGGGGGTGTGAGTGGGCTCTCTGCTGCCTTCACCAGTCATACGGCGTTCTCCACGATCTTTTCCGCGTCACGAACGCGGAGCTTGCCGGACATGAGCTGGGGGAGGAGGGTGTCGCGGAGGGAGGCCAGACTGCGTGATTCGGCCGTGGCTTGAGACGCTCTGCGATGCAGTGGTGCAACAGCCTGCGCAAAATTAGCAAGGGCCTGATCGCTCGCCAGCCGGATCGGCATGGCCTTGAAGTTTTTGCGACTCAGCTCAAGGAATGTCGACCCATTGGCCAGACTGATCATTTCTTCCACGCGAGAGCGCATTTCGTGGAGCAACCACCATCGCAACTCCTCGGTGGGTGGCAGGACCACAATGAAACCTTGGTTCACTGCGGCGGGAATCTGCGGCAGAGCGAAAGCCCCGATAGTTGCGCGGGAGGTCATGAAGATTGACTGCGCGGGGTAGAGTTGCGATGCGCAGTTTTCCAGACCTTCTCCTGTTACAGTCCGGCCAGTTTCAAACAGATAAGGCGCCGACAGTGCGGTTACGTCCGTTGGAGTTGTCCAAGCGATCCCCCCGCCCCAGTATTTTTCTGTCTTTGTACTGGGCGTCCCTCCGCCGACAACCTTCGCTGCTGAACCAAACGTGTCGGGACCAAAATTCAATTCTTGGGCAGCGCTGGTAAAATGGGCGTCTGCAAGTTCAATAGCCCCGGCCGCGATGCGCTCGTTGATCGCGATCTTGTCGTCCAGTGCCGCGAGTACCTCAGTGGCGGCGCGCTGTTCCCACAGTGAAGGATTCGGGACCTTGAAGCCCTTTACGGAAGCGACGGGCTGGACCAGTCCAGGAACGCCAACGGTGGAGACGTGGCTAAGAATTTCATGCTGACCAGCAGGCGACAAAAGCCAGTAATAGTAGAATTCCGGAACTGCTCGCGACGGGTCGAGTCGAGCTTTCACCTGGCTGGTGGAGAGTACATAGCGGGGATAGCGAGGCGACCTTGGGATCATGGATACTTGCCCGATCGTTCCTCGGTGCGTAATGACGAGGTCTCCTGGTGCAAGGTTAGCACCCGGAAGTTTATCGGCTTTCTCATCCGTAATGAAGACATAGTCGTCGTCGTGGTAGACACCATTCCCTAGGTTCACCCCGCGCACAAGAGGAACGCCATCTGAGACGTAGTCGTCTTTGGTGAAAGCGGAACCGTAGGGTTTGGAGAAGGAGCTTTTCTCGTCGGCGGCAATTTCCTCGAAGCGTACGATCGGCCACTCAGTCACTGATCCTCCCCAACTTCTCCCGCACCACCGCATCCAATCGAGCCGAATGATCCAACTGCTCGAACAACTCCTTTGTCAGCCGAACGATCTGTTCCTCTACTGGCTCTGCGTCCGGGTCCTCCTTGACCACCGCCGCTCCCACGTATCGCCCCGGCGTCAGCACATAGTCGTGCTTCTCGATCTCCTCCAGCGTCGCGCTGTAGCAGTATCCGGGCACGTCCTCGTAGGAAAGGCCGTTGTCCCTCGCCGATTTCGTGCCGCGCCACGCGTGATACGTGTCGGAGATCTTCTCCAGATCCTCCTCCGTGAGGACTCGCTCCGTGCGGTCGACCATCGTGCCCATCGCGCGCGCGTCGATGAACAGGACACGGCTGCGCCGATCTTCCAGCGCCTTCACGCCCTGCGGCCCCTTGTCCTTCGTCAGGAACCACAGGCACGCAGGGATCGCCGTCGTACGGAACAGGTTGGCCGGGAGGGCGATCATGCAGGAGACGAGGTCCGCCTCGACCATCGCCGCGCGGATTTCACCCTCGCCCGACTGCTTCGAGGACATCGAGCCGTTGGACAGGACCACGCCAGCGCTGCCACGGTCGCCCAGCTTGGAGACGATGTGCTGGAGCCAGGCGTAGTTCGCGTTCGACTGGGGCGGGGTGCCGTACCGCCAGCGCCTGTCGTCTGACTTCCTCGCCCAGTCCGACATGTTGAACGGCGGGTTCGCCATGACGAAGTCGGCTTTGAGATCGGGCAGTTTGTCGTCCGAGAAGGTGTCGGCCCAGCGGTCGCCAACGCCCTTGGGGTCCATACCGTGGATGGCGAGGTTCATCTTCGCCAGGCGCCACGTGCGCTCGTTGGCCTCCTGGCCGTAGACCGCGATGTCGTGCGTGTGGTCCTTGCCGCGCCGCCGCGCGACGAACTTGCCGCTCTGCACGAACATGCCGCCCGAGCCGCACGCCGGGTCGTACACCCGCCCCTCGTACGGCTCCAGCACCTCGACGAGCAGACGGACCACGCTCGCCGGGGTGTAGAACTCGCCGGCGAGCTTGCCCTCTGCCCTCGCGAAGCGACCAAGGAAGTACTCGTACGTCTCGCCCAGCACGTCCTGCGCGGGGCGGCCGCCGTGGCCCGTGAAGCGCGCGTCGCTGATGAGGTCGACGAGTTCCTTCAGGCGCTTCTGGTCGACGTTGTCGCGGTTGAAGATCTTCGGGAGGACGCCGGTGAGGGTCTTGTTGGCCTTCATCACCTCGTCCATGGCGGTGTCCAGGAGCACCCCGACACCGCCCTCCGTGCTGGCCGCGTTCTCGGAGATGTTGTCCCAACGGGCGGTCGGGGGAACCCAGAAGACGTTCTTCTCGGTGTACTCGTCCTTCTCCTCAAGGAAGGCCGCCCGGCGGTGCTCCGGGATCTGGGCCAGCTCGGGATCGGCGGCCAGTTCCTCGCGGCGCTCGGTGAAGGCGTCGGAGACGTATTTCAGAAAGACCAGGCCGAGGACAAACTCCTTGTACTGGGCGGCGTCCATGGAGCCGCGGAGCTTGTCCGCGGCCTTCCACAGGATGTCCTGGATCTCCTTGGTGCTGGAGACGCTGAGCAGTTCGCCCTGTCCGGCGGCTGCTGCGGCTCGCTTGCGGGGAGGCATCGTTCCTTCTTCCGACTGGTCGTGAACGGCTTACGTATGGCTGATGGTTCGGACTTCACCGAGGGTGAGGGTGCCGTCGGCCAGTCCCGCTATCGTCAGGTGGCGGGCTTCGGCGAGGGCGTCACACTGGGCTCGCAGGAGGTGCTCCCGGCGTTCTGTCTCCGCCAGGAGGGCATCGAAACGCAGCACCTCGTCGGGGTCCAGGTCGGGGAGTTGGTAGTCCTCGACGCGGCGTGCGGGGCGTACCGCGCTGGGGCTGCGGGCGGTGCCACGGGCCGCGCCGAGCAGCGCCGCCAGAACCCGGGGGGTGAGCGGGAGGGCTGCGTCGGCGTTGACACGGAGGACGCGGGCCGGAAACGCGACGAGCGAGAAACCGGCGTGGTCGACGTACACGCCGAGGCGGGGCGCGAGGGTGTAGACGATATCACCGGGCTCGGTGAGTGCCGCCCGTTCGTACGACGTCGCCAGCAGCAGGCGGTCGATGCGCCGCGCGCCCACAGGCCGTGCGCCGGTGATCTCCTCGGGGCCCAGCACGGTGTGGTGGCCGTCCTGAGTGAGGTCCTTCTCGTCGACACGGTGGCCGGGGAGCCGGGTCACCCTGCGATCGGCGATCAGTATGCCGAGAGTGGTGCGGCCTGGCAGTCGGCCGACCCTGCGCAGTACGATTCCTCGGTACGGTCCTCGTTCGTCCGCGTACGCGCGTGCGTCCGCCGTCGCCCGTCCGAGGCGTGCCTCGGCCTCGCCGATCAAGGCAGGGCGTTCGGTGACTTTGGCGGACCAGACCGCGGAGGCGGGCGGCGCGGGCGGGGTCAGCGGCCCGCCGAAGGCCCGGTCCAGGTCGGCGACGGGAACCACTCGGCCGTAGCGCGGGTCGTGGCCGTCGAGTGTCCGGAGTCCTTCCGCGCGCCAGAGGAGGACGTCTTCGGCCAGCCGCGTACGCACGCCCGGAGTGAGCTCTTCCGCGCTGATGTCGGCCAGGAGGACTTTGCCCTCCGCCGCGGGTACGGGACCACGCGTGAGCGTCCACAGTGCGGGACGGTAGCCGGGCCGGAAGGGGAGAACGCCGCCGGGCAGCGCGATGACCGACTCGACGATGTTCTCGCGCAGGAGGGCCGAGCGGAGTTGCGCGGCCTCGGTGCTCTTCAGTTCGTCGACCAGCGCGGCGGCCGGGCCGAGGACAAGGGCGGTACAGCCGGGGCGCAACAGGTAGGCGACGCGTTCGAGCTCCGTCAGGGCGGTGAGTACCGAGCGATCCTCACCCGGGCGGTACGGGAGTTGCGTGACGACGAGGTCTGGGTCCGCGAAGCGCTCCTCCAGGTCGGTGCCGGTCTGCACGTCCAGGTCGAGTTCGCCGACACCCGCTAGCAGGAGGCGGCGGCGCGTGATGCGGGTGAGCCGGTCGTCGGAGTCGGCGGCGAGGACTGTGACCCGGTCGCGGTCCTCGGTGTCGTCGAGGAGTGCGGCGAGCAGGTCACCGGCGCGGGCGTACGGGTCGGCGAGCGTGAGGGACTCGCCTCGTTCAAGGCGGACGCGGAGGTCCGTAAGCTGGATGAGCAGGCTCCGCAGCTCCGGGGAGACCGCGTCGGCGGCGAGGGCGTCCAGCCCGAGCCGGGACCGGGCGGCGAGCAGCCACTCGTACACACCGTGCTCGTCGTACGCGGCCTCGATCATGTCCTCGGCGAGGCGGGCGAGCGGAGCCGCTACGGCGTCGATGGAACGCAGCTCGCGGAGGACGAACTCGTCCTCGGGGTCGATCCGTTCGGCCCGGCGGAGGAGCGCGGACCAGCGGGCCTCGTCCGCCTGGATGCCCGGCGCGGAGGCGTCCGCGCTGTCGTCGTACAGCGGCTGCCCGTCGAGCCGACGCAGGCACAGCAGGCTGCCGAGCGTCTCGATCAACTGCCACGGTGAGAATCGGTCCCGAAGCGTAACGATACCGAAGAGCGCCAGCTCGGCTCGGAGCTCCGTCGGTGTCGCGTTTCCCAGGCCGGAGGCGATCAGCCAGTCCATGACCTGTGAGCCGATGAACAGCGGCCGCCCCGAGCCCTCGGACACGGCGGCCGGAAAATCTGGGTGGCGTCTGCGCCAAGTGGACACGACAGGGCGTTTCACACGAGAGAGAGCCGCGATGTCGGAAAGTGACATTAGAAGGGAAGCAGAGGCGCCCAGCGCCGTGTCCGGCAGATCTGCAACCACGGTAGGCACCTCCACTCCACATCTCAGCCGCACCGGCCGCCCTGGCCAGCTCTCCACGTCACTTCACACGCTGCGGTTCCGCCTACGGCTTCAGCTGTTTCAGCGCCACATAAGTTTATGACGATTCGCTGCCCACTGAGCTTCCCAAGCTCCGATAACTGGTGTTATCAAGCACCACAATGGCTGATGTCGCATGCCAGGGGGCGACATCGGCCCCATGTAGGAAGAAGAGCGTGTGAGTTCAGGACGTCAAGCGCTGCAAGCGGCTGACGGCTTCGTGGAGGACATAGTCCTTCTTGCAGAAGGCGAACCGGACCTGAGTACTCCCCGCGTCCGGGTCGTCGTAGAAGACGGAGTTGGGGACGGCGACTACTCCGCAGCGATCGGGGAGGGAGCGGCAGAAGGCGAGGGCATCCTTCTCGCCGAGGGAGGCGATGTCCGTCGTGATGAAGTACGTGCCCTGGGGGCGGTAGACCTCGAAGCCGGCCGTGGTGAGGCCGTCGGCCAAGAAGTCGCGCTTCGCTTGGAGGTCGTCGCGGAAGGCGGTGTAGTAGGTGTCCGGGAGGCGGAGGGCCTCCGCGATGGCGTACTGGAACGGGCCCGAGGCGACGTAGGTCAGGAACTGCTTGGTGGTGCGGACGGCCGCGACCAGGGGCGCGGAGGCGGTAACCCAGCCAACCTTCCAACCCGTGAACGAGAAGGTCTTGCCTGCCGAGGAGATCGAGACCGTGCGGTCGCGCATTCCGGGCAGCGAGATCAGCGGGATGTGCTCGCCGTCGAAGACCAGATGCTCGTAGACCTCGTCGGTGACCACGATGAGGTCGCGCTCCACGGCCAGCTCGGCGATGTCCGTCAGTTCGTCGCGGGTGAGCACCATGCCCGTGGGGTTGTGTGGGCTGTTCAGGAGCAGCAGGCGGGTGCGCGACGTGACGGCAGCCCGTAGGGCGTCGAGATCAGGGCGGAAGCCGGGCGCGCGGAGGGTCAGCGGCACCCGCACGCCGCCGGCCATCGCGATGCTCGCGGCGTAGGAGTCGTAGAACGGCTCGAACGCGATCACCTCGTCACCCGGCTCCAGCAGCGCCAGCATCGCCGCTGCGATGGCCTCGGTGGCGCCTGCGGTGACCAACACTTCGCTGTCGGGGTCGAAATCCAGTCCGTAGAAGCGGCGCTGGTGGTCGGCGATAGCGACACGCAACTCCGGAACGCCCATGCCCGGCGGGTACTGGTTGCCGTGCCCGTCACGCAGAGCTCCTACGGCAGCCTCCCGTACCGACTCCGGACCGTCCGTGTCGGGGAAACCCTGGCCGAGGTTGATCGCGCCGGTCGTCACGGCAAGCGCCGACATCTCCGCGAAGATCGTCGTCCCGAGCCTGTCCAGCCTGCGGTTCAGCAGTGGCCTGGTCATCTCTCCACCGTTCTCACTCGTGTCGCCATCGAGCTTCCGGGCCCCATCCTGTCTCATCAAGGCCCCCCCTTCCTACGGGGTGCGAGCACGGCGGTGAGCGGGGGCGTACCCGGGCTCCGCGGCTCGGGCTCCTCCGGTTCGCGGAGCACACCGGCTTTCGCGGAGATGTCTCGTAGGACCGCATCGCGCAGGGCGCGTAGCGTGGCGATCCTGGAGACCAGGTGCCGCGCCACCGCGTGCAGGGGATCTGCCGCAACGTGGAATTCAGCGCGTGTGAACGCGTCCGGCCATGTGACCTTCAGCCCCTTGAGGGCGCGGGCGGAGATCTCCCGGTTGTTCCGGCCCTGCGTCCTCTGCGTGATGTCACCGCTTCGGCTTCTGAGTTCGTGGAGCAGCCACCAGCGGTCCTCCTCCTCGGTGGGCCATACGGCCACGACACTTCTGAGGGGCGTCGCCGGGCGGTGCGTCACCGCGAGGTGCGCGCCATCGGGACGGGTGCTTAGCATCAGAGTTCCGGGAGGGCACCTGCCTCCGGGAGGGCACCTGCCGCCGACCTCCTCCGGACCCTTCAGGCGAAACGTCTCCACATAGGGGACGGGGAGGTCAAAGAGGTCGCTGGGGGTAATCACGTCGACGGTCGGCTCTGTTGTCTGAGGGGGGAGTGAGCGTTCGGAGCCCCTGCCCGTCCGCAGCATGGCGACATCGGCGAGGAGGTGTTCCGCTCCGGGCGGAACCGTTGAAGCCCAGTCGGCGTGGAGCGCGTCGGCCGTCTCCATCGCGAGGCGTGCGGTGTCCTCGTGGTGGGCGATCAGCTCTTCGATGAGGCCGATGGCCCGCTGGTAGGCGGTGATGACGTCTTGCGGCGGCAGCGGGAACAGCATGTCGCGGAGTGCACGGATGCTGACGGTGGGTTCGACGTGCGCCGTCACTTCCCCGTCGATCCAGGCTCGTGCCGTGGGCGTCTGCAGCCAGATGCGCAGCCACTCCGCAAGATGTGGTTCGGTGCGGATGATCCCGATCGACCTGGTCGCGGTCCAGCCCGCGTGCTCGGCGGTGACCGGCGCGGAGTCGCCGACGCGCCTGACGAGTACGACGGCGAGGTCTCCCGACCTGAGGATCACCCGGCCGTGAGGGGAGTTCCAAGGCTCGCGATCGCCGTTTCTCGGCGAGAGGATTCTGCCGTCCCGGACGTGCGTCGAGCTGACGATCCCGTGTACTCGATCGGCTTCGTCGTCATTGAGGAAGCCGCAAGTGGTGTAGATGCCCGCCCGCTCGATGGAGGTCACCGGCCACGCCGCCGTGTCCGCACCGTCCGGGGGGAGCCTCGCTTCCATCAGATCTCCTCCAAGGCGTCCAGCAGCCGGGCTTCCAGGTCATGCATGCGGTCGAGCTGATCAGCCAGTGCGAGCTTGAGTTCTCTGATCCGGCTCCGGGTCTCCCGTTCGGGGATGTGGGGCTCCATGGCGTAAGACGTGGGCATGAGGCTGTGCTCGCGACGTACGATCTCCTCGATGGAACAGCTGCGTGACCAGCCTTCTTCGTCCTCGTACGGTGCCGCAGTGGCTCCGCTTTCGGTCAGGCCGCGCCAAGCCGCGAGGGTACCCAGGATCGAGGCCGTGTTCTTGTGGCCGAGCTTTCGGGCCCGCGACTTCGGATCGGCTTCGAAGGCTCGCCGCGCGTTGATGAAGAGAACCTGGCGGCGACGGTCCAGTGCGCCCCAGTCGGGGCGCACGGCCTTGTCCTTGTTGATCACCCACAGGCAGGCAGGAGCCTGGGCGTGGCCGAACACGCGGGGCGGCAGGGCGACAACGCACTCGACGAGGTCATCACGCACAAGACGTTCCCGGAGCCTTCGGGGCGCGGGCTGTCGGCTATTGGCCACGTTGTCGGCCATCAGGAAGGCGGCGCGTCCCGTCGGGGCCAGGGCGTGCACGATGTGCTGGATCCACGCGGCGTTGGCGGCACCTCTGGACGGCGGCTCCTCCGGCCACCGCGGATCGACAAGAGTAGGGGGAGACGACCGACGGTCATTTTGTGCGGATCTGTCCTCCGGCCTCCAGTCGCGCTGGTTGAAGGGCAGGTTGGCCAGGATGATGTCGTGGAGTTCGGGTTCGGGCTCCGCGAGGCTATCCCCGGGCGGCAAGACGCGGGCGACGATCCCCCGTACCGCGAAGTTCATGCGGGCCACCTGCGAGGTGGGGCCGTGCTGCTCCTTGCCCCGCAAGGACATGGCCGGACTCAGCCCGACCTGATCGCGGACGTGGCGATGACACTCGATCAGCAGCCCCCCGGAACCACAGACCGGATCCAGCACGCTGTGTCCGTCGCGGGGCGCGGCGGCACCGACCATGAGACGCGCCACGTCGGCGGGCGTGAAGTAATTGCTGCCATCGGCCTGGGCCGTCGAGAGATCACGCAGGCACTGGTCGAGAAGGGGGCCGACCTGCTGGGCAGCCCCGATCACCTCGACGAGAGCGTGCAGGAGTTCTTCGGAGCCGGGCGGTGGAACCGGCACCAAATTCATCGTGCCCGCGTCTGCGTCCAGGTCCTCGATCGCGGGGAGATGGTGGGCCAGGCACTTGCTCACAGCAGAGCGAATACCCGAACTGCGCTCCACCGACTGGCTCAGCAACCACCCCCACGTCGGAACACCCGGTCCGGAAGCATTACGCGCGGCACGACTCAGGTAGAGCAGCCCGAGGACCAGCCGAGTCGCGTCCGGGGTGTTCATCAGCCGTGAGAGCTGCCTGAGGTGCTGGCTCACCTTCACTAGCACCTGGTCGAACGAGGGGGGCGGCGCGGTCTGCGTGCGCCCTCGAACCGCGTCCGTGCCGCTCACGAGCCCACCACCCCCATCGCGGCCATGATCGCGATGAAGAGCGGCAGGGCGCCGGTGAAGGTCAGTGCTCCGGTCTTGATAGCCGCGGTGCCCCGGCCGCCCTCGACGAGGGTAACGAGGCCGCCCGTCAGAGCGGCAATGAGCGCTGCGAGGATCGCGATGGTCACGTACATCAGTCTCAGCTGCACGTGGTTCCTTCCTGAGGTCGAAGGGATCTCACCGGGCGCGGACGAGTCGCGTGGTCCCCGGCTTCAGGAAGGACAGTAGGAGACGGAGCCCTCATCGCGCTGGGTGCACACCATTTGGGATTCTCTAAAGGCCAGATCCGGAGTTCACGCGCCTACAGCAAGTGCACGTCATTTGGGAATCATGCCAGTGGCTCGGCGAAGGGGCATGTAGGGGTGCCCACTCCATCATCGGAATAGGTAGGTGAAAACGGCTTGACCCAGCCGACCTTCCAGCCGGTGAACGAGAAGGTCTTGCCCGCTGAGGAGATGGAGACCGTCCGGTCGCGCATGCCGGGGAGGGAGATCAGGGGGGTGTGGACGCCGTCGAAGACGAGGTGTTCGTAGACCTCGTCGGTGACCACGAGGAGGTCGTGGTCGACGGCGATGGCGGCGATCTCGGTGAGTTCGGCGGGGGTGAGGACCATGCCCGTCGGGTTGTGCGGGGAGTTGAGGAGGAGCAGCCGCGTACGAGGCGTGACGGCGGCGCGCAGGGCGGCGAGGTCGGGGCGGAAGTCGGGGGCGCGCAGGGTCAGGGGGACGCGGACGGCGCCCGCCATGGCGATGCAGGCGGCGTAGGAGTCGTAGAACGGCTCGAACGCGATGACCTCGTCGCCCGGTTCGAGCAGGGCGAGCATCGCGGCGGCGATGGCCTCGGTGGCGCCCGCGGTGACCAGGACCTCGGTGTCGGGGTCGAAGTCGAGCCCGTAGAAACGGCGTTGGTGGTCAGCGACGGCGCGCCGCAGCTCGGGGACGCCGGGGCCCGGCGGGTACTGGTTGCCGCGGCCGTCGCGCAGGGCGCGGACGGCCGCCTCCCGTACGGACTCGGGACCGTCGGTGTCGGGGAAGCCCTGGCCGAGGTTGATCGCGCCGGTCGAGAGGGCCAGTGCCGACATCTCGGCGAAGATCGTCGTACCGAGGCCGTCGAGGCGGCGGTTCAGCAGCGGCCTGTCCCGCATGCGCCCACCTGCTTCCAGCCCGCCCGCTTCCCGCCCGCCCGCTTCCAGCCCGGCCATTTCCAGCCCGTCCGCTCCCCGCCCGCCCGCTTCCCGCCCGCCCATTTCCCGCACCCACTCTCCGTCGGAACCGTACGGGGACCGTACCGGGACGCGTCCCGGGTTCCGTACCGTACGGCGTCCGCAGCCGGGGGTGTGCGCCGGGCGCGCCCGGAAGCGGTGTGGGAACGACGTAGTGAACACGTGAGCCCTTAAGCGCTCCAAGGGATGGAAAGTACGCACAGATGGGTAAAAACGCTGAGGACGGCGCGAGTTTCATGATTCCGTAGCTCTCGGATCTACCGGACCCCACGTGGGCACCGAGCCGCCGCGTCTCTCCGTCAGACGCGGGTCGGCCCATCATCCACTGCGTGCTTGCGGAGCCGACCCATGCTCACCACCCTCCAGACCGCCTACACCGACACCCGTGCCGGAGACCTCGCGTGGTGTCTCGGGAAGGACCCGCTGCCCGCGCTCGCCGTGCTCGACCTCGAAGTCGGCGACACGCGCGGGCTGCGGGCCAAGGTCCAGATGCGGCTGCTCGGCGCGTCCCACCAGGTACTGGTCGACACCGGTCGTGACGGCGGGTGTTCGGAGACCGTCGCGTGCATGCCGGGCAGCCAGGCGCCGCTGCCGTTCGGCGTGGCACGCAGGGTCGGCGGCTGGGACTACGAGTTCGCGGCCCGGATCGAGACGCTGTCGCAGGGCTCCTTCGCCGGCCGCGCCCAGGAGTTGCTCGCCCTGGTCGCCGACCACCCCAACGGCCTCGCGGGCACCTTCCCCGGCGACCCGCACGCCTTCACTGCGATGCTCGTGCAGTGCGCGGAGGGCAGCGTGCGGTGGCGCACCTGGCACGCGTACCCGCAGGAGGGACGGCTGGTGACCACCAGGACCCGGGTGAACGCCCTTCCTTGAAGGGGTGTTGGGGCGTACGGCGCCGGTCCGCGCGGAGCCGCGCCTCCCGACCCGTGCGGTACGGACGTACGTCGGCGGCACCCGCGCGCGGGCGGTCCGGCGCGCGAACCGTACCTCCGTACGCACCGACGGACGAACGCCCGTACGGCCGACGGTACATACGTCCACACCGTGCGCCGCACCCGTACCCCCGTGCGCCGGTCCGGTCCGCGAAAGCGCCGTCAACCGCCCCTGATTACACCCCTGTGGGTGACTTGTGCCGCCACCGGACTGACATAGCGTGCACTCATGATCGACCAGCCAGGCCGCACCGCGGCACCACTCGACCTGCGGCTTCCCGTGGCCGCGGGCGCCGCACGCGCGCTGGTCCTGGCCGCCGTCTTCGTCTGCGCCGCCTGCGGCCTGGTCTACGAGCTCGAACTCGTCGCGCTCGCCTCCTACTTGGTCGGCGACTCCGTCACCCAGGCGTCGGTCATCCTCTCCGTGATGGTCTTCGCGATGGGCTGCGGCTCGCTGCTCGCCAAGCGGCTGCGGATACGGGCCGCGGCCGGTTTCGCCGCCGTCGAGACGGCGCTCGCGCTGGTCGGCGGGCTGTCGGTGATGGCGCTCTACGCCTGCTTCGCGTGGGCGGGACAGGCCCGACTGGCCATGATCGGCTGCGCGTTCGCGATCGGCGTGCTGATCGGCGCCGAGGTGCCGCTGCTGATGACGCTCGTCCAGCGGATCCGGCGGCAGGACGCGGGCGGCGCCGTCGCCGACCTCTTCGCCGCGGACTACGTGGGCGCGCTCGTCGGCGGCCTCGCCTTCCCCTTCCTTCTCCTGCCGCACTTCGGGCAGTTGACCGGCGCGCTGGCCACCGGCGTGGTCAACGCGGTGGCGGGCGGCGCGACCGTGCTGTGGCTCTTCCGCGGCGACCTGTCCGCCCGCACCCGCTGGTGGCTGCTGGCCGCGAACGTCTCCGTGCTCGCGGTGCTCGGCGCCGCCGCCGCTGCCGCCGGGCCCTTCGAAGCGGCGGCGCGGCACGCGGTGTACGGGGGACAGGTGCGCGTCGCGGAACAGACCGCCGTGCAGGAGATCGTCCTCACCGGCGGCGGCAGGACCGGAGCCCCGCTCCAACTCTTCCTGGACGGACGGCTACGGGTCTGCGGCACGGACGAATTCCGTTACCACCAGGCCCTGGTGCACCCCGCGATGAACGGCCCGCACGGCCGCGTCCTCATCCTCGGCGGCGGCGACGGCCTCGCCCTGCGCGAGACGCTGCGCTACAGCGGGGTCCGCGCCGTCACCGTCGTGGACCTCGACGACGAACTCGTCCGCCTCGCCCGTACCGACCCCGGCCTGTCCGCGCTCAACCGGCACGCGTACGACGACCCGCGCGTCACCGCCGTCACGGCCGACGCCTTCGACTGGCTGCGCGAGGAGCGGCGCGGACCGTTCGACGTGATCATCGCCGACCTGCCGGACCCGGGGATCTCGCGCAGCGCGAAGCTGTACTCGGAGGAGTTCTACGGGCTCGCCGCGCGCACGCTGGCCCCCGGCGGGCGGCTCGCCGTCCACGCGGGCACGCCCAGCGCCTCCACGCACACCTTCTGGACCATCGAGGCCACCTTGCGGGCGGTGGGGCTGCGGACGGCGCCGTACTGGATCACCGGCCGCACGTGCGGCGCGCAGGCGGGGCCCGACCGCTGGTCGGGCTCGGTGCCGCCGTCCGCCACGAACTGGGGCTTCGTGCTGTCCGGCCTCACCACCCCCGCCATCGCCCTCCCGCCCCGCCACCCCCCTGACCTCTGGCTGACCCCCGCGCTGCTGCGCAAGGCCGCCGCCGCCCCGCTGGCCGGCCGCCCCACCGAGTCCCTCCCGGCCTCGACGTTGCTGCGCCCGAGGGTGCGGTGAGACGGCCGGCCGGCGGGGACGCCGGGTGGCGTAAGGGGACGGGACGCCCGCGTACGGGTGCGGGGGCGGGCGTACGGCGGCGGGCGCGTCGACAGGGGGGCGGGTGTACGGCGCCGGGCGTGTGCACAAGGGGGCGGGTGTACGGCGGCGGCGTACGGCGGCGGGCGCGTCCGTACGGGCCCGGGCCCGCGGGTGTACGGCGGTGGCGTACGGCGGCGGGCGCGTCCGTACGGGCCCGGGCCGCGTGCCACGTATGCCCGTAAAAAGTTCCGCCCGCGAAGCCGCGTGGCACCGTCCCGGTGGGTAGGCTCCGCCGCATGGAGCACGAGGTCTTCGTCCCGGTCAGCCCCACCCGCATCGGCCACGCCCTGCGCAGCCCCGCGCGCGTGACCGCGAGCCTGCCCGGCTGGCAGCCGGACGCGTCCGGCGCCGCGGACGGCGCCGACGGGGCTGACGGGTCCGCGCCGGAAGGCGGCGCCGCGGGCCGCCTCCGCCTGCGCGTGGGCGGCTCCACGATCACCTACCGCGGCACGGTCCGCGTCACCGGCGCCTCGTCGCCCTTCGCGGCGGAGGCGAGCGGTACGGAGGTGCGCGGTACGGGCACGGTCAAGGCCACGCTGGAGATCGTCGTGGCCGAGGCCACGCACCCGGAGCCGGGCGCCCTGCTGATCTTCCGCGGCGCGGCCCAGGCCGAGGGCCGCCTGGCGTCGTACGAGCCGGACGTCGTGGAAGCGGCGGTACGGCGGCTGCTGGACCGTTTCTCCGCGGACCTGGCGGCGCACGCGCCGGAGGAGGAGACGGCCCCGGACCCGGCGTCCTCGGACGTGACCGTCGAAGAAACGATCGTGCCGGTCGTGGAGGCAGGGGCGGCCTCGGAGCGGCCGGAATCCTCGGAGCGGCCGGACGAGCCGGGCGCCGAGGCGGGAGCGGCGGACGCCGTGGCCGAGGAAGCCGCTGACACCGCTGGCGATACGGCTGACACCGCGGAGGACATCGCCGACACGCCCGCCGGGGACCCCAGGATCACCACGGAGTCCGACCCCTCCGACACCGACACCGCCGCCGACTCCGCCGAGGCCGACTCCGATGAGGACGCCGAGCCCGCCGAGCCCGAGGCGGACGTCGTGGACGACCTCGGCGAGCCCGCCCCGCCGTCCGACCTGGACGACTTCGAGCTGGTCGAGGTCGAGGTGGAGGTCCCGGAGAGCGCCGCCGCCCTGGACGACCTGGTGCCGCCCGCCGAGGCCGCGCACGCCCGCCGCACGATGATCGGCCGCAGCGCCGAGGAGGTCGACCACGCGCCGCCGCGCGGACGCTACGCGCCCGTACCCGCGCCGGACGCCACCTCCGCGGCGGCGACCCTGCGCTGGGCGGCCCCCGCCGCCGCGGCTCTCGTCGCGTCCGCCGTGGTCGTCGGCCGGGTGCTGCGACGCCGCAGGTAACACAGCCCGGTTACTCTCGTTCCGTGTCGAACGAGACGAAGCTGACGGCGGGCGACGCCGAACTGATCCTGCGGCCCCACGACGGCTGCCGGATCGCCTCATTGAAGGTCGGCGGGACCGAACTCCTGCGCCAGGGAGACAAATTCGGCGCCTTCCTGATGGTGCCGTGGTGCGGCCGTACGGAGAACGGGGTGTTCCGCAACGGCGGTGTCACCCATCAACTCCCCGTCGACGCGCCCCCGCACGCCATCCACGGCACCGGGCGCCACACCGCCTGGCAGGAGGCCGCGCCCGCGACCGAGACCACCGCCGCGTACTACTTCGACCTCGCCGAGCCGTGGCCGTACCCCGGACGGGTGACGCACACCGTCGAGTTGGCCCCGCACTCGGTGAAGCTGACGCTCAGCGTCGAGGCCGACGCGTCCGGCGACTCCTTCCCCGCGCAGGCGGGCTGGCACCCGTGGTGGCTGCGCAACCTCGGCCAGGGCGGCCAGGACGTCGAACTGGCCTTCACCGCCGCCTGGCAGGAGGAGCGCGGCGACAACCACCTGCCGAACGGCAACCGCGTCGACCCCAGGCCCGGCCCCTGGGACGACTGCTTCGGCATGCCCGACGGCGTGGACATCACCCTCACCTGGCCCGGCGAGATGACGGTCCGGGTGACCAGCCCCTCCGAATGGGCGGTCGTCTACACCGAGCCGACCGAGGCGGTCTGCGTCGAGCCCCAGTCCGGCCCGCCGAACGGCCTCAACACCCTGCCCCGCCTGGTCACCCCGATCGACCCGCTGGAGATCAGCACGGAGTGGACCTGGCACCGGATCGGCTGAGCCCCCGGCCTGCCGGGATACTGGTCGGCATGAGTGACCAGACGCGAGACGCGCTGCTGCGGCAGATCAAGGACAAGGCCGTGGTGCACGGCAAGGTGACCCTCTCCTCGGGGCTCGAGGCCGACTTCTACGTCGACCTGCGCCGGATCACCCTGGACGGCGAGGCCGCGCCGCTCGCCGGACAGGTGATGCTCGACCTCACCGCCGAACTGGACTTCGACGCGGTGGGCGGGCTGACGCTCGGCGCCGACCCGGTGGCCACCTCGATGCTGCACGCCGCCGCGGCGCGCGGGCAGCGGCTCGACGCGTTCGTGGTCCGCAAGGCCAACAAGGCGCACGGCTTGCAGCGCCGTATCGAGGGCGCCGAGGTCAAGGGCCGCCGCGTGCTGGTGGTCGAGGACACCTCGACCACGGGCGGTTCGCCGCTGACCGCGGTCGAGGCGGTACGGGAGGCGGGCGGCGAGGTGGTGGCCGTCGCCGTCATCGTGGACCGCGGCGCGGCCGGGGCGATCGCGGACGCGGGACTGCCGTACCTGGCCGCGTACTCGCTGGACGACCTGGGCCTCGCCTGAGTCGCGTGAGCCGCCTGAGCCGCGCAGCCGTGTCGCGGTCCTGAGCCGGTCCTGAGCCGGTCCTGAGCCGGACCTGAGCCGGTCCTGAGTCGGCGCTGAGCGGGCTCCGAGCTTGCCCCGACCGGGTCCTGAGCGCTTTCGACCGGCGCTGACCTGCGTTTTTCCGGCCTCCGGAGTGTTTCACGTGAAACACTCCGGAGGCCGTCGTCCACTGGGTGTGCACGGAGGTGGTGTAACCGTTCGAGTCTGGGAAGATGGGGGCGACAAAGACGTCGCCACGCCAGTAAGGCCACAGCAGGACCACCCGCAGATCATGAGGAGCGGACACGATGCCCATCGCAACCCCCGAGGTCTACAGCGAGATGCTCGACCGGGCGAAGGCAGGCAAGTTCGCCTACCCGGCCATCAATGTCACCTCGTCGCAGACCCTGCACGCCGCGCTGCGCGGCCTCGCCGAGGCGGAGAGCGACGGCATCATCCAGATCTCCACGGGCGGCGCGGAGTTCCTGGGCGGTCAGTACAACAAGGACATGGTGACCGGCTCGGTCGCGCTCGCCGAGTTCGCGCACATCGTGGCCGAGAAGTACCCGATCACGGTCGCGCTGCACACCGACCACTGTCCCAAGGACAAGCTGGACGCGTACGTGCGTCCGCTGCTGAAGGTCTCGCAGGAGCGCGTGGCCGCGGGCCGCGACCCGCTGTTCCAGTCCCACATGTGGGACGGCTCGGCGGAGAACCTGGACGACAACCTCGCCATCGCCAAGGAGCTGCTGGCCGAGGCCGTCAAGGCCAAGATCATCCTGGAGATGGAGATCACCCCGACCGGCGGTGAGGAGGACGGCGTCTCGCACGAGATCAACGACAACCTCTACACCACCGTCGACGACGCCTACCGCACCGTCGAGGCCGTCGGCCTGGGCGAGCAGGGCCGCTACCTGCTGGCCGCCTCCTTCGGCAACGTCCACGGCGTCTACAAGCCGGGCAACGTCGTCCTGCGTCCGGGCATCCTCAAGGAGCTCCAGGACGCGGTCGCCCAGAAGTACGGCAAGGCCAACGCCTTCGACTTCGTCTTCCACGGCGGCTCGGGTTCCACGCTCGAGGAGATCAACGAGGCGCTGGAGAACGGCGTCGTCAAGATGAACATCGACACCGACCTCCAGTACGCCTTCACCCGGCCCGTCGCGGACCACATGTTCCGCAACTACGACGGCGTCCTGAAGGTCGACGGCGAGGTCGGCAACAAGAAGACCTACGACCCCCGCGTCTGGGGCAAGGCCGCCGAGGCCGGCATGGCCGCCCGCGTGGTCGTCGCCGCCGAGAACCTGCGGTCGGCGGGCAACAAGCGCAAGTAATCCTCCGGACGGGTTCCGGGACGGCGTACTGCACAGGGCCGGCTTCCGGACGGGGTCCGGGACGGACCGCATGACGTTGTCGGTGCTCGTACGGCTGGATGTGCGGGCGGCCTCCGGGCCTCCCCGCGCGGTTTCGGGCTCGTCGCCGAAGGCCCCTGGCATCTGCCGGGGGCCTTTCCGGTGGGGGCTCGGGCAGACTGGAACGCATGGCCATCAACGAGAACCTGCTCGGGGGACCCGCCCCGACCCATCTGCCCGAAGACCCGGAGCCGCGCGAACTGCTCGCCTCCGGTACCGCGCCCGCCGAGGTCGCGGCGAAATACCCGGCCTCCTCGCTGGTCTGGGCGCAGCTCGCCGACGACGCCTTCGAGGCCGGCAGCGTCGTGGAGTCGTACGCCTACGCCCGTACCGGCTACCACCGCGGCCTCGACTCGCTGCGCCGCGCCGGGTGGAAGGGCCACGGTCCCGTGCCCTTCGAGCACGAGCCGAACCGCGGCTTCCTCCGCGCCCTGCACGCGCTGGCCCGCGCCGCCCAGGCGATCGGCGAGCAGGACGAGTACGAGCGCTGCACGGTCTTTCTGCGGGACAGCTCGCCGACCGCCGCCGACACCCTGACCTGACGGCCGGCCCGCCCTTCTTTTCCTGTTTCCCCCGCGTTCCCCCTGGGTCTCACCAGGGGGAACGTGCTTTGTCGCAGTCGTGCCACAAGGGCGGACCGACGCCTCAGCCCCCGTATCCATGTGCGATTCTGATCCGGTTGTCCACACGCAGCACGGGGTGAGACCGGCCGGGGAGCCGGGGCCTCGACGACCGCTGCGCCAGCGCAGGGGGAGTCTTGGCACAGCCACGCCGTCAACCGGGCCGACGTCGGACGAGGGGCCGCGCCGCGATAGTCGGCTCCGCCCTGGCCGTGGGACTGATCATGGTGACCGCGGGCGTCGGGTACGCCACCTGGAACCACGGCAGGAACGTCGACTCCGCCGCCGCCATCGACCACGGCCTCGGCGCCACCACGGCACCGGCCCGCGACGCCAGCGGCAGTGACGGTGACACCGGGGGCGGCACTCCGCCGTCCGCGAGGGACAAGGCGGAGCCGCCGAAGGTGCCCGTCTCCGGCACCGGCCGCTTCAGCACCGCCGACGCCAGCGGCAAGGCCACGGGACACGGCACCATCCGCCGCTACAAGGTCGAGGTCGAAGGCGGTATCGACCTGTCCGCCGCCGACGCCGCCCACGAGATCGCCGCCATCCTCGCCAACCCCCGCGGCTGGACCGCCGACGGCCACGACGGCTTCCAGCTCGTCTCCTCCGGCCGCGCCGACTTCGTCGTCAAGATCGCCACCCCCGACACCGTCGACGACATCTGCGGAGCCGCCGGTCTCCTCACCCGCGGCGAGGTCAACTGCGACGTCGGCTCCACCGTCGTCGTCAACCTCAAGCGCTGGCTGCTCGGCTCCCCCGAGTTCAAGGGCCCCATCGAGGGCTACCGCGCCCTGATCATCAACCACGAGGTCGGCCACCGCATCGGCCACGGCCACGAGGGCTGCCCGGGCCCGGGAAGGCCGGCCCCGGTGATGATGCAGCAGATCAAGGGCCTGAACGGGTGCCGAGCGAACGAGTGGCCGTACGACCCGAAGGGGACGTACGTGGGAGGTCCGGGGGTGGAGTGAGGGGTGAGCCCTCTGGCGTTGGCTCAGGGTGGCGGTGGGACGTGCGGGGGAGCCGTCGTGGGTGAGGTCGGGGTGGCGGCGGAACGTGCGGGGGAGCCGTCGTGGGTGAGGTCAGCGTGGCGGTTGAACGTGCGGGGGAGCCGCCTTGCGCAGGCTCACCGCGATCCCCTTTTTTTGCCGCCCTCTCGCCTCCGGCGGCTTAGATCCGGTGTCGACGGTCGATCGTGCTCGCTCCCTCGTTCCTCGGTCGCTGTGCGCGTTCTCCCTTTCAACACCGGCGCCGCCTTCGGCTCGCTGGCTACCGGCGAACCCCACCTGCGTAAACGCACCCGAGCGGCGAACCCCACCGCGCAGCGGTGCCGGAGGGGCGCAGCCCCTCGCGCGAGCGCACCCCGGGGGCGGTGGCCCTTGCGCAGGGGCACCCTGGGGGGAGCCGGGCCTTGCCGGATTGGGCCGCACCGCAGATGATCTCGGCGTAGCCCGGTGATCCCGGGTCCGCTTCTGGAGGTAAGACCATGTCCGACGCACCGACCGATGAGGCGGCGACCCCGAACCTCTCGTTCGAGGGCAGCACGCCGTACGAGGACTACGTGCAGGCGTCCGTACTGACCCACTTGCAGCACCCGTTGTCCGACGAGCCCGGCGAGATGGCCTTTCTGGTCACCACGCAGGTGATGGAGCTGTGGTTCACGTTGCTGGTCCACGAATGGACCACCGCGGCGGCGGCGCTCAGGGAGGACGACCTGCCGACGGCGATGGCGGCGCTCAGGCGCAGCCTGCCGGAGCTGGAGTCGCTGAACGCCTCGTGGAAACCGATCGCCAATCTCACCCCCGCGCAGTTCAACGCGTACCGGTCGGCCCTCGGGGAGGGCTCCGGGTTCCAGTCGGCGATGTACCGGCGGCTGGAGTTCCTGCTCGGGGACAAGTCCGCGTCGATGCTGGTGCCGCACCGGGGCACCCCCAGCGCGCACGCGGAGCTGGAGAAGGCGCTGACCGAGCCGAGCCTGTACGACGAGGTGCTGCGGCTGCTCAGCCGCCGCGGCTATGCGGTGCCCGCCGAGGTGCTGGAGCGCGACCCGGCGCTGCGGTACGAGCCGCACGCCGAGGTCGAGCGGGCGTGGCAGAGCGTGTACGCGGACGCCGACCAGGACACCGAGCTGATCAGGCTCGGCGAGGCCCTGACGGATGTCGCCGAGCTGGTCTGGCGCTGGCGCAACGACCACCTGGTGGCCACGCGCAGGGCGATGGGCGCCAAGTCGGGCACGGGCGGCTCGGCGGGGGTGGCCTGGCTGGAGAAGCGCGCCACGAAGAACGTCTTTCCGGAGCTGTGGACGGCGCGCAGCCATGTCTGAGGCCGTCGCGGCAGGAGATGCCGCCCTTCAGGACCGTGCGGACGCGCTGGACGCCGCCGATCCGCTGGCCGCCGTGCGGGACCGCTTCGTGCTGGACGACACCGTCTATCTGGACGGCAACTCGCTGGGCGCGCTGTCCACCGCCGTGCTGCCCCGGCTGAGCGACGTCGTCACCCGGGAGTGGGGCGAGCTGCGCATCCGGTCCTGGGAGGAGAGCGGCTGGTGGACCGCACCCGAGCGGATCGGCGACCGGATCGCGCCGCTGGTGGGCGCCGCGCCGGGGCAGGTCGTGGTCGGGGACTCGACCAGCGTGAATGTCTTCAAGGCGCTGGTCGCCGCCGTGCGGATGGCGCCCGCCGACCGCACCGAGATCCTGATGGACGCGGCGACCTTCCCCACGGACGGCTACATCGCCGCGTCGGCGGCCCGGCTGACCGGTCACACCGTGCGCGCGGTGGACGCGGCCGAGATCGCGGACGCGGCCGGTGACCGTACCGCCGTGGCGCTGGTCAACCACGTGGACTACCGCACCGGGCGGCTGCACGACCTGTCCGCCGTCACGGCGGCCCTGCACGCGGCGGGCGCGCTCGCGGTCTGGGACCTGTGCCACAGCGCGGGCGCGCTGCCCGTCGCGCTCGACGCGGACGGCGTGGACCTCGCGGTCGGCTGCACGTACAAGTACCTCAACGGCGGGCCCGGCGCACCCGCGTACCTCTATGTGCGGCGTGAGCTTCAGCCGCGCTTCGACTCGCCGCTGCCGGGCTGGAACTCGCACGCCGACCCGTTCGGCATGGCCCCGGAGTACGCCCCGGCGGACGGCGCGCCCCGCGGGCGGGTCGGCACGCCGGAGATCCTTTCGCTGCTCGCGTTGGACGCGGCGCTCGACGTCTGGGACGGTGTCGCCGTCGCGGACGTGCGGGCCAAGAGCCTGGCGCTGACCGACTTCTTCCTGGACTGCGTGGCCGCGCTGGTGCCGTACGGGCGCGCCGAGCCGATCACACCCGCCGACCACGCGGAGCGCGGCAGCCAGGTCTCGCTGCGCTGCGCGGGGGCGGCCGAGGTGATGCGCGAGCTGACCGCGCGCGGCATCGTCGGCGACTACCGGCGCCCCGATGTGCTGCGCTTCGGCTTCACACCGCTCTACACCCGGTACGCCGACGCCTTGCGCGCCGCCCGCGTACTGGCCGACGTCCTGGCCGGCGGACCGGGCACGCCCGTCGCGGCCCGACCCACCGCCGTACCCCAGAAAACCGACCCGCTCGACGTACCCGAAGGGACCACGTAACCGATGTCCGCTGCCGACCCCTCCACGTCCCCGCCCGCCGCCGATGCCGCCTCCGGGCGACGGGCGGCGGCCGAGGAGGCGTCGGCGTTCGGCCACGCTCCGGTGCCGCCGGATGCCACCGCGTCCTACGGCGACCACCCCGACCAGGTGGTCGACTTCTACCGGCCCGCCCCTGCCGAGGGCGCCCCCACCGGCCGTCCGGCCCCGCTGGTGGCCCTCTTCCACGGGGGTGCCTGGCGCGCCGCCCACGACCGCGCCCACGTCTCGCCGCTCGCGGCCCACCTCACCACCCACGGCTACGCCGTCGCGTCGGTCGAATACCGCCGCGGCCCGGCCCTCGAGGCGCCGCAGGAAGGCCGCGACCGCTCGGACCCCGCGCCCGACGCGCTGCCACCGGCCGGGCGCTGGCCCGACACCTTCGACGACGTGGCCGCCGCTCTGGACGCGCTGCCCGCGCTCGCCGTGCGGGCGCTCGGCGCCGACGTGGTGGACCCCCGCCGCACCGTCCTGACCGGCCACAGCGCGGGCGGCCACCTCGCGCTGTGGGCCGCCGCCCGTCACGTCCTGCCCCCTGAATCCCCCTGGCACCGCCCCTCACCTCCCCCCGTACGCGGCGTCGTGGCCCTCGCCCCGATCGCCGACCTCACCTCGGCGATCCGGCTGGGTGTCTGCTCCGGCGCGGTCGTCGACCTGCTGGGCGGACCCGAGCACCTGACGGCACGTCTGCCCGACGCCGACCCCGCCGCGCTGCTGCCCACCGGTATCGCCACAACCATCGTGCACGGCACCACTGACAATGAGGTTCCGTCGCAGGTCAGCCAGGCTTTCGCCCGTGCCGCGGCGGTCGCGGGAGAGGAGGTCGTCGCCGCGTGGCTGCCCGGCACCGGCCACTTCCCGCTGATCGACCCGTCCACGGCGGCCTGCGCGGCCGTCGCGGACGAGATCGCCCAACTCGCCTGGTAGCCGGGGCCGCCCGGCAGCGCGAAGGCCCCCGCCCGGTTCGACCGGGCGGGGGCCTTCGTGTGCGTGCGGTGCCGAGGGGGTCAGCGGGAGCGCTTGGCCAGCCGCTCGACGTCCAGGAGGATCACGGCGCGGGCCTCCAGGCGGAGCCAGCCGCGGCCCGCGAAGTCCGCGAGGGCCTTGTTGACGGTCTCGCGCGAGGCGCCGACGAGCTGGGCCAGCTCTTCCTGCGTGAGGTCGTGGACGACGTGGATGCCCTCTTCCGACTGCACGCCGAAGCGGCGGGAGAGGTCGAGCAGCGCCTTGGCGACGCGGCCGGGGACGTCGGAGAAGACCAGGTCGGACATGACGTCGTTGGTGCGGCGCAGGCGGCGGGCGACGGCGCGCAGCAGGGCGGTGGAGACCTCGGGCCGTACGTTCAGCCAGGGCTGGAGGTCGCCGTGGCCCAGGCCGAGCAGCTTCAGCTCGGTCAACGCGGTGGCGGTGGCGGTGCGCGGGCCGGGGTCGAAGAGCGACAGCTCGCCGATCAGCTCACCGGGGCCGACCACGGCGAGCATGTTCTCGCGGCCGTCGGGCGAGGTGCGGTGCAGCTTGACCTTGCCTTCGGTGACGACGTACAGCCGGTCCCCGGGGTCACCCTCGTGGAACAGCGAGTCGCCACGCGCGAGCGTGACCTCCGTCATGGAGGCGCGCAGTTCAGCGGCCTGCTCGTCGTCGAGCGCCGCGAAAAGCGGGGCACGGCGCAGAACGTCGTCCACGAGCTCTCTCCTTGTCGACATCGCTGGGATTTCCCCATGATGCATGACGTCTCAAACAGTGCGATCAATCACAAGGATGTCTTATCCAGGCCCGTAGCCGTGCTCCGGGGGTCCGATTGGGGGTCCGATCGGGGTCCGTAAACGGCTCAGGAAGGGCCGAACGGGTGGACCCTGAGCCGGATTCCGCTATGAGCGAACAACATAACGGCTGGGGCGTCGGAGTGGGCCCTTCGCGCGCGGCCGTACGAATTTCGTACGAATTCCTGCGCGCCGGACGGCTCGAACGCCCGCGTCGGCGCGGGTTTACCGGACCTTCGCGGATTTACGGCACCGGCACCGGTTCAGGCGCCGGTGCCTGCGCTGCGGTGGACGTGCCCTCATGGGCGGCCTCCGGTGCGGCCGTCCCCGGCGCCGTCGTCAGGAAGCGCGCGGCCACCGACCGGTTGTATTTGGTGAACATCGCACCCAGCGTGCGCCGTTCCTCCTCGGTCCAGCCGTCGAGCAGCCCGGCCAGGCTCTCCGCGCGCCGGGCGCGTACCTCCTCCATCCGCCGCAGCCCCTCGGCGGTCGGCGTGACGATGCTGCGCCGCCGGTCGGTGGGGGCGGGGGAGCGGGCGACCAGGCCCTGGGCCTGGAGCGCTGCCGCCTGGCGGCCGGCCGTCGAGGGGTCGAGGCCGAGCGCGGCGGCGAGCGAGTTGATGTCCTGCGGGCCGCCCCCGGCCAGGGTGCGCAGCAGCAGGTACTCGGCCCGGTCCAGGGTGTCGTGGATGTCGGTGCGCCGGTAGAACAGCTCGAAATTCCTGACGAGCACGGCGGTCTGATGCTCGATCACATCGAGCGCGGCGGAGGTCCCCTCGGTCCCCTCTGCCTTCGCGGTCCCTGCCACGGCCACTCCAGATCCAGATATCGGTACGATGCACGTGTTAATATCGGCATCATACCGATGAATTCGGCGAGGCCGAGCGGGAGGGGACGCGGTGGGGTCGAGCGGCTGGACGCGCGAGGTCTGGGACCGGATAGTCGGATCGGACCCGGGCCTGCAAAGACTCCGCACGGCGTTCGGCGCGGCGGTCGCCATGAGCACCACCCTGGCGATCGAGTACGGCTACGGGCGCGCCACGCACGCGGGCCCCCAGGGCACCCTCGTCGGCATGCTGCTGGGCACCGTCATGGCGATGATGGGCTCGATGGCGCTGGACGGCACCCAGGTGCTGCCGAAGATCCGCACGGCCGTGTTCTTCCCGGTCGCCATCGGCACCGGCATGGTCATCGGCGTCTCGGTGGCCGGGCACACCGACGCGATGCTCGCGGTCTTCGTCGCCGTCATGTTCGTGGCCGTCTTCATCCGCCGCTTCGGACTGCCGTACTTCTTCTACGGCTTCATGATCTGGATGGGCTACTTCTTCGCCGCCTTCCTCAACGCCCGCCTCGCGCAGCTCCCCGACCTGCTCGCCGCGGTCGGCATCGCCACCGGCTGGGTCCTGCTGCTGTCCACCACCGTGCTGCGCGCCCACCCCCAGCGGACGCTGACCCGCGTCCGCCGCGCCTTCGGCGCCCGTGCCGGGGCCGTCGCCCGGGTCTGCGCCGACCTGCTGGAGACCGACCCCGAGGACGTGCGGCGGCTGGCCCGGCTCCGCCGCGAGCTGCACTCGCGCCAGCTCAGGCTCGCCGAGACCGCGCTGGTCATCGAGGGCTGGTCGGCCCACCCCGGCACCCTGCCGCCGGGCCGGTCCGCGGCCGGAGTACGCCGCAGGACGCTGGACGCACATCTGGCGGTGGACGCCGTGGCGACCGCGGCCGACGCGCTCGCGGGCACCGGAGGGCGCCTCGCGCCCGAGGCCGCGGCCATCGCCGCGCACCTGGCGCGCAGCGAATACGCGGCGGCCGAACGGCGGGCCAGGGACGTACTGTCACTCGTCGACTCCGACGACCCGGTGACGGCCGCGCGCGCCGAACCCGCCACAGATTGCTTCGCCTATCACCTGGCCACCGCCGCCTGGGAGTTCACGGTGCTGGTCAGGGAGGTCAGGCGCGCCGCGGAGGCGGACGTCGGACGATCCCACAACGGAAGCGGGCACAAGGTGCGGCGCCCGAAGGCCGCACAAGGCGCGGCAGACGGCCCCGGCCGCGACCCCCGTCCCGCTCACGGCACCCACGACGACGCTCTCGACGCCCCGGCCGACTTCGCCCCCGCCGTGACCCTGGCCATGGGCGGGCTGCCCGGCTCCGCCGCGGTCGCGGGCGGTGTCTCGGCGCGCGGCGGCTGGCGGCGGCTCAGCGGCCTCTCGCTGACCACCCGGCAGGCGATCCAGGTGGCCGTCGCGGGCACCCTGGCCATCGTCATCGGCCGCGAGCTGTCGGAGGCCCGCTACTACTGGGCGGTGATCGCCGCCTTCATCGCCTTCACCGGCACCGCCACCCGCTCGGAGACCTTCATCAAGGCGACCAACCGCGTCGTCGGCACCCTGCTCGGCCTCGGCGCGGGCATCGGCCTCGCGCACCTGACCGCGGGCCACACCCTGTGGGTGATCGCGGTCATCGTGCTCAGCATGTCCTGCGGCTTCTACCTGGTCAGCCTCTCCTACGCGGCCATGATCTTCTTCGTCACGATCATGGTGTCGCAGCTCTACACCCAGCTCCACGAGTTCTCCGCCGGTCTGCTGATGCTGCGTCTCGAAGAGACCGCCATAGGCGCCGCCATCGGCATAGCGGTCGCCCTCGTCGTCCTGCCGACCAGCACGCGCGACACCGTCAGCAGCGCGCGCGGCAGCTACTTCGCTGCCGTGGGCGAGCTGCTGCACGCCGCCGCCGCGCGCCTGGAGCACGACGGCCGCTCCGACCGCGAGGACGGGTCCGCAAGCCCCGACGGCGCCGACCTCGACGCCCTGGTGCGCGTGGTGGACCACCGCCTCCAGCAGCTCGCCCTGGTGGCGCGCCCGCTGACCCGCCCCCTGGTGTGGGGCAACGACCCGCGCCTCGTACGGCACCGGCTCACCCTCTACGCGGCCGTCACCCGGCAGACCAGGGCCCTGGCGCTCGGCCCGCGCCGCTCACCCGGCCTCGCGCCCGCGCCGCACCTGGCGGAGGCCAGCCGCGCGCTCGGCCATGCGGCCACCGCCCTGGCGCTCGCGCCCGCCCCGCAGGGCCGGCCCGCGGCCGAGGTCGCCCGCGCCCTGCGCACCGCCGACGCGGCGCTCCTGACCAGGTTCCCCGCCGCCGGTACGGTGCTGCCGCCGGTCACCAGGCCGCTGCTGCGGCTGCGGCAGCTCCTGCACGAGCTGGCCGTACTCCCGCCGGGACACGGCGTCGGCCGCGGCTTCACCGGGCGCGGCGCGGGCCCCGCCGACACTTCGCGATCGTCACCGGCTCGCATGCCGCCGGGCCCGTACGGGAAACGCCGCACGGCGTGACGGCGGGTGCCGCGGGGGAGCGCCCCGGACCGGGGGACGACCTCCCGCACGCGTCCGGCGCGGCCGGTGACGGCGCGCCCCGCCGCCCCTGAGCCGCCGGTCGCGGCCCCGCGACACCGCGCCCCGATCGTTGTGGCGCCCTGTGTCGGCGGCGGCCCGTAGGCTGGCGGCATGGCGACGAGTGGTGCGGTGGTCAAGAAGATCAAGAAGGCGAAGGTCGCGCAGACGCATGCGGGACTGGTACGGCAGGCGCGGCGGATCAACCGCGAGCTGGCGGAGGTTTATCCGTACGCGCATCCAGAGCTGGACTTCGAGAATCCCTTCCAGCTCCTGGTCGCCACGGTGCTGTCCGCGCAGACCACGGACCTGCGGGTGAACCAGACGACGCCCGCGCTGTTCGCGAAGTACCCGACGCCCGAGGACATGGCGGTGGCCGACCCCGAGACGCTGGAGCAGATCCTGCGCCCGACGGGCTTCTTCCGCGCCAAGGCGAAGTCCGTGCAGGGGCTCTCGGCGGCGCTACGGGACCGGTTCGGCGGTGAGGTGCCCGGCCGTCTCGAGGACCTGGTGACCCTGCCGGGCGTCGGCCGCAAGACGGCCAATGTCGTACTCGGCAACGCCTTCGGTGTCCCCGGCATCACCGTGGACACCCACTTCGGCCGCCTCGCCCGCCGCTTCGGCTGGACCGCGTCGCAGGACCCGGAGAAGGTCGAGGAGGACGTCGCCGGGCTCTTCCCGAAGTCGGACTGGACGATGCTGTCGCACCGCGTCGTCTTCCACGGCCGCCGTATCTGCCACGCCCGCAAACCCGCCTGCGGCGCCTGCCCGATCGCCCCGCTCTGCCCGGCCTACGGCGAGGGCGAGACGGACCCGGAGAAGGCGGAGAAGCTGCTCAAGTACGAGAAGGGCGGCGCCCCCGGACAGCGCCTGAAGCCCCCGCCGGACTACCCGGGCCAGCCCGCGCCCCCGCTGGCGGCCTCATGACCCACGCGCGGGGGGCGGGCACCGGAGCGGACGCGGGTGCCGGGCCGGAGATGGGCGCGGGCTTCGGCACGGACCCGCGAGCGGGCCTCGGCGCCGACGCGCGAGCCGGCTTCGGCGCCGATGCCGGAGAAGGCACCGGGGTCGAGATCAGCACGGCCGGGCTGCCGCGGTGGCTCGAACCGGTGGCCGACGCCGTCGCCGGGGTCCGGCCGGAACAGCTCAGCAGCTTTCTGCCGCCCGAAGGCGGCGGGCGGCAGTCCGCCGTCCTGATCCTGTTCGGGGACGGCGACCGGGGCCCCGAGATGCTGCTCATCGAGCGGTCGAGGGCGCTGCGTTCGCACGCGGGCCAGCCCTCCTTCCCCGGCGGCGCCCTCGACCCCGAGGACGGCGACCCGGACGGCGACGGGCCGGTGCGCGCCGCGCTGCGCGAGGCCGAGGAGGAGACCGGCCTCGACCCGACGGGCGTCCAGGTCTTCGGCGTGCTGCCGCGGCTCTACATCCCGGTCAGCGGCTTCGTCGTGACCCCCGTGCTCGGCTGGTGGCGCAGGCCCACCCCGGTCGGCGTGGTCGACCCGGCCGAGACCGCGCGCGTCTTCCGGGTGCCTGTGGCCGATCTCACCGACCCCGCCAACCGCGCGACCCTGACCCACCCCAGCGGTTTCCTCGGGCCTGCCTTCCTGGTCGAAGGCGCGCTGGTCTGGGGTTTCACCGCGGGGCTGATCGACAGGATCGTGCAGTTCGCGGGCTGGGAGCGGCCCTGGGACCGCGACCGCAAGGTGCCGCTCGCCTAGGGCGTGTCCGCGCCGTACCCCGCCTCTGCGAGGCTCGTACGGCGGTCCTCGGGGGCGCGTGCCGAGGCGCGTACGGCGGTCCTCGGGGGCGCGTGCCGGGGCTCCGCCGAGGGGTGTCCAGCGCGTGTCCGGGGCGAGTTCGGCCTCCTGATGCCGGTCATCGGCCGTACCGCGCAGGTCACCTGGGCCGTACGGTGCCGTCGGGCGGGGCGGCCATGAGACCGTGTCCAGGTGAACGTGCTGGACTTTCTGCTCATCCTCGCCGCCGTCTGGTTCGCCGTGGTCGGTTACCGGCAGGGCTTCGTCGTCGGAGTCATGTCGGTGGTCGGCTTCCTCGGCGGCGGTCTCGCCGCGATCTATCTGCTGCCGCTGTTCTGGGACAAGGCGACGGACCACTCCTCGCCGGGTTCGGTCGCGGTGATCACCGCCGTGGTGGTCGTCATCGTGTGCGCGTCGGTGGGGCAGGCGTTCACCACGCACTTGGGCAACAAGCTCAGGACCCGCATCACGTGGTCGCCCGCCCGCGCCATCGACGCGGGCGGCGGCGCGCTGGTCAATGTGCTCGCCATGCTGCTGGTGGCCTGGCTGATCGGCAGCGCGCTGGCCACCACGGCGCTGCCGACGATAGGCCGCGAGGTGCGCTCGTCCAAGGTGCTGCTCGGCGTCTCCAGGGTGGTGCCGCAGGAAGCCGACACCTGGTTCACCGACTTCAGTTCCACCCTCGCGCAGAACGGCCTGCCGCAGGTCTTCGGGCCCTTCGGGTCCGAGCCGATCACCTCGGTGCCCCCTCCCGACCCGAACCTCGTGCACAGCGCCGTCGTCACCGACGCCCGCCGCAGCATCGTCAAGATCGTCGGCACCGCGTCGGGCTGCGGGAAGGTCCTCGAAGGGTCCGGCTTCGTCTTCGCCAAGGACCGCGTGATGACCAACGCGCACGTCGTCGGCGGCGTCTCCGAGCCCACCGTGCAGATCGGCGGCAAGGGCCGCCTGTACGACGCCCGCGTGGTCCTCTACGACTGGCAGCGCGACATCGCCGTCCTGGACGTGCCGCGTCTGAACGCGCCGGCGCTCACATTCACCAGCGGCGACGTACAGTCCCGCGACGACGCCATCGTGGCCGGTTTCCCGGAGAACGGCGCCTTCGACGTACGCGCCGCCCGCGTCCGCGGCCGTATCGAGGCCAACGGCCCGGACATCTACCACCGCGGCACCGTCCACCGCGACGTCTACTCGCTGTACGCGACCGTCCGCCAGGGCAACTCCGGCGGCCCGCTGCTCACCACGAACGGGCAGGTGGCGGGCGTCGTCTTCGCCAAGTCACTCGACGACTCGAACACCGGTTACGCGCTTACCGCCGACGAGATCCGCCCGGACATCGCGGCGGGCACGGCGGCGAGCCGGCAGGTCGACACGGAGAACTGCGCGCTGTGAGGTGACCGACGGCCGGCCCGGCGTACCTGTCGGCCGGGCCGTCCGTCGGCCGGGCGGTCACTGCGCCCTGGCGTGCCGCAGCCGGGCACCGACCCAGCGGGCCCGGCGCCGCAGGATGCGCGGGATTCCGATCTGGGGCTCCCCCGGCGGGAGCACGGCCAAGGGCGCCCCGCTGTTGACGGAGACGGAAGTGTTACGGCGATTGCGTGATACGTCACGGTAGTCGTGCGTCCAACCCATACGAAGCTAAGTGCCCGCAGCCCTTGGTCGGTAATCGCCCTTCGGTCGCCCGGTTGGCGTATGCGTCCGGCATTTTGCGGATCATATGACCGACACGCGGACGCCTGATGCGTACGGGGCGGGCGCGCTGGCAGAGGGACACCTGATGGCGGGTCAGAGCCTCGCTGAGGGTGAGTCAGTTACGGCGCGAGGCCGTGCGGAGGCGGCGGCTTGGGCCCGTCGGGAGCGTACGGCTCAGCGGTCCGGCTCCGGGTCCTTCAGCCAGTTGATCAGCTCGGTCGAGAACGCGGCCGGGTCCTCCTCGTGCGGGAAGTGCCCCAGGCCGTCGAAGAGCCGCCAGCGGTACGGCGCCTCGACGTACTCCCCGCTGCCCGCCGCGCTGCGGCTGCGGATCGCCGGGTCGAGCGAGCCGTGCAGGTGCAGCGTCGGCACCCGGACCGGCCGCTTCATCCGCCGGTTGAACTGGATGCCGTCGGGCCGCGCCATCGACCGCACCATCCAGCGGTACGGCTCGACCGCGCAATGCGCCGTCGAGGGGATCTGCATCGCGCGCCGGTAGACGTCCACGGCCTCGTCGTCCGGCAGTCGCGGCCCCGACCACTGGTGGATCAGCCGGCCGACCAACTCCGCGTGGTCCGCCACCAGGTGACGCTCCGGCAGCCAGGGCGACTGAAAGCCCCAGATGTAGGCGCCCGACTTGCTGTGCCGCAGATCGGTCAGCATCGCGTTGCGCCAGCGGCGCGGGTGCGGCATCGACTCGACCGCGAGGCGGCGTACGAGCTTGGGCCGCATCGTCGCGGCCGTCCACGCCAGGTAGCCGCCGAGGTCGTGGCCGACCAGCGCGGCGTCCGGCTCGCCCAGCGACCGGATCACCCCGGTGACGTCGAGCGCGAGGTTGCCCGCGTCGTAACCGCGCGGCGTACGGTCGCTGCCGCCCACCCCGCGCAGGTCCATCGCCACCGCGCGGAAACCGGCCTCGGCGAGTGCGGGCAGTTGGTGCCGCCAGGTCCACCAGAACTGCGGGAAGCCGTGCAGCAGGAGGACGAGCGGGCCGTCGCCCATCTCGGCGATGTGGAAGCGAGCGCCGTTCGCGGCCACGTCACGATGGGTCCACGGCCCTTCGAGGCGGGGGACGGAACCGCCGCCGCCCGCACCTGACGGCCCGGTTCCCGGCCCGTTCCCCGAGCCGTTCCGCGACTCTTCTCCCGAACCGCTCCCGCTGTCGTTTCCCGTGGCACTGCCCGACCTGCCGACGACCCTCATGGTGGAGAGAGTGTCACATCTTCAGGTCGGGTGCTCTGGTCGAACCGGCCATCGAATCCGGCCCGGCGCCGGATACCGAATCCCGGACGCCGCCGCGTCCCGCGTCCCTGTCCGCGCGGGGAAGCGCGGGCTTGGCGGCGGCCTTGTCCAGACTCGTGGCCGTGTCCTGCGGACGCGGGTGCGGCTTCGCGTTCTTCATCACCGCTGCGGTCTGCTTGGCCGACTCGATGGAGCGCTCGGGCTTCTTCACCTTCTTGAACCGGCCGTACGCGATCAGGCCGAGGAGCGCGGCGATCAGCACGTACGCCCCGGCGACGATCAGGAACGACCACCCCAGGGTGATCCCGAGCGCGTGGATGCCGTACGCGGCGGCCATGCTGAACATCGGCATGGCGAAGAAGGCCAGGGTCAGGGCGACACCGATCGCGCCGCTGCCGAACAGCGCCCGCTTCACGTCCTGCCGCAGTTCCACCTTGACGAGGGCGATCTCGTCGTGCACCAGGGCGGAGACATCCGCCGTGGCGGAGGCGAACAACTGGCCGAGGCTGCGCCCGTCGTCGTCGTGGGCTGCGCTCATTGCGTCCTCCGTCGTCAAATCGTTGTCGTTCCGTCAGATCATGCCTCAGCCGGAGTCATCTCCGCCGTCGCCCCCGGCCAGACGGGCGAGCCTGCGGTGTTCCGCGGCCTTCCGTTCCAGGATCTCGGCCATCCGCAGGTGGTAGGCGGGCTGGTCCTGCTCGTACACGTCGGGGACCCCGTCGCCGTCCTCGTCGCGCTCCTCCTCGTCGCACAAGGCGCGGTATTTGTTGTTCCGCAGCTTCAGCAGAATCGTCGCCAGCACCGCGGAGAGCAGCGAGCCGACCAGGACGGCGGCCTTCGCCTCGTCGGCGAGCAGCGCATCGTCCTTGAAGGCGAGTTCGCCGATCAGCAGGGAGACGGTGAAGCCGATCCCGGCGAGCGAGGCGACCGCCAGGACGTCGGGCCATTTGAGGTCGGCGTTGAGCCGCGCCCGGGTGAAGCGGGCCGCCAGCCAGGTGCCGCCGAACACGCCGACGATCTTTCCGACCACCAGTCCGATCAGCACACCGAGCGTCTCGGGCTTGGTGAACACATCGCGCAGCGAGCCGCCCGAGACCGCGACCCCGGCCGAGAACAGGGCGAACAGCGGTACGGCAAGGCCCGCCGAGATCGGCCGCACCAGGTGCTCGATGTGCTCGCCGGGAGATTCGCGCTCACCCTCGCGCCTGGTGCAGCGCAGCATCAGGCCCATGGCGACGCCCGCGATGGTGGCGTGCACGCCGCTGTTGTACATCAGGCCCCAGATGACCAGCGCCAGCGGCACGTACACGTACCAGCCGCGTACTCCCGAGCGCAGCAGCAGCCAGAAGACGACCAGCCCGGCCGCCGCTCCGCCGAGCGCGGCGTAGTTGATCGAGGAGGTGAAGAAGACGGCGATGATCAGGATGGCGAAGAGGTCGTCGACGACGGCGAGGGTGAGCAGGAAGGCGCGCAGCGCGGCGGGCAGGGCGGTGCCGATGACGGCGAGGACCGCGAGCGCGAAGGCGATGTCGGTGGCGGTGGGGACGGCCCAGCCCTTGAGGGAGCCGCCGCCGGTGGCGCTGACGACGGTGTAGAAGATCGCGGGGACCGCCATGCCGCACATGGCCGCGATCACCGGGAGCGCGGCGGCCGAGGGGGTGCGCAGCTCGCCCGCGACCAGTTCGCGCTTCAGCTCGATGCCCGCCACGAAGAAGAAGACGGCGAGCAGGCCGTCCGCCGCCCAGTGCGCGACGGACAGGTCGAGGCCGAGCGTGGAGACGCCGAAGTGGAAGTGGCTGACGCTCTCGTAGCTGTGGTGCAGGGTGTTCGCCCAGACCAGCGCCACCACGGCGGCCACCAGGAGCAGGACTCCGCCGACGGTCTCCGCGCGCAGCGCGTCCAGGACGAAGGTGCGTTCCGGGAGCGGCAGCCGTCCGAGGACGGTGTCGGCGCGACGGCGCGGTTGCTCAGTCACGCGGGTACTCGGTCATGGGGGCGGCCTCCTGGGCGGGTGCGGCTGGCTGCGGACACAGGTGTCCCGTGTGCCGACCAGACTTCCCGGCGCGCCCTTAAGTTTTGTCGCGATCCTGCCGCGATGTGTTGTCAGCCTAACCCGAACGTGTGAGGGGCGTCCCGGTGGTTGCCGGGGCGCCCCTCACGGGTGTGGTCGCGCGGGTGTGGCCGCGCCGGGTGTGTGCCGGGGGCCGGGGGTGTCAGTCCTCGCTGGGCGCGCTCGGCAGCTTGCTCTGGATGAGGTCCATCACCGTGGAGTCGGTGAGGGTGGTGACGTCGCCCAGCTCCCGGTTCTCCGCGACGTCGCGCAGCAGGCGGCGCATGATCTTGCCGGAGCGGGTCTTGGGCAGCTCGTTGACGATGAGGATCCGCTTGGGCTTGGCGATCGGGCCGAGCGCCTTGCCGACGTGGTCGCGCAGCGCGCCCGCGAGGTCCGCGCTGTCCTCCGCGGTGCCGCGCAGGATGACGAACGCCACGATGGCCTGCCCGGTGGTGGCGTCGGCGGCGCCGACGACGGCGGACTCGGCGACCTTCGGGTGCGAGACCAGCGCCGACTCGACCTCGGTGGTGGAGATGTTGTGGCCCGAGACGAGCATGACGTCGTCGACCCGGCCGAGCAGCCAGATGTCGCCGTCCTCGTCCTTCTTGGCGCCGTCGCCCGCGAAGTAGCGGCCGGGGAAACGGGACCAGTAGGTGTCGATGTAGCGCTGGTCGTCGCCCCAGATGGTGCGGAGCATCGACGGCCACGGCTCGGTGAGGACCAGGTAGCCGCCGGAGCCGTCCGGCACCTCGTTGGCCTCGTCGTCCACCACGGTCGCGGCGATGCCGGGCAGCGCGCGCTGCGCCGAGCCGGGCTTGGTCTCGGTGACGCCGGGCAGCGGGGAGATCATCATGGCGCCGGTCTCGGTCTGCCACCAGGTGTCCACGATCGGGGTCCTGCCGCCGCCGATGTGCTCGCGGTACCAGACCCACGCCTCGGGGTTGATCGGCTCGCCGACGCTGCCCAGCACGCGCAGGCTCGTCAGGTCGAACTTCGCGGGGATATCGTCGCCCCACTTCATGAACGTACGGATCGCGGTGGGCGCGGTGTAGAGCAGCGTGACGCCGTACTTCTGCACGATCTCCCAGAACCGGCCCTGGTGCGGGGTGTCCGGCGTGCCCTCGTAGATCACCTGGGTGGCGCCGTTGGAGAGCGGGCCGTAGACGATGTACGAGTGGCCGGTGACCCAGCCGATGTCGGCGGTGCACCAGTAGACGTCGGTCTCCGGCTTGAGGTCGAAGACCGCGTGGTGGGTGTAGCTGGCCTGGGTGAGGTAGCCGCCCGAGGTGTGCAGGATGCCCTTGGGCTTACCGGTGGTGCCGGAGGTGTAGAGGATGAACAGCGGGTGCTCGGCGTCGAAGGGCTGCGCGGTGTGCTCCGCGGACTGGCGCGCGGTGATCTCGTGCCACCACACGTCCCGGCCCTCGGTCCACTCCACGTCCTGTCCGGTGCGGCGCACCACCAGGACGTTGGTGACCTGCGGGGAGCGGGAGACGGCGTCGTCGATGGCGGGCTTGAGCGCGGACGGCTTGCCGCGCCGGTAGCCGCCGTCGGAGGTGATGACGAGCTTGGCGTCGGCGTCGGCGATCCGGGACGCGACGGCGTCGGCGGAGAAGCCGCCGAAGACCACCGAGTGCGCGGCGCCGATCCGGGCGCAGGCCAGCATCGCGATGACGGCCTCGGGGATCATCGGCAGGTAGACCGCGACCCGGTCGCCCTTCTCGACGCCCAGCTCGGTCAGCGCGTTGGCGGCGCGGGAGACCTCGTCCTTCAGCTCCGCGTAGGTGATGCTGCGGCTGTCGCCGGGCTCGCCCTCGAAGTGGATGGCGACCCGGTCGCCGTTCCCGGCTTCCACATGGCGGTCGACGCAGTTGTACGCGACATTCAGCTCACCGTCGGCGAACCACTTCGCGAACGGCGGGTTCGACCAGTCCAGGGTCTGCGTGGGCTCGGTGGCCCAGGTCAGACGGCGGGCCTGCTCGGCCCAGAACCCCAGCCGGTCGGCCGCCGCCTGCTCGTACGCGTCCGCCGTGACGTTGGCGGACGCCGCCAGTTCGGCCGGGGGAGCGAACCGCCGCTCCTCCTTCAGCAGGTTGGCCAGGCTCTCGTTGCTGCTCACGCCAGCTCCTTGTCAGGGTGTCCCACATGTCCCAGCACTACCTCACCAGTCCTGGGCCACCCTGACAATAGCTACCCGAAAAATGGTTTAGACCTTTGCGGCCTCCCGGGCGGTGTCCGGTGCGGCATCGGGCCCCACCGCCGCGAACACACTCGTCGAACCGTCCAGGATGTACGCCTGCGCCTCCGCGACATGGAAGTACATGCCGTGCAGTTGGAGCGTGCCCTCGCTGACCCGACGCGCCACGCAGGGGTGCGCCATCAGGTGTTCGAGCTGCTGCATCACATTGACCAGGCTCAGCCTTTCGAGGTCGTCGGCGACCGGCCGGTCCGCCAGCGCCACCTCGCCGCGGCCGAGTCTGCCGATCCGGTTGAGCCGCGCCAGGCTGGGGCGGCCGTGCCGCAGCCACCGGGCCAGCGGGGTCTGCGCGCCCGGCTCGTGGTCGGAGCCCAGCAGCGCCTGCATCGCGCCGCAGCCGGAGTGTCCGCAGACCGTGATGCTGGAGACCTGGAGCACGTCGACCGCGTACTCGACGGCGGCGGCCACCGAGTCGCAGGAGGCGTCGGAGCCGGGCGGCGGCATCAGATTGCCCACATTGCGCACCGTGAAGAGGTCACCGGGACCGCTTGAGGTGATCATGCTGGTGACCAGCCGGGAGTCCGCGCAGGTGAGGAAGAGCTGGCCGGGCCGCTGTCCTTCGCGGGCCAGCCGCGCCAGCTCCTCGCGGACCAGCGGCGCGGTGTTGCGCTGGAAGGCGCTGACGCCGCCGAGCAGTTGACCGCCGCTGGTGGCGGGCACGGTGCCGGAGCGGGTGCAGTGGTGGTTGCGCCACGGCGTCCAGGGGCGGCAGGCGTGCGCGCTCACCGGTTCGCTGACGGTCCGTCCGACCGCGTCGCCGAGCGTCGCGTGTCCGCCGCGCGAACGGTGCCTGGCGCACCAGGCGTTCAGCGCCTCGTAGGCCGCGTGGTCCATGAAGGAGCCGTCCAGCTCCACCACCGCGTTGGCCCCGTCGGGGACCTGGGCGAAGGCCCGGGTCAGCCGGGGCACCGCCAGGAACGTCAACTGGCCGGTGACCCGCACCCGGTGGCACTCCGGTTCCTCGGTGACGGTGATCCGCGTGTGCGTCAGGCGGCGCAGCGACAGGCACAGCGCGACCACGATCCCCACGATCACGCCCTGGAGCACACCGAACAGCACCACGGAGCCGAGCGTGGCCGCGTACACCGGGAATTCGCGGTGCCGCTGGACGTGTCTGATGTGCGCGAAGCTCACCATGCGGACGCCGACCAGCATCACCAGGGCGGCGAGCGCGGCCAGCGGGATCAGCTCCAGCGCCCAGGAGGCGAGCCCGGCGCAGAGCAGCACCCACACGCCGTGCATCACGGTGGCGCGGCGCGTCACGGCGCCCGCTTCGACATTGGCCGAGCCGCGGATCGCGCCGCCGGCCACCGGCAGGCCGCCGAGCAGGCCCGACACCATGTTGGCCGCGCCCTGGCCGAGCAGTTCGCGGTCGAGCTTGGCCGGCGGGGCGTGCGGTCCCGGCCGCCGGCCCTGGAGGGTGTCGATGGCGACCGCGGACAGCAGCGACTCCATGCTCGCGACCAGGGTGACGGTGAGCACGGCGGCGACCACTCCGAGGACCGGCCCCGTGGGCAGGGTGGGCAGCACGGGCGCGCTCCACGCGGGCAGATTCACCCGCGGCAGCGACAGACCCGCGCTTACGGCGGTGGCCAGGACGACCGCGGCCAGCGGCGCGGGGATCGCGCCGAGCAGCCGTCCCGCCCTGCCTCGCAGCCGCCGCCAGCCGAGCAGTACGGCGACGGTGATCGCGCCGATGGCGGGTGTGGCCGGGTTGGTGACCGCCAACTGGCCGGGCAGCGCGGTGATGTTGTCGAGGGCGGAGCTCTGCGGGCTGCCGCCGAGGACCACATGGAGCTGGCCGAGGGCGATGACCGTACCGATGCCCGCGAGCATGCCGTGGACGATCGCGGGACTGACCGCGAGCGCGGATCTGGCCACCCGCGCCATGCCGAGCACGAGCTGCGCGAGCCCGGCGAGCACCGTGATGGCGCAGGTGCTGCGCCAGCCGTAGCGGTGGACGAGATCGGCGGTGACCACGACCAGGCTGGTCGCGGCGCCGCTGACCTGGAGGGGCGCCCCGCCGAGCAGCCCGGCGACGATGCCGCCGACGACCGCGGCGACGAGGCCGGACTGGAGAGGCGCCCCGGTCGCCAGCGCGAGGCCGAGCGACAGCGGGACGGCGATCAGGAAGACCGTGATCGAAGCGGACAGATCGGACCGGTGGATTCTCTGCATAATTCCCGTCTCCTTCGGTGGGCGGCGGGACGTGATTGCGGAGCGTTATCGCTCGCTACTCTCAAGCGTCAGTAAATGGAGAGTAATCGACTGACTGCGGAGAGTGAAGTCCAGAGGTCTGATCGGGGCTTTATTTACTGCTATCGAGTGAATTGGCAGATAAACGGCCAGGTCGTTGCGGTCACGACAAGGTCGCATGTCACTTTTTGGGCAAATCCCTTTTTCTGTGATGTGAGGTACGAATGCACTCCCTGCGCAAGGCACCGGCGCTACTCGCCGTAGCCGCGCTGGCCGCGGGCGCGGTCGCGTGCTCCGCCGCCGGCGGCTCGGGCTCCGGATCAGCCGCCGGGTCCGGCACCGGCGCCGCCCCGGCCGTCGGCCGCGCCGAGCCCGGCAACGCGGGCACCCGCCCCGAAGCCGCGGCGCCCCACGCCGGCCGGCTCATCGGCGACGGCTCGACCGCCGACACCGGCCCGCAGCCCCATCAGCCGGTCTTCGCGCGCCTGAAGCCGGGGGAGCGACCGCCGCAGCTCGTCGTGTTCTCCTGGGACGGCGCGGGCGAGGACAGCCAGAAGCTCTTCTCGCACTTCCGCGAGGTCGGCGAGCGCTACAACGCGGCGATGACGTACTTCCTCAGCGGCGTCTACCTGCTGCCCGGCGACCACAAGGACGTCTACGCCCCGCCCAAGCACCCGCGCGGCGCCTCCGACATCGGCTTCAACGACCGCCAGGGCATCACCGACACCCTGCGCGAACTGCGCCTCGCCTGGCAGAACGGCAGCGAGATCGGCACCCACTTCAACGGCCACTTCTGCGGTCCCAACGGCGGCGTCGGCACCTGGTCGAGCGACGAGTGGTCCAGCGAGATCCAGCAGGCCGAGGGCTTCGTGAAGAACTGGAAGACCAACTCCGGCCTCACCAAGCTCGACCCGTTGCCTTTCGACTACAGCAAGGAACTGGTCGGCGGGCGCGCCCCGTGCCTGGAGGGCCAGCACAATCTCATCCCGGCCGCCAAGGCCGCGGGCTTCCGCTACGACGCCAGCTCGATCGGCGGCCGGCAGACCTGGCCCTCCAAGATCGACGGCGTCTGGGACTTCCCGCTCCAGGACATCCCGGTGCCGGGACGCGCCTTCGAGACGCTCTCCATGGACTACAACTTCCTCGCCAACCAGTCGGGCACCGTGCACGGCGACCCCGCCAAGCAGGCCGCCTGGGGCAAGCAGATGCACGACGGACTGGCCGCCGCCTTCGAGCGCGCCTACAACGGCAACCGCGCCCCGCTCTTCATCGGCGACCACTTCGAGTCCTGGAACGGCGGCGTCTACATGAAGGCCGTCGAGGACACCGTCAAGGAGGTCTGCGGCAAGGAAGGCGTGCGCTGCGTCAGTTTCAAGCAGGTCGCGGACTGGATGGACGCGCAGGACCCTGCGGTGCTCGCGCGGCTGCGGACGCTGGACGTCGGCCAGGCGCCCAAGGACGGCTGGAACACCTTCATGGGCGGAGCGCCCGCCGCCACGACGGCGGGCGGTCCCGAGCGGATCAGGCCGGCTGTGCGCTAGCGGCCGCAGCGGGGCGGGGCAACTGCTCGTCCTGTTCCCGTTCGCCGAGTACGAAGTCGGGGTCGACCTGCGCCGCCAGGTCGGCGCCCGTCTTCGCGTTTCCCCAGCTCTCCGCGTTCTTGAGGTGGAAGTGCACCATCTGCTGGGTGTAGCGCGCCCAGTCCCTGCGCTCGTACGTGGCGTCCGCCCGTTCGTGCAGCGTGCGCAGCGCGCGGCGGTTGTCCTCCTCCAGCCGCGCGAACCGCGGCGGCCTGCCCTTCTCCATCGCGCGCACCCAGTCCGAGTGCCCGACGGTGACCAGCAGGTCGTCGCCGACCTCTGCGCGCAAGAAGGCCAGGTCGTCCGCGTCCCGCACCTTGTTGCCGACGACCGCGAGATCGACGCCGAAGTCGCGGGCGTACTCCTTGTACTGGCGGTAGACGGCCACACCCTTGCGGGTCGGCTCGGCGACCAGGAACGTCATGTCGAAGCGGGTGAACATCCCGGAGGCGAAGGAGTCGCTGCCCGCCGTCATGTCCACGACCAGGTATTCGTCGCGGCCGTCCACCAGGTGGTTCAGGCAGAGTTCGACCGCGCCGACCTTGGAGTGGTAGCAGGCGACGCCGAGATCGGACTCGTTGAAGGGGCCGGTGACCATCAGCCGCACCGTGTCGCCCCCGGTGTTCCCCGCGCTCTCTGTGTCCCCGTCGTCTCCGTGGCCTCGGTCCAGGTGCACGGTGCGCGCGCAGGCCGCGTAGACGGGGTTGTCCTCGACCAGCCGCAGCAGCCGGGATCCGTGGCCGGGCGGGGTGGTCTTGATCATGGTCTCGGCGGAGGCGATCCGGGGGTTGGCACCGCGCAGGTATTCCTTGATCTCCGGCAGGTGCGCGCCGAGCGCGGGCAGCGCGGCGGCGTCGTCCTCCGCCAGCCCGAGCGCCGGGCCGAGGTGCTGGTTGATGTCCGCGTCGATCGCGACGACCGGCGCGCGGGAGGCGGCGAGATGGCGGATGAAGAGGGAGGACAGCGTGGTCTTGCCGCTGCCGCCCTTCCCGACGAAAGCGATCTTCATGTTCGCCAAGAGTAGTGGCACGGATACGGATCGTGAGCGTTTGGAGTGGGGAAGGCCACTCTTTCGGGGTCGTTCCGCGGGTTGGGGGGTGGCTAGGGTCGGAACCATGGCTACGAACGCTGATCCCGCTCCCGCCGCCGGTCGGACGGACCCGATGGCTGTCCTCGGCGCGCTGCCGGGCGTACCCGAATCGGTGGACGCCGTACGGCAGGCGGTGGACAAGGTCTACGGGCACCGGGTGATGCGGCGCCGCTCCACCGAGGTCACATCGGAGGCGGCGCTGCGCGGTGCCCGCGGGTCCGCGGCGCTGGCCGGCGCCGACTGGCCGCTGGAGGAGGTGCGCAGGCGCAGCGACTTCTCGGCCGACGAGCAGGCGCGTACGGTCGGCGCGGCGCTGCGGCTGACCGCCGAGGCCGGTCAACTGCTCAGTGTCTGGCGGCAGTCGCCCGTGCAGGCGCTCGCCCGGCTGCACCTGGTGGCGGCGGGCGGAGTGGCGGACGAGCGGACGGTGGGCCGCCCGCGGCGGGCAGGGGAGCCGGTGGACGAGCCGCTGGTCGAGATCGCCGAGATCCCGCTGCCCGACCCCGCCGAGGTCGCCGCCCGGCTGGACGGTCTGACCGGCCTGCTGCGGGCGGGCACCGACGCGCCCGCGCTGGTCGTCGGCGCGGTCGTGCACGGCGAATTGCTGTGCCTGCGGCCCTTCGGCTCCTTCAACGGGCCGGTCGCGCGGGCCGCCGAGCGGATCGTGCTGGTCGGCAGCGGTCTCGACCCGAAGTCGATCTGTCCGGCCGAGGTCGGTCACGCGGAGTTGGGCCGGGCCGGTTATCTCAAGGCGCTGGAGGGATACGCGTCCGGTACTCCGGAAGGCATGGTCCAGTGGATCAGCCATTGCGGGCGGGCACTGGAACTCGGGGTCCGCGAAAGTGTCGCGGTGTGCGAAGCGCTTCAGCGGGGCGCCGCCTGAGCGGTCGACCGCCGGATGTGTGGTGGCTGAAAAGAGATGCGGCGGCACCTTGAGGTGCCGCCGCTGCCATGTCCGTCAAGTTACCAGTGCGTGCACGGTAATTGCCGATCAGGCCGGGATCTTCGCCCGTCACCTGGTGCGGCTGGCCCGATAAGCGGGTCGGCTCCGCGTGGGTGCCTGACTTCCATGCTCGGTCCGTGGGGCCTGGTGCTGTGAACTGCGGTCTTCCTCTCGGAACTCCGTGGTCTCGCGGGCCGCTACGTCCTTTGTACCGCCGTGGGAGGCGCAGGGGAACCCCTCGCCCGACTTCTTTACTTTTCGGATCAATCAGGACATAAGGGCGGGTCGACGGCGTCGGGACGCCAGCCACACCAGCCCGGCCGTCGCAGCCGCCGCCCCCACGGCAGCCGCCGCGAGCACCGGCCGGGGCGGCATCGACAGCGACGGAATCCGCTGTCTCAGCCGCACGGGACGGCTGAAAGTCAGCACTGGCCAGTCACGTGAGACGGCCTCCTTGCGCAGCGCCCGGTCGGGATTGACCGCGTACGGATGACCGACCGACTCCAGCATCGGGATGTCGGTCACCGAATCGCTGTACGCGAAGGACCGCTCCAGGTCGTAGCCCTCCGACTTCGCCAGCTCGGCGATGGCGTCCGCTTTTGCGGGACCGTAGACGTAGTGCTCGATCTCCCCGTTGTACGCGCCGTCCTCCACGACCATCCGTGTGGCTACGACATGGTCGGCACCCAGCATCGCGCCGATCGGCTGGACCACCTCGGAGCCGGAGGCGCTGACGATCACCACGTCGCGGCCCGCGGCGTGGTGCTCCTCGATCAGCGAGGCCGCCTCGTCGTAGATGATCGGGTCGATCAGGTCATGCAGCGTCTCCGCCACGATCTCCCGCACCTGCTGGACATTCCAGCCCCGGCACAGCTCGGAGAGGTATTTGCGCATACCTTCCATCTGGTCGTGATCCGCGCCACCGACCAAGTACACGAACTGGGCATATGCGGTACGCAATACCGCACGTCTGTTGATGAGACCGCCCTGGTAGAAGGAGCGCCCGAAGGCGAGCGTGCTGGACTTGGCGATCACGGTCTTGTCGAGATCGAAGAACGCCGCGGTGCGCGGTGGCAGGTGGTTTTCCACGTGACGAGCATAGGCAACCACCATTCGGCGTAAGCTCGGGCGTGTGGGTTTGCCTGAGAAGGGCTTCGGGTACACCATGGAAGTCACGGATCGTTCGCGACCGTGCTAACCCGGTCTGGCTCCTCCCCCCCCGAGTCGGACCGTGGGGACGACCCCCGCTCTCCCCCCCGGCGGGGGTCGTCGCATGTCCGGATGCCTTTTCCCGGTTCTCGCGACGTCCTTCCACTCGCATCCTCATGTCGTTCCCCCTCGCGTGCGGCACGGCTGTGATGCGTACGACGTGTGACGGTCCGTAATCGTTGCCAGGCGTCGGCGAACTCACCCGTGAGAGTGGCGGAGTTATCCACAATCGCTGAGTTGTCCACAGATTCCGACCAAGATCATCTCAATTCTCCTGTCTGCCCCAACCTGATCGCAGGCGATGCACACCGGTGCTCGCGTCAGAAGCGACGGGGGACAGGAAATGACGGGATCGACGACACCCGACCAGCGGCCGACCGCCATCGAAGGGCCGGCCGGCCCGCTGATTGTCACCGAGGACGAAACGCTCCTCGACGACCTGCTGCGGCTGTGCGCCGCGGCCGGTACCGAACCGGAGGTGGTCTTCACCGCGCCCCCGCGCGCGACGAGTTGGGACACCGCGCCCCTCGTCCTGGTCGGCGCCGAGGCCACCTCGCGGGTCCAGGACACCGTCCGCCGCAAGGGAGTTCTGGTCGTCGGGCGTGATCTGCACGACCACGACGTGTGGCGCAGAGCCGTCGCGATCGGCGCCGACCATGTCCTCTTCCTGCCCGACGCCGAGACCTGGCTGGTCGACCGCATCGCCGACATCGCCGAAGGCGTGAGCGAACCCGCCCTGACCGTAGGGGTGGTGGGCGGCCGGGGCGGCGCGGGCGCCAGCACGTTGGCCTGCGCGCTCGCCGTCACCGCGGCCGGTACGGGCAGGCGCACCATGCTCATCGACGGCGATCCGCTCGGCGGCGGCCTCGACATCCTGCTCGGCGCCGAGCGCGTCGGCGGCCTGCGCTGGCCCGACCTCGCCGACTCACGGGGCCGCGTCAACAGCGGGGCACTGGAGGAATCCCTGCCCAGGCTCGACGCGTTGAGCGTCCTGAGCTGGGACCGCGGCGACTCCGTGCTCATCCCGCCCCAGGCCATGCGGTCCGTGCTCGGCGCCGCCCGCCGCCGCGGCGGAGTCGTCGTGGTCGACCTGCCACGGCGCGTGGACGACGCGGTCGCCGAGACCCTCGCCCAGATCGACGTCGGACTCCTCGTCGTACCCGCAGAGTTGCGGGCGGTCGCCGCGGCCACCCGCGTCGCCGCGGCGGTCGGCATGGTCCTCAAGGACCTGCGCGTCGTCGCCCGCGGCCCCTTCGCCTCCGGCCTCGCCGACGACGAGATCGCCCGTCTCGTCGGCCTGCCGCTGGCGGGCCAACTCCCTCCGGAACCAGGCTTGTCGGACGCCCTGTCCGGCAGCGGACCACCGGGCTCCGCGAGCCGCGGCCCGCTCGCCCGCTTCTGCGCCGCCTTCCTCGCCCAGGCCCAGCCAAGCGGCGGGAGCGTGACGGTATGAACGCCGAACTCCTCGACGCCGTACGGCTGCACCTCGCGGAACACGGCGGCGAGCCCACCCCGGCACGCGTGGCCGCGGCGCTGCGCGCCCGCGGACGCCTGCTCGGCGACAGCGAAGTCCTCGACGTGGTCGCGGCGCTGCGTTCCGAACTCGTCGGCGCGGGACCGCTGGAGCCGCTGCTCGCCGACCCCGCCGTCACCGACATCCTCGTCAACGCACCCGACCAGGTGTGGATCGACCGCGGCAGCGGTCTCGAACGCGCCGCCGTCCGCTTCACCGACACCACCGCCGTGCGCAGGCTCGCCCAGCGCCTCGCGACCACCGCCGACCGCCGCCTGGACGACGCCCACCCGTGGGTCGACGCCCGACTGCCCGACGGCACCCGGCTGCACGCCGTCCTGCCGCCGGTCGTGGTCGGCTCGCCGTGCCTGTCGCTGCGCGTGGTGCGGGCCCGCGCCTTCACCCTCGCCGAACTCGTCGCGGCCGGGACGCTCGACACCGAGACCGCCCGGCTGCTGCGCGCGGTCCTCGACGCCCGGCTGTCGTTCATGATCAGCGGCGGCACCGGGTCGGGCAAGACCACACTCCTGAGCTGCCTGCTCGGCCTCGTCGACCCCGCGGCCCGCATCGTCCTGGCCGAGGACTCCGCCGAATTGCGCCCCGACCACCCGCACGTCGTCCGCCTGGAGACCCGCCCCGCCAACCAGGAGGGCGCGGGACACGTCACCCTGCGGGACCTCGTCCGCCAGGCGCTGCGCATGCGCCCCGACCGGCTCGTGGTCGGCGAGGTCCGCGGCGCCGAGGTCACCGACCTGCTGAGCGCGCTGAACACCGGCCACGAAGGCGGCTGCGGCACCGTCCACGCCAACGCCGCCGCCGACGTCCCGGCCCGCCTCGAAGCCCTCGGCTCCACCGCGGGCCTCGACCGGGCCGCCCTGCACAGCCAGTTGGCCGCCGCACTCGCCGTCGTCATCCACCTCGCCCGCGACAGCTCCGGCCTGCGCCGCCTCGCCGAGATCCACGTACTCAAACGGGGCTCCGACGGCCTGGTCGCCACCGTGCCCGCCCTGCTCCGCGACGCCCGCGGCCACCACGAACGCGGCCCCGGCTGGGACCGGTTGGCGGCACTGTGCTCGGCAGGTGCGTCATGAGCGCCCTGCTTTCTCAACCTGATGTCGTGCGAGCTGCCGCCCGGCGTGGTGTTTCTGTTGCTCGCGGGGGTTCGCTGGCGCGCCTCGAATCCCCCTGGCCTGGGCTGCGAGCTGCGGGTCGCGCATCGCTGGGCAGGTGCGTCATGAGCGCCCCGGTCTCTCCACCTTCGGTCGTCGGGGCCGCCACCCGGCGTGCTGTTCCGGCGGGCGTGGGGGTTCGCTGGTACTGCGGTCCGGGCCGTGAGCCGGCGGTCGGACATCGCCGGGCAGGCGCGTCATGAGCGCGGCGACCTTTCAGCCCTCGGTCGTGTGGGCCGCTGCCCTCTGCGCTGGCTTGGCCCTCCTCATGACGCGCTGGCGCACCTCCGATCCTCGCCGCCGGGCGCGCGATCTGCTGATCGGACCAGGACCCGAAGAGGTGGGGGAGGGCGAGCGGGGACCGGTCACCGGCGAGCAGCGGGCGAATCCGCTGGCACGGCTGAGGAAGGCGGGGGAGACGGCTCGCGGCGAGTGGGCGATCCGGCTTGCGCGGTGGCGCGACGGACGGACGGCGGGCCGTCGTCGGGCGTGGGAGCCGCTGCGGATCGCCGCACGGTTCGCCGGTCGGCGCGGCCGGGTCGGGCCCGAGGCGGTGTGCCTGCCGGTGGGCGGTGGGCTGGGGCTGCTGACGGGATCGGTACTGCCGGTGGTCGCGGGCGCCGTGGCGGTGCCGCTGGTGGGGCGGGCGTTGCGACGGAGGGGCGAGCGGGCGGCGGCCGAGCGCGGGGCGGTCGCGGTGAGCGCGCTGTGCGGCACCGTGGCCGGAGACCTCAGGGCCGGACGGCCACCGCACGCGGCGCTGACCGACGCGGTCGAGTCGGCGGGCTGGCCCGCCTCGCCCGACCTCGCCGACGCGGCACGAATGGTGCTGTCGGCGGCCAGATTCGGCGGCGACGTGCCGCACGCGCTGCGGGAGGCGTCCCGGCTCGGCGCGGGGACGCACGGGCTCGCCGCGGTCGCCGCCTGCTGGCAGGTCGCGGTGGACGGCGGCGCAGGACTGGCCGCCGCGCTCGACCGGGTCGCCGCGGCGCTACGGGCGGACACCGATCAACGCGACGACCTGCGCGCCCAGTTGGCGGGTCCGAGGTCCACGTCGGTGCTGCTCGCGCTGCTGCCGCTGTTCGGCGTCGTGCTCGGCGCGGGCCTGGGCGCCGACCCCTCAAGAGTGCTGCTGCACACCCCGGCGGGACTGCTCTGCCTGGTCACGGGCGGCTGCCTGGAGTGGGCGGGGCTCGCGTGGACGGCGCGGATCATCCGCGCGGCGGAGGGCGGACCGACGGCGGCCAGAACTCGGCCCCCCGGTCCTGCGAAGGGCGCTTCGACGGCCGCCGTTTCCGTGAGGGACGGTTCCTCGGGGGGCGGCTCTCCAGCGGCCCGTGGCGCGGTGCTCGATTCCGCGGTGGCTGGCCGGGGAAAGGCGGCGAGCCCGACGGGGTCGCGGGACCGGGGACGGCCGTGAACGCCGGGAGTGTCCACAGCCTGGGGACAGCCCTCGTGGCGCTCGCGTTGGTGGCGGCTGCGGTGGCCGCCGTCGGCGGGGCGCTGGCCGCGGCGCGGAGGGAGAGATCGGCGGCGCGGCGGCTGCGCGTGGCGCTGGGGACCGGGCGGTCGCGGAGGTCCCCCCGGCGGGCGCTCCGGCGGCTCAGGGGACCGCTGCGCGACTGGGGTCCGCCGGTCGCGGCCGGGCTGGGGGCCGCGACGTTGATCAGCGGGGTGCTGGGCGGCCTGGTGGGGGTCCTCACGGCCCTCGGGGTCAGGAGATCACTCCGGGGGCGGCAGAACGCCACAGAGAGCTCCGGGGTGGACGAGGAGCCCGATCCGTCGGAACTCCCGCTCTGCGCGGACCTGATGGCCGCCTGCCTCGCCGCCGGGGCGTCACCCGGAGAAGCGGCGGGCGCCGTGGGCCGGTCGTTGGCCGGGCCGCTCGGGACCGCGCTGATACGGGTCAGGGCCGAGCTGCGGCTGGGCGGCGACCCGGCGGAGTGCTGGCAGCGGTTCGGACGCCTGGCCGCCGCCCGCGAGATGGGGCGCTGCCTGGCCCGCGCCTCCACGACGGGCAGCGCACCGGTCGCGGAGATGTCCCGGCTGGCCGCGGACTACCGGGCCGCGTACGCCCGTTCGGCACTCGCCAGGGCCCGGCGGGCCGCGGTGCACGCCACCGCGCCCCTGGGGGTCTGCTTCCTCCCGGCCTTCCTGCTGGTCGGCGTCGCCCCCGTGGTGATGGGCCTGGCGGGCACCGTCCTCGGCCGCACGGGCTGACGCCCCGCCCCGGACTGCCCGCGCCCGACGCACCACCCGAAGCGAACGACTCGAACACCCATGTCCACACGCACACCCACACGCACATCCACGACACCAGGAGATCCCGATGACGCATCAGACGATGGACCAGCACCTCGCCCGGACGGCCCAGCCGGCCCTGGCGAAATCGATCAACTCGATCAACTCGAAGAACGCGCCCGGTGCGAGGGCCTCGGCTCCGCCCGCGCTCCGGGTGCCGCCGGTGCCGCGCGCGGTTCGTCTGGCGCGGGCCGAGCGGCGGCGGTGGGTCGCCCGGATGCGGCGGAGGGCGGCGCGGTACAGGGACGTGAGCCGTACGGCGGCGGAGGCGGGGATGAGCACGGCCGAGTACGCGGTGGGGACGATCGCGGCGTGCGGGTTCGCGGCGGTGCTCTACAAGATCGTGACGAGCGGGCCGGTGCGCTCCGCGTTGACCGGCGTGATCGTGAAGGCACTCCATGTGCCGTTCTGAGCGGGGCCGCCCGCCGCGCGAGCAGGGGTATGTGACGGCGGAGGCCGCCATGGTGATCCCGATGCTGGTGGCGCTCACCGCCGCCCTGATCTGGGGCCTGATGGCGGCCGCGGCGCAGGTGCGGTGCGTGGACGCGGCGCGGGCGGGGGCGCGTGCCGCGGCGCGCTCCGAAGCGCCGGGCGAGGTGCTGCGGGTGGCGCGGGAGGCCGCGCCGTCCGGAGCGCTGGTCGGCGTGGAGCGGTCGGGCGACCTGATCCGGGTCCGGGTCACCGTCCCGGCGCCGCGCTTCCCCGTCACCCTGCGGGCCGAGGCCGTCGCGCTCGCCGAGGACGCCGTGGGCGGGGGTGGGCAACCGTGAAGGTCCCCGCGCCCCGCGGGGACCGGGGCTCCGCCACCGTGTGGTCACTGGGGCTGATCGCCGTGCTGGGCGCGGTCTTCGCCGCCGTGCTCTTCATGGACGAGGCGGTCATCGCCCGGCACCGGGCGGGCGGCGCCGCGGATCTGGCGGCGCTCGCCGCGGCCGACCACGCGCTGGAGGGCCGTACGCGGGCCTGCGGGCTGGCGGCCGAGGTGGCGGCGGCGCAGGGGGCCCGGCTGGTGAGCTGCGTGGTGGCGGGCGAGATCTCCGACGTCACCGCGGAGGTCGACGGCGCCCGTGTGCGGTCCCGCGCGGGACCGTCACTCGACCCCGGTCCCGACCCCGGCCCGGCCACCGTCGGCGGCACCGGGCGCGGCCCCGGGACCGGTCTCGGCCCCGGGACCGGTCTCGGCCCCGGACCCGGCCCCGTCTCCTGCCTCATGACCGACCTCATGACCGGCCCCGGCCCCGGTGCCGTCCCCCGCCTCAGGCGCGGCCCCGGGACCGGCCTCGGCCCCGGACCCGGCCCCGTCCCCCGCCTCAGGACCGGCCCCGGCGCCGTCAGCGGCCTCGGCGGCGCCCGCCGTCAGCAGGCAGTCCAGGAGGCGGACGGCGGCGGCCTTGTCCAGGGGGTCGTTGCCGTTGCCGCACTTGGGGGACTGGACGCAGGAGGGGCAGCCGAATTCGCATTCGCAGGAGGCGATGGCCTCGCGGGTGGCGGTGAGCCAGGTGCGGGCGGTGTGGAAGGCGCGTTCGGCGAAGCCCGCGCCGCCGGGGTGGCCGTCGTAGACGAAGACGGTGGGCAGGCCGGTGTCGGCGTGCAGGGGTATGGAGACCCCGCCGATGTCCCAGCGGTCGCAGGTCGCGAAGAGCGGGAGGAGACCGATCGCGGCGTGCTCGGCGGCGTGCAGGGCGCCGGGCAGCTCCTCGGGGTGGATCCGGGCGGCGTCCAGCTGCGCGTCCGTGACGGTCCACCACACGGCCCGGGTGCGCAGGGTGCGCGGGGGCAGGTCGAGCTTGGTCTCGCCGAGGATCTCACCGGTGATCAGCTTGCGGCGCAGGAAGGACACCACCTGGTGGGTCACCTCGACGGAGCCGAAGTGGATCCGCGCCTCGCCCCACGGCTCCTCCAGGTCGCCGCTGAGCACCCGGATGTCGGTGGTGTCGCGGGCCATCGTGGAGTAGGACGGGTCGGCGGGTTCGACCAGCGCCACGCCGTCCTCCAGGTCGAGCCGCTTGACCAGGTAGGTGCGGCCCTGGTGGAGGTGGACGGCGCCGTCGTGGACGGCGGTGTGCGCCGAGGAGGCGTCCACCGTGCCCAGCAGCCGCCCGGTCGCCGTCTCCACGACCTGGACGGGACTGCCGCCCTCGCCGCGGATGTCGGTGAGGTCCGCGGCCCGCTCCCGGCGGGTCCAGTACCAGCCGGAGGCACGCCGGCGCAGCAGCCCGCGCTTCTCCAGTTGCGGCATCAGCGACGCCGCCTCGGGGCCGAACAGGACGAGGTCGTCGTCGGTGAGCGGCAGCTCGGCCGCGGCGGCGCACAGGTGCGGCGCCAGCACGTAGGGATTGTCCGGGTCCAGGACGGTGCTCTCGACGGGCTGCTCGAAGATCGCCTCGGGGTGGTGGACAAGATACGTGTCCAGCGGGTCGTCCCGGCCGACCATGATCGCCAGCGCGCCCTGCCCGGTCCGTCCGGCGCGGCCCGCCTGCTGCCACAGCGAGGCCCGCGTGCCCGGGTAGCCGGCCAGCAGGACCGCGTCGAGGCCGGAGATGTCCACGCCCAGTTCGAGGGCGGAGGTGGAGGCGAGGCCGAGCAGACGGCCGGAGTGCAGGTCGCGCTCCAGGGCCCGGCGCTCGTCGGCGAGGTAGCCGCCGCGGTAGGCGGCGACCCGCCCGGGAAGCGAGGGGTCGATCTCGGCCAGGCGTTCCTGGGCGATCAGGGCGACCAGTTCCGCGCCGCGCCGGGAGCGGACGAAGGCCACGCTGCGCACGCCCTGGACGACCAGGTCGGTGAGGAGTTCCGCGGTCTCGGCGGTCGCGGTGCGGCGCACGGGAGCGCCGTGCTCGCCGGACAGCTCGGTCAGCGGCGGCTCCCACAGCGCGAAGGCCAGGCCGCCGCGCGGCGACGTGTCCTCGGTCACTTCGGCCACCGGCACCCCGGTGAGCCGGGAGGCGGCCCGCGCCGGGTCCGCGGCCGTCGCGGAAGCGAGCACGAACACCGGCTCGGCCCCGTACCGCGCGCAGACCCGGCGCAGGCGGCGCAGCACCTGGGCGACGTGCGAGCCGAAGACACCGCGGTAGGTGTGGCACTCGTCGATCACCACGTAGCGCAGTTGACGCAGGAAGGAGGCCCAGCGGGCGTGGCCGGGCAGGATGCCGCGGTGCAGCATGTCGGGGTTGGTGAGCACGTAGGTGGCGTACTGCCGGACCCACTCGCGTTCCTCGACGGGGGTGTCGCCGTCGTAGACCGCGGGGCGGATCGCGGTGCCCAGGGGCGCGGCGAGGCGGGTGACGGCGCGGCGCTGGTCGGCGGCCAGGGCCTTGGTGGGGGACAGGTAGAGCGCGGTGGCGCCCCGGCCGTTCGGCGCCTCGGAGCCGTCCAGCAGGGCGCTGAGCACCGGTGCCAGATACGCCAGCGACTTCCCGGAGGCGGTTCCGGTGGCCACCACCACCGACTCGCCGCGCGCCGCGTGGCCCGCGGCCAGTGCCTGGTGCTCCCAGGGACGGTCGATCCCGGCCGCGCGGATCGCGTCCACGACCTCGCTTCTGATCGTGTCGGGCCAGGAGGCATGGCGGCCGACCCGCGGGGGCAGGTGCTCCGTATGGGTGATGCGCGCGGCTCGGTCTGCCCCCCTGGCGAGCCGCTCCAAAGCGGTTCGGGGGGACGGGCGGCCGTGCGCCGACTGCGGAAGATGATCCTGGGCCATCGGCACTCAGTGTGTCACCGGCGTGACGGACAATCGCAGTAAGGCGTCGTGCTCGCCCGCTGCGAAGTGATTGAATGCCATCGCGGCCGTCGATCCGTCCCCTACCTTCTGGTGGGGGCCCCAGGGGGGCGCCGCGTCGATGCAAGGTGCTGGAGGATCCGTGGACCTGTCCCTGTCGACCCGAACCGTCGGCGATCGTACGATCGTCGAAGTCGGCGGCGAGATTGATGTGTACACCGCGCCCAAGCTGCGGGAACAGCTTGTGGAGCTTGTGAACGACGGGAGTTACCACCTGGTCGTGGACATGGAGGGAGTGGACTTCCTCGACTCCACCGGCCTGGGTGTGCTCGTCGGCGGGCTGAAGCGGGTGCGTGCTCATGAAGGATCGCTGCGACTGGTGTGCAACCAGGAGCGCATCCTGAAGATTTTCCGTATCACCGGTCTGACCAAGGTGTTCCCGATTCACACCTCGGTCGACGAGGCTGTCGCGGCGACCGACTGACGATCGCCGTCGAGGGGTACCGGACGGGATCACCGTCCGGGCCCCCGTGATGCCCACCCAAAGGACCGAAGGGGAGGCCATGCCCACCGTAGAACTGCTCTTCAGCGCCCAGCCGGAGCATGTGCGAACAGCACGGCTCGTAGCGGCGGCGGTGGCGCGCCGGGCGGGGGTGGACGAGGCGGTTCTGGACGAAGTACGGCTCGCGGTGGGCGAGGCGTGCAGCCGCGCGGTGGGTCTGCACCGTGGCAACGGTGTGGAAGAACCGGTCCGGGTGATGCTGACCGAGGAGGAGAAGAAGTTCTCCATCGAGGTCGCCGACGAGGTTCCGGGCAACGCGTCGGGCTCCGCGTCCGACGCCGCGGGTGACGAGCTGAGCGACGAGGGCGAGATGGGCCTCGCCGTGATCAGTGGCCTGGTCGACGACGTCGAGGTCACCGAGACCGCCACCGGCGGTGTGATCCGCATGAGCTGGCCGATCGTCCCGCCCGTCTGACCGTAGACCGCCCCGCCCGTCCGACCGTGGACCGGCGGCCCTCTCGACCGGCGGCCCTCTCGACCGGCGGCCCGCTCGACCGGCGCACCGGCTCGACCGGCGGCCCGGCCTGACCGGCACACCGTTCTGAGCGCGACGCGGCCCCCGGCCGCCCCTCAGATCATCTTTCTCGCCTGATCACAGGCGACACTCACTCCTGTTCACGGGCGAACGCCGCGTTCACGAATATCCTTTTTCGACGCGGCACCCTGTTTTGAAGTGCTGCGGCTCCCTACAATCCGTCCATCTTGCTCAGCTCGCCTGAGCGTTGCGGCTTGTCGAGCCGTGAAGCCGCACGCCCATGCGCCAAACGTCAAGGAGGACGAATGGCGGGGCCACTTACCCCTCACACGCTTGCCGCGACACCGGTACTGACCGACGGAAATCGTCTCCTCGTATGGATCATCGCCGTCGTCGCACTGGGCGCACTCGCGCTCGCCGCGGTGTTGGTACGTCAAGTGCTCGCAGCGGACGAGGGCACCGACAGCATGAAGAAAATCGCGGCTGCCGTGCAGGAAGGCGCCAACGCCTACCTCGCACGGCAGTTCCGTACTCTGGGAATTTTCGCCGTGGTGGCGTTCTTCCTGCTCATGCTGCTGCCCTCGGACACCACTTCGCAGCGGATCGGCCGGTCGATCTTCTTTCTCGTGGGCGCCGTGTTCTCCGCGGTCACCGGATATGTCGGAATGTGGCTGGCGGTCCGCAGCAATGTGCGGGTCGCCGCCGCGGCCAGATCGGCGACGCCGGCACCCGGCGAACCCCCGGCCGACCTGACCGACGTGTCGCACCGGGCGATGCGGATCGCGTTCAGGACCGGCGGCGTCGTCGGCATGTTCACCGTGGGCCTCGGCCTGCTCGGCGCGTCGGCCGTCGTCCTGATCTACAAGGCCGACGCGCCCAAGGTGCTCGAAGGATTCGGATTCGGCGCGGCGCTGCTGGCGATGTTCATGCGCGTCGGCGGCGGCATCTTCACCAAGGCGGCCGACGTCGGCGCCGACCTGGTCGGCAAGGTCGAGAAGGGCATCCCCGAGGACGACCCGCGCAACGCCGCGACCATCGCCGACAACGTCGGTGACAACGTCGGCGACTGCGCGGGCATGGCGGCCGACCTCTTCGAGTCGTACGCCGTCACCCTGGTCGCCGCGCTGATCCTCGGCAAGGTGACCTTCGGCGACTCCGGCCTCGCCTTCCCGCTGCTCATCCCGGCGATCGGCGTCCTCACCGCCATGGTCGGCATCTTCGCGGTCTCCCCCCGCCGCAGCGACCGCAGCGGCATGACGGCCATCAACCGCGGCTTCTTCATCTCCGCGGTCATCTCCCTGATCGGCGTCGCCATCGCCGTCTACACCTACCTGCCGTCCTCCTACGCCGACCTCAAGGGCGTCGACAGCGACATCTCCGGCCACGCAGGCGACCCGCGCACCCTGGCGATGGTCGCCGTCGCCATCGGCATCGTGCTGGCCGCGGTGATCCAGCAGCTCACCGGCTACTTCACCGAGACCACCAGGCGCCCGGTCCGCGACATCGGCAAGACCTCGCTGACCGGCCCCGCCACCGTCATCCTGTCCGGGATCTCACTCGGACTGGAGTCCGCGGTCTACTCGGCGGTGCTGATCGGCCTGTCCGTCTACGGCGCCTTCCTGCTCGGCGGGACCTCCGTCTGGCTCGCGCTGTTCGCGGTCGCGCTGGCGGGCACCGGCCTGCTGACCACCGTCGGCGTCATCGTCGCCATGGACACCTTCGGACCCGTCTCCGACAACGCGCAGGGCATCGCCGAGATGTCCGGCGACGTGCACGGCGAGGGCGCCCAGGTGCTCACCGACCTCGACGCCGTCGGCAACACCACCAAGGCCATCACCAAGGGCATCGCCATCGCCACCGCGGTACTGGCCGCCACCGCCCTGTTCGGCTCGTTCAAGGAGGCCATCGACACCGCCGTCGCCAAGGCCCATCCAGCGGCCTCCGACGCCCGCTGGCTGTCCCTGGACATCTCCCAGCCCAACAACCTGGTCGGGCTGCTGCTCGGCGCGGCCGTCGTCTTCCTCTTCTCCGGCCTCGCCATCAACGCCGTCTCCCGGTCCGCGGGTTCGGTGGTCTACGAGGTGCGCAGGCAGTTCCGCGAACACCCGGGGATCATGGACGGCACCGAACTGCCCGAGTACGGACGGGTGGTCGACATCTGCACCAAGGACGCGCTGCGCGAACTGGCCACCCCCGGCCTGCTCGCCGTCCTCGCGCCCGTGGCGGTCGGCTTCACCTTCGGCGTCGGCTCGCTCGCCTCGTACCTGGCGGGCGCGATCGGCGCGGGCACGCTGATGGCGGTGTTCCTGGCCAACTCCGGCGGCGCCTGGGACAACGCCAAGAAACTCGTCGAGGACGGCCACTACGGCGGCAAGGGCAGCGAGGCCCACGCCGCGACCGTCATCGGCGACACGGTCGGCGACCCGTTCAAGGACACCGCGGGCCCGGCCATCAACCCGCTGCTGAAGGTGATGAACCTGGTGGCGCTGCTGATCGCCCCCGCGGTGGTCAAGTTCAGCTACGGCGTGGACGCGAATCTCGGCGTACGCGTCACCGTCGCGGTGGTCTCGATCGCCGTCATCGTCATCGCGGTCTACATCTCCAAGCGGCGCGGCATCGCGATGGAGGGCGACGACGACGGCGACGGCGGGGACACCGGGACCCGCACCCCGGACACGGCCGCCGTGGCCTGATCCGACGCACCGTCAAGGGCCGCGCCCGTCAAGGGTTCCGGTCCGCCGAGGGCCCGGTGGGCGACCGTACGTGATCCGGTACGTGTGCGGTCGCCCACCGCACCTTAGTGCGAATGGCTTGAATATCGGACGAATCACCTCACGGATTCACGGTGACCACCCGTCAGCCGTGTATGTTCCGGGGCCGTAAGGCCACGGAAGGGACCCATCCGGTGAAGGTGAACAAGAAGCTCCTGGCCGCGCTCTCCGGTGCGGTCATGCTGCTCGCGCTGTCGGGGTGCAGCGACGACTCCAACAAGAAGCTGGACAACTGGGCGAAGGGCGTCTGCGACCAGGCCGCGGCCCAGACCAAGAAGATCAACGACGCCAACACGGCGATCACCCAGGTGAACAGCAACGGCAAGCCCCAGGACGTCAAGTCCGCCGACTCCGCCGCCTTCCAGTCGATCTCCGAGGCGTACAAGTCGCTCGCCGACATCGTCAGCAAGGCCGGCGCCCCGCCGGTCAAGGACGGTGCGAAGATCCAGCAGGACGCGGTGAACGACCTCAACGGCCTGTCCACCCAGTACGGGACGCTCAAGAAGCAGGTCGACGGGCTCGACACCAGCGACCAGGCGAAGTTCGCGGACGGCCTCAAGGGCGTCTCCAACTCGCTGGGCAAGGTCAGCCAGAACGGCGAGCAGGCCCTCGACTCGCTCCGCCAGGGCGACGTCGGCAAGGCCATGGCCAAGCAGCCCGGCTGCAAGCAGGCGTCCGGCTCCTCCTCGGCCTCACCGTCGGCGTCGTAGGCCCCCGGCCCCCTCAGGCCCCGGCCCCGGGCCCCCGGCCCGTGGCCACCGGACCGCGCCCACGAAGGCCCCGCGCCCACGACCGCGCCCCCGTAGCACCCCCGCTGTCCGATACGCCACGGCCCGCCGCCCCGCACAAGGGGCGCCGGGCCGCGGCGATTCCGCGACAATGGCCGGTGTGAGTACGCCCCTCCTCCCCGCCGCCCGGAACGCCCCGTCCCTGCGCGACGACCTGCGCGCCGCAGCCTTCACCGCGGACGGCTGTCTCGACCTCCTCGGAGCCGCCGCCTACGCGGCCCTCTCCCGGGCCGAGACCGTCCCCGCCCTGCGCGCCACCCGTGGCGGCAGCCCCCTGGAGACCCTGGTCAGGCTCTTCCTCCTGCAACGGCCCGTGTCCTCCGCGCGGGCCCGCGCCGCCCTGCCCCGGATCGACGACTACGTCGCCGGCGGCTGGCTGGCGCGCGACGGCGACGACGTACGCGCCACCGTGGACGTACGCCCGTACGCCGGTGAGGAGGGCGCGGACTGGTGGATCGTCTCCGACCTCGGCTGCGCGGTCGGCGGCGCGGGCGGTATCGGCACCGGTACCGGGACCGACGGGGAGAGCACGCCCGGCGTCGACCGGGCCGACCTGGTGCTCGGCGTCGGCGGCGCCTCCACGACGCTGGCCGGGCTGACCGTGCGCGAGCCGGTCGGCAGCGCCCTGGACCTCGGCACCGGCTCCGGCATCCAGGCGCTGCACGCCTCCCGGCACGCCACCCGCGTCACGGCGACCGACGTCAATCCGCGCGCCCTGCACTTCGCCCGGCTCACCCTCGCGCTGTCCGGCGCCCGCGAACCCGACCTGCGCGAGGGCAGCCTCTTCGAGCCGGTCCGCGACGAGCGCTTCGACCTGATCGTGTCCAACCCGCCCTTCGTGATCTCCCCGAGCGGGCGCTTCACCTACCGGGACGGCGGTATGGCGGGCGACGACCTGTGCCGCACCCTGGTGCAGCAGTCGGCAGACCATCTCAACGACGGCGGCTACTGCCAGCTCCTCGCCAACTGGCAGCACACCGAGGGCCAGGACTGGCGCGAGCGCCTGGTCTCGTGGATCCCGCGCGGCTGCGACGCCTGGATCGTGCAGCGCGAGGTCCAGGACGTCACGCAGTACGCCGAGCTGTGGCTGCGCGACGGCGGCGACCACCGTACGGATCCGGCCACGTACGCAGCCCGCTACGACGCGTGGCTCGACGAGTTCGAGCAGCGCAAGGTGAACGGCGTCGGCTTCGGCTGGATCACGCTGCGCAAGTCCGGCGCGGACCAGCCCGTGATCACCGCGGAGGAGTGGCCGCACCCGGTGGAGCAGCCGCTCGGCCCGCACATCGCCGGGTGGTTCGACCGCCAGGACTTCCTGCGCACCCATGACGACGCGGCGCTGCTCAGCTCCCGTTTCGCGCTCGGCGACGGGGTGGTGCAGGAGCAGGTGGGGCTGCCGGGCGCCGAGGACCCGGAGCACGTGGTGCTGCGCGCGGCCCGCGGTATGCGCCGCGCGACGAAGGTCGACACGGTGGGCGCGGGCTTCGCGGGCGTCTGCGACGGGACGCTGACCGCGGGGCGGATCGTGGACGCCATCGCGCAGCTGCTCGGCGAGGACCCGGTGGTGCTGCGCGACCGCACGCCGGAGTCGATCCGGCTGCTGGTGGAACAGGGATTCCTCGACCCGGTGGAGTGACCCGGTGGAGTGACGCGGGGAGCGGCTTGACGAGTGGCCTGGCGAGCGGCCCGGGGACGCCACGGAGAAGGGGCCCGGCGGACCGACGCGCGGTGGAGCGGACGACGCGTCAGAACACGTTGCGGACAACCGTCCACGTCACAGCCACGCACAGCACGGCCAGTGACACCCGCGGGCTCACCACCAGCCGCCGGCGACGGCCGCGCAGCCCCTCGACCATCCAGCGCCCGCACAGCCACAGCGCCAGGGGCGCGGCCAGCAGCAGGACGGCGTTGTCGTGGAAAGCGCGCCCCACGTCGCCGTGCATCAGGTCGTACACCATGCGCGTACCGCCGCAGGCCGGGCAGAGCAGCCCGGTCGCCCAGTTGAACGGGCAGCGCGGCAGCCAGTGGCCCGGCTGGTGCGGGTCGGTGCCGTAGAGATAGACGGCGCCCGCCACCCCGGCGGCGAGCGTCGCCAGGGGAGCGGTGGCCGGGTGGCCGAGAACCGCCGACGGGCGGCGCGCCCCCGGGGAGACCGGGGGAGCGCCGACCTGTGGCCGACGGACTCCGTCAGCCACGCAGCACCCGGCCCTGCGCGTCGGTCGGGTTGTCCCCGGCCAGCAGCATGATGCCGTCGATCAGCGCCCAGATGCCGCAGCCGCCGCACGTGAAGAGCTGCCCCAGCGCCATGCCGGTGTGCCCGGTGTAGAAACGGCCCACGCCGAAGCTGCCGAGGAAGAGCTGAAGCACTCCCGCGACCACCTTGGACTTGTCCGAGTACGGCCGCCCGTAGGGGTCGTAGCCGTACGGCGCGGACGGGTCCGCGGCGTACGCGGCACCGGGCGGCGCGTACCCGCCGCCTTGCGGCGGGTAGCCGTAACCGGGTGCCTGGCCGCCGCCCTGGGGCGGGTAGCCGTAACCGGGAGCCTGGCCCCCGGGCTGCTGCGGGTATCCGTATCCGGGCTGGCCCCCGGGCTGCTGCTCCCCGTACGGATTGTCGCCCTGCGGCTTGTCACCGTACGGATTCTGGCCGTACGGATTCTGGTCGGACATGCCCCGTCCCCCTGTGCTGAACGTCGTTGAACGTCTTGTTGTGTACCGGTCGTTGCCGGACATCTTTGCAGGACGGCCCCCGCCGCGTCCCACCCCCTGGGAGCGGAGACCTGTGTTCACCCGTGGTTCGCGTGCCGGACGCCCTGGCGTGGCAGCGTCCGGGAGCACACACCTGGACAGGACGAGACGGGACGAGGGGACGCATGGAGCGGGTGCCCGCACTCTTCGCCGGAACGGTCTTCGCCGTCTTCGGGGCCGCGCTCCTGCTCTGGACGGCCGCCCGGCTGCGCGCCCGGCAGCCCGTGACGGCCGCGGGATCCACCGCCGCAACTGTCATGTCCATTTTCTTCGGTGCGGTCGCGCTCCTCGCCGGCGTCTGGTGTCTCACACAGGTCTGACCGCCACCGCCCTTCCCCGACCCTCCTGACGTGCGTGAAATCACGCACGCGCCCCCGGGAACGCGCCCCCGCGCCCCTCCGGGAAACCGACCGGAGCGGCCGTCCATGCGGCAGACAGACCGGTTGTCGGGTTACCGTTCCAGTGGCGTTGTGGACTTTTCCCGTTTGACACGGGACAGGGAGGTACGGTCACACTCCGCAGCGACACACCTTCGACCGGGAGAGAAGAGCGACGTTGTCCCCGACCCGCGAGACCGCACACAGCGGCCAGCGACTCGTCATTGTCGAGTCGCCTGCCAAGGCGAAAACGATCAAGGGATATCTGGGCCCTGGATACGTCGTCGAGGCCAGCGTCGGGCACATCCGCGACCTCCCCAACGGGGCCGCCGAAGTGCCGGCGGAGTTCAAGGGCCAGCCCTGGGCGCGGCTCGGCGTCAATGTGGACAGTGATTTCCAACCCATCTATGTGGTCAATGCCGATAAAAAGGCACAGGTCAAGAAGCTCAAGGACCTCCTCAAGGACTCCACTGAACTCTTCCTCGCCACCGATGAGGACCGCGAGGGCGAGGCCATCGCCTGGCATTTGCAGGAAATCCTCAAGCCCAAGGTGCCCGTTCACCGGATGGTGTTCCACGAGATCACCAAGGACGCCATCCAGGAGGCCGTCCGCAATCCGCGCGAGCTGAACCAGCGCCTGGTCGACGCCCAGGAGACCCGCCGCATCCTCGACCGGCTGTACGGCTACGAGGTCTCGCCGGTGCTGTGGAAGAAGGTCATGCCGCGGCTGTCGGCCGGCCGCGTGCAGTCCGTCGCCACCCGGCTCGTCGTCGAGCGCGAACGCGAGCGGATGGCGTTCCGTACCGCCGACTACTGGGACCTGACCGGCACCTTCGCCACCGGCCGCACCGGTGACGCCTCCGACCCCTCCACGCTCGTCGCCCGGCTCACCACCGTCGACGGCCGCCGGGTCGCGCAGGGCCGGGACTTCGACGCGGCCACCGGCCAGCTCAAGTCCGGCTCGCAGGTGCTCCAGCTCGACGAGAGCGCCGCCCGCGCCCTGGCCGCCGCGCTCGCCGACACCCAGTTCGCCGTACGCAGCGTCGAGTCCAAGCCGTACCGCCGCTCGCCGTACGCCCCCTTCCGCACCACCACCCTCCAGCAGGAGGCGTCGCGCAAGCTGGGCTTCGGCGCGAAGGCCACCATGCAGGTCGCGCAGAAGCTGTACGAGAACGGCTTCATCACCTACATGCGTACGGACTCCACCACGCTCTCGGAGACCGCCGTCCGCGCCGCCCGCGCCCAGGTCACGCAGCTCTACGGGGCGGACTACCTGCCGGACAAGCCGCGCGTCTACGCGGGCAAGGTCAAGAACGCGCAGGAGGCGCACGAGGCGATCCGCCCCTCGGGCGACCGGTTCCGCACCCCGGCCGAGACCCGTCTGACCGGCGACCAGTTCCGGCTCTACGAGCTGATCTGGATGCGTACGGTCGCGTCCCAGATGAAGGACGCGGTCGGCCAGTCCGTCACCGTCAAGGTCGGCGGCGCCTCCGCCGACGGCCGCGACGCCGAGTTCAGCGCCTCCGGCAAGATCATCACCTTCCACGGCTTCCTGAAGGCGTACGTCGAAGGCGCCGACGACCCCAACGCCGAGCTGGACGACCGCGAGCGCAGGCTGCCGCAGGTCGCCGAGGGCGACGCGCTGAGCGCCGAGGAGATCACCGCCGACGGCCACTCGACCAAGCCGCCCGCCCGCTACACCGAGGCGTCGCTGGTCAAGGAGCTGGAGGAGCGGGAGATCGGCCGCCCGTCGACGTACGCCACGATCCTGGGCACGATCCTCGACCGCGGCTACGTCTTCAAGAAGGGCACCGCGCTCGTCCCGACCTTCCTCTCCTTCGCGGTCGTCAACCTGCTGGAGAAGCACTTCGGCCGTCTGGTCGACTACGACTTCACCGCCTCCATGGAGGACGACCTCGACCGCATCGCCCGCGGCGAGGCCCAGGCCGTGCCGTGGCTGCGCCGCTTCTACTTCGGCTCCGACGACGGCAGCGCCACCGTCGGCTCCGCCGCCGACGCGGGCAACGGGGACGGCGACCACCTCGGCGGCCTCAAGGAACTCGTCGAGGACCTGGGCGCGATCGACGCCCGGGAGATCTCCTCCTTCCCGATCGGCGACGGCATCATGCTGCGCGTCGGCCGCTACGGCCCCTACATCGAGAAGGGCGAGCGCGGCGAGGACGACCACCGCCGCGCCGACGTACCCGAGGACCTGCCGCCGGACGAGCTGTCCGTCGAGTACGCCGAGGAGCTGTTCGCCAAGCCCAGCGGCGACTTCGCGCTCGGCGACGACCCGGCGACCGGCCGCCCGATCATCGCCAAGGACGGGCGCTACGGTCCCTACGTCACCGAAGTCCTGCCCGAGGACACCCCGAAGACCGGGAAGAACGCGGTCAAGCCGCGTACCGCCTCGCTCTTCAAGTCGATGTCCATCGACACCGTCACCCTTGAGGACGCCCTCAAGCTGATGTCCCTGCCGCGCGTCGTCGGCAAGGACGCCGAGGGCGTCGAGATCACCGCGCAGAACGGGCGCTACGGGCCCTACCTGAAGAAGGGCACCGACTCGCGCTCGCTGGAGACCGAGGACCAGCTCTTCTCGATCACCCTCGACGAAGCGCTCGCCATCTACGCCCAGCCCAAGCAGCGCGGTCGCGCCGCCGCCAAGCCGCCGCTCAAGGAACTGGGCACCGACCCGGTCAGCGAACGCCCCGTCGTCGTCAAGGACGGCCGCTTCGGCCCCTACGTCACCGACGGCGAGACCAACGCGACGCTGCGCCGTGACGACGAGGTGGAGTCGATCACGCCCGAGCGCGGGTACGAACTCCTCGCGGAGAAGCGGGCGAAGGGGCCCGTGAAGAAGAAGACCGCCGCCAAGAAGGCACCGGCCAAGAAGGCTCCCGCCAAGAAGACGGCGGCTTCCGGCACCGCGAAGAAGACTGCCGCGAAGAAGGCGCCGGCCAAGAAGGCGGCTGCCTCCGCGGCGGCGAAGAAGTCGACGGCCTCAGCCGACTAGGGCCTGTCCGGCACACCGGGGCGGTGGGCGGGCGACGACAGCGCCTGCCCCACCGGGCCGGTGGTGAACCGCGCGCCGGTCATGGGCCGGTCGCGCGGTTTCCCGCGCCCCTGAGGAACTGGCCATGCGTCAGCGCGCCGTACCTTCCGCCTCTCCTGCCTCCCCTTCCTCCCCCTTGAAGGGCCCGCGGAAGGGCCCCTCGAAGGGCCGTCTTCGCCCAGGTGAGTGCGCTTCCCCGCCCTCCTGGAGAGGAGGTCCGCCCGGGAGTGGGACCGGCTCCGTGTAGGGCGTCGTAAGGCGGATAGGCTGTTGGGATGACGCCATCCGAGCAGCCCAAGCCGCCCGCCGCAGACGTCACGGCCGCAGATGTCAGGGCCGAGGACGTCGAGGGGGACGTGACCGACGCGTTCGCCACCGACCTCGCCGCTGACAGCCGTGAGCGAGCGGTCGGTGCGCTGCTGAAAATCCCGGCGCTGCGCAAATTGTGGAGCGCGCAGCTCACCGGGGCGGTGGCGGACCGACTGGGTCTGCTCGTCCTGCTGTGGCTCGCCGTGCAGGCGGCGGTGGCCGACCACGCGTACGGCGGCGGCTACCGGGGTATCGCCTTCGCCACCGCGGCCGTCTTCGGGGCGCGCCTGGTCTCGACGCTGCTGTTCGGCGCCGTTCTGCTCGGCCCGCTGTCGGCGCTGACGTCCGAGAGCGGCCGGCTGGACCGCCGGTGGACGATGATCGGCGCGGACGCCGTACGACTCGGGCTGTTCATCGTCGCGCCGCTGTGGATCACCTGGTCGCAGCACACCGCGCTGACCTGGCTGCTGGTGACCGCCTTCGTCACCGGGGTGGCCGAGCGGCTGTGGGCCGTCGCCAAGGACGGCGCCGCTCCGCTGCTCCTGCCGCCGCCCGGCGACACCTCCGTGCGGCCCGCGCCCGACCACCTGGCGACGCTGCACCGGCTGGACCTGCGGACGAGCTTCGTCGCACTGCCGCTGGCAGCGGCCGGTCTCGTCGTCGTCACGCTGGTGAACACGCTGATCGCGGTCGGCGTCACCTGGTTCGACCAGCACCAGGTGGCGCTCGCCTCGTACGTGGCGGCCGGGCTCTTCTCGTCCTCCATGTCGGTGCTCTACCTCCTCGAACTGCCCTCCGGCACGGTGGCGCGTCCGCGCTCCCCGCTCGAAGGGCTGCGGCTGCCCAAGGGCCCCGCGGGCGCCGAGCGCGGCAGGACCGGCGTACTGCCGTTGCTGGTGCTGGCGACCGCCGCGGTCGTCGGCGCGATCGGCGCGGCCGTGGCCGTGGCCGTCCTGCACGCGCTCGCCCTCGGCTTCGGCCCGACCGGCTTCGGCCTGCTCGTCCTGGCCCTCACCGCCGGTACGGTCATCGGCATCCGCCTCGCCCCCCGTACGCTCCCGGCGCTGTCCAGGCGCCGGCTGCTCGCGCTGTCCATCGGCGTCACCGGGCTCGGCCTGCTCCTCACCGGCATCGTCGCCGACCAGACCACCGTCCTGCTGCTCGCGCTGCTGGCCGGCGCCGCGGCGGGCGTCACCGCCAACACCGGGCACATCCTGATCGAGCAGGAAGCCGAGGCGGGACGGCGCGGCCGTACCACCGAGCACCTGCACGCCGTCTCGCGCGCCGTCCTCGCCCTCGCCGTGATCGTCGCGCCGCTGGTCGCCGCCGCGATCGGCCCGCACCGCATCCAGAAGGGTCACTTCACCTTCGACCACGGCGGTGCCGCGTACACGCTGATGCTGATCGGCGCCCTGCTGCTGCCGGTCGCCGCGCTCGTCCTCGGCAAGACCGACGACCGCAGCGGCGTACCGCTCCGGCGCGACCTGCGCGAGGCCCTGACCGGTGCGGAACCGGCCGTCGCCCCCGCCGCCACCGGATTCTTCATCGCCATAGAGGGCGGTGACGGCGCGGGCAAGTCCACCCAGGTCGAAGCCCTCGCCGACTGGATCCGCGCCAAGGGCCACGAGGTCGTCGTCACCCGCGAGCCCGGCGCCACCGCCATCGGCAAGCGCCTGCGCTCCATCCTCCTCGACGTCTCCTCCGGCGGGATCTCGCACCGCGCCGAGGCGCTGCTCTATGCCGCCGACCGCGCCGAGCACATCGACTCCGTCGTCCGCCCCGCCCTCGAACGCGGCGCCGTCGTCATCTCCGACCGCTACATCGACTCCTCCGTCGCCTACCAGGGCGCCGGACGCGACCTCGCCCCCACCGAGATCGCCCGCATCTCCCGCTGGGCCACCGACGGACTCGTCCCGCACCTCACCGTGCTCCTCGACGTCAGCCCCGATGCCGCCCGCGAACGCTTCACCGAAGCGCCCGACCGCCTCGAATCCGAACCCGCCGCCTTCCACCAGCGCGTCCGCGCGGGCTTCCTCACCCTCGCCGCCGCCGACCCCGGCCGCTACCTCGTCGTCGACGGCGCCCAGGACCCCGCCGCCGTCACCACGGTCGTACGCCACCGCCTCGACCAGCTCCTCCCGCTCTCCGCCCAGGAGATCGAGGCCCGCGCCGAGGCCGAGCGCCAGGCCGCCGCCGAGGCCGCGCGCCTCGCCGCCGAAGAGGCCGCCCGCAAGGCCGAGGAAGAGCGCCAGGAGCGCGAGCGCCAGGCCCAGCTCGAACGGCTCCGCCGCGAGGAAGAGGAGCGCCGCCTCGCCGCCGAGGAGGCCACCCGCCGCGAGATCGCCGAGCGCGCCGCCGCCCGTGAGGCCGAGGCCGAACGCCTCCGCGCCGAGGAGGCGGCGCGCATCGCCGCCGAGGAGACGGCTCGCCGCGAGGCCGAGGAGGCCGCCCGCGCGGCCGAGCAGGAACGGCTCCGCCGCCTCGCCGAGGAGCAGGCACGCCTGCGCTCCGAGGCCGACGCGCGCCGCCTCGAAAAGCAGCGCAAGGCGGAGGAGGCCCTTCTCCGCGCCGAGGAGGCCCGCACCGCCGCGGCTGCGGCTGCCGCCGCCGCGAGTGCCGGTTCGGCCGGTTCGGTCGGCTCCTCCGGCTCCTCCGACTCCGAGAAGACCACCGAGCTGCCGCAGACTTCGGACTCGGCCGAAACCACGACGGTCAATGTCGTGCCTCCGCCGCCTTCCTCGGCTCCCGCCGAGGACGAGACGGCGGTTCTCCCGGCCGTTCCGGCCGAGCCGGCCGAGCCGGACGTGCCCGCTGGTCCGGGCGCCGATGAGACGGCGGTTCTCCCGGTCGTTCCGGCCGAGCCGGAGGATGCTCCCGCGGAGGGCGCCTCGTCGGCTGACGGCACCACTTCTGACGAGTCGGCTTCGGATGAGGACGGTTCTCGCTCTCGCGGAGACAGCTCTCGCGGAGACAGCCCTCGTGAGGACAGCCCTCGTGAGGACAGTTCCGAGACCACGACGGTGCTCCCGCCGGTCGTACCCCCGGTCGGGTCCCCGGCCTCGGACGACCCGACCGACCGGGTCCCGCCGTGGCTCTTCCGCCCCGAGGATCAGCCGGGCAACGAGCGCACCCGCGAATTCCCCACCGCCGAGACGCCCTCGGCCGCTCCGCGCCGTCCTCGCCCCAACTGGGCCGAGGAGACCCCCCTCGACGACCTGCCCACCCTCGCCGACGAACTCCTCGGCCCTCACGACGACGACCGTCGGCCGCCGGGGCGTTCTTGACCTTTGTCTTTCCCGCCCGCCCACCCGTGCGGGTGTGTTGTCGTCTGCGGGTGCCGCTTGTGCCTGGTCGGTGCCGGTCCGGGGTACCTCCTCGAAATCCGTATCACCTGGCCTTTCCGCATTCGGTACCCGGCCGTCAACGTATTTCTGCGGGGGCACCCCGGCCCGTCCCCTTCCGGTACGTCGGCGTCCGGCGGTCCGGTGGGGGTTGCCGGGGAGGGTAGGGGGTCTTTCCGGCGTGCCGCCCTGCGCCGGTGCCCCCTCCGAGCGGATCGGAGAGCTCGGGCCCTTCCCCAACCGCCCAACAAACCCCCTCCGGTCAACGCCCCCTCCGACTCCCCGCCACCCCCCCCAGCACCCGCCAGCCCGTCGGCCCGCGCAAATCCCGGCCCCCCACCCACCCCAGCCGAACGTCAGGCGCGGCAGGCCCCAGCCCCCGCACCCCTTCCGCCCGCCCCGCCTGGACGTCTATTGGCGCAGGGACCTGGCCCCCCAGCCTCCTCGCCCGCCCCGCCTGGCCGTCATGTGAGGCGAGGCCCGCACCCCACCCACCCCTTCCGCCTGCCCCGGCTGGACGTTGGGGGGAGCAGGTCCCGGTCCTCACCCCCCTCCGTTCACCCCGGGGCGGACCGTCGGCCGTACAGGTCCCGCACCCCACCCACCCCCTTTCGCCCACCCCGCTGGGAGGTCGGGTGGCGCAGGGCCCCGGTTCCCATCCACCCCCTCCTCCTCAGCCACAGCGGACAGGCGGACGCCGACGTACCGGGAGGGGACGGGCCGGGGTGCCCCCACAGAAATGCGGTGACAGGGACGGTGCCGGATACAGGAGACCAGGTAGCCGCATTTCGAGGAGGTGCCCCGGACCGGCACCGACCCAGGCACAAGCGGCACCCGCAGACGAAGAAAGCACCCGCACGGGTGGGCGGGCGGGCAGAACCCCCACCCCCACCCAAGGACGAAGGTTCGCTCTTTTGGGGCGCCGTCCGCGAAGATGACCCCGTGCGGTATCGGATTCTTGGGGTCACGGAGGCCCGCCCCTCCGACGACGGGCCCGAAATCGGCCTGGGCGGCAGCCGCCTGCGAGCCGTCCTCGCGGTGCTGGCCCTCAACGTGGGCCGCCCCGTCCCCCCCGAAGCCCTCATCGAACAGGTCTGGGCGGCCGACCCCCCGGCCGACGCCGCCGGCGCCCTGCAAGCCCTGATGTCGCGGCTGCGACGAGCCCTGGGCCGGGACGCCGTCGTCTCGGAACCCGGCGGCTACCGCCTGGTCACCCCCCGCGACTCGGTGGACCTGTACGAGTTCGAACGCCTCGCCCGCGAGGGCGATACGGCCCTGGCGGCCGGAGACGCCGCGACGGCGGCCGACACCCTGACCCGCGCCCTCACCCTGTGGCGCGGCCCGGCCCTGGCCGACCTTCCGGACCGTACGTCCGTCGCGGCCCGCCCCGAAGCCCTGAAGCTGGCTGCCCTGCGGAACAGGGTGGAAGCCGACCTCCGCCTCGGCAGGGCGGCGGACACCCTCCCCGGCCTGCGCGCGGCCGTGGCAGAGCACCCGCTGGACGAGTCGTTCAGGGCCCAGTTGATGCGGGCGTTGCACGCGGAGGGCAGGACGGCCGACGCCCTGGCGGCGTACGAGGAGACCAGGACCGTACTCGCGGAAGCGCTCGGCACCGATCCGGGCCCGGAACTGCGGGCGCTGCACGGCGAGTTGCTGCGGCGCAGGCCGCCGCCCCCCGCGCAGGGCAACATCCGCGCCCGCCTCACCAGCTTCGTCGGCCGCGAGGCCGAACTCGACGACATCAGAAGCGACTTGGCCGCGGCCCGGCTGGTGACGCTGACCGGCCCCGGCGGGTCGGGCAAGACGCGCCTGGCGCAGGAGGCGGGCGACGCGGCGGCGCGCCGCCACCCTGACGGCGTGTGGCTGGTCGAACTCGCCCCGCTGGACGACCCCTCGGCGGTCCCGCACGCCGTGCTGAGCGCCCTCGGTCGCCGCGACACGCTGCTGCTCGGCGGCGCGGGCCGCGACCAGTTCCTGTCCGAGGCGTCGCACGGCGAGGACCCGCTGGCCCGGCTGCTCGAACACTGCGCGCAGCGCCGCCTGTTGCTGGTGCTCGACAACTGCGAGCACCTGATCGGCGCCGCCGCCTCCCTCGCCGCCGAACTGCTGGCGGCCTGCCCCGGCGTGGCCGTACTGGCCACGAGCCGCGAGCCGTTGGGCGTACCGGGCGAGGTCGTACGCCCGGTGGAGCCGCTGCCGCCCGCGACCGCGTACCGGCTGTTCGCCGACCGCGCGGCGACCGTACGCGCGGACGCCCGCCTCACCACGGCGGAGAACGACGCGGCCGTACGCGAGATCTGCCGCCGTCTCGACGGCCTGCCGCTGGCCATCGAGCTGGCCGCGGCCCGGCTGCGGGCCCTGTCGCCGCGGCAGATCGCGGACCGGCTGGACGACCGGTTCCGGCTGCTGACCAGCGGCAGCCGTACGGTGCTGCCGCGCCAGCAGACGCTGCGGGCGGTGGTCGACTGGAGCTGGGAGCTGCTGACCGAGCGGGAGCGTACGACGCTGCGCGGGCTGAGCGTCTTCTCCGGCGGTTGCACGCTGTCGGCCGCCGAGGCGGTGTGCGGTCCCGACGCGCTGGAGACGGTGGCCCAACTGGTGGACAAGTCCCTGGTGGTGGCGGTCCACGCGCCCACTCCCGGCCAGGACGTCCGCTACCGCCTGCTGGAGACGATCCACGAATACGCCGGCGAGCGCGCCGCCCAGCGGCCCGAGGAACTGGCCGCGGCCGAGCGGCGGCACACCGCGTACTTCCGCGAACTGGCCCGCACGGCCGACTCCGAACTGCGCGGCGCCGACCAACTCCACTGGCTGGAAGTGCTGGAGACGGAGCTGGACAACGTCCGCGCCGCGCTGAACCGGCTGGTCGAGCCGCCCTCGGGCGGGAAAGAGGACACCGGGAGCCAGGACGCGGAGCTGGACGCGATCACGATCGCGCTGTCCATGGGCTGGTTCTGGTGGCTGCGCAATTACCGCGACGAAGCGGACGCCTGGCTGGAGAGGGTGACGGAGCTGGGCGGCGAACCCCCGCCCGACCCGGCGGACCGGATGTTCTGGCCACGCCTGGACCTGCGGATGCTGCACTTCTTCGTGAAGAGCGACCACGCCTCGGAGGCGCAGTGGTCGTCGGCCGACTCGCGGGCGATGGCCGCGCTGCTGGCGGCGGCGTACAGCCAGGGCGGCCCGCCCGCGGCGCGCTTCCCCGGCATGCTGTGGCCGTTCACCACGTATCTGCTCGGCAGGGACGAGGAGATCGGCCGGCACGCCGACACCGTCGTCGCCAACTGCCGTGAGTACGGCGGCGAGTGGGAGATCGCGGTGGCGCTGATGCTCCGTACGCACATCGCCGTGGACACGCCGGGCGGGCTCGCGCGGATCGACGCCGACTGGGCGGAGCTCCAGGAGCGCAGGGAACGGCTCGGCGACCGCTGGATCCGCGCCCAAGTGCACGGCGCGAGCGCCGAGATCGAGGTCGTCCGCGGGCAGTACGCGGCGGCGCACGCCGACTTCGAGGCCGCGCACCGGCTCGGCCGGGAGCTGGGCGCGGACGGCGAAGGGGCCTTCCTGCTGGCCCGGATGGGGGAGTTGGCGCACCGCCGCGGGGACGACGAGGAGGCGCGCAAGCTGGTCGAGCAGGCCGGGGAGGAAGCCGAGCTGTACAGCGTGTGGGACGCCCGCACGTACATCCGCTACCTCAAGGCGCTGCTGCTCCTGCGCCGGGGCGAGCCGCGGCAGGCCAGGGAGCTGTGCGAGACGGCGGTCGGGCACCTGGCGGACGGTACGCCGCCGCCGACGTTCAAGGTGCTGCTCGCGAGCCTGGGCGCGCGGATCACGGCGGCCGAGGGCGACCCGGTGGCGGCGCTGCTCGGTCTCGCCGAGTCGGCGAGCCTGGCGCTGGCGGAGGGCTGCACGGAGCCGGTGGTGGGCGCGCAGCTCGACTCGGCGGCCGAGGTGCTGGTCGAGCTGGGCGACCTGCGGTCGGCGGCCCGGATGTCGGCGGCGTCCTCGGCCGTACGCGGGCCGCTGCCGCGCACCGTGCCCGAGCTGGTCACCGCCGACGCCGTGGAGGAGCGGGCCAGGGCGGGCCTCGGCGACGGCGAATGGGCGGCGGCCTGCGCGGAGGGCGCGGTGCTGGACGCTTCAGAGGCGGTGGCGGCGCTGCTGGAGACGGCGCACGCGATGGCGGCGGGCTCGTAGGCGGAGCGGGGGCGTACGGCCGTACGGGAATAGGTCCCGCGCGCGTCCTCGTTGACGTCGGAGACCTTGATTGAGCATTCAAGGAATAGCCAGCGCCCGCCTACGCCCGGAAGTGAAAAGCCTTGAAAGTTGAGATCTACTCCGATATCGCCTGCCCCTGGTGCTACCTCGGAAAATCCCGCTTCGAGCGCGCCCTCGCCGCTTTCCCGCAGGGCGATTCGGTCGAGGTGGTCTACCGGCCGTTCCAGCTCGACCCGACCGCGCCCGAGAGCCCGCAGCCGCACCGTGAGGTGCTGGCGAGGAAATTCGGGCCGCAGGCCGTGGCCATGGACGACCGGCTCGCCGCGATGGGCGCCGCCGAAGGGCTGACCTTCGACTTCGACACGGTCGTGGAGAACAACTCGCTGCTCGCCCACCGCCTGCTGCGCTTCGCCCTGGACACGTACGGCCCCGAGACCCAGAACCGGCTCAAGGGCCGCCTGATGACCGGGCACTTCGGCGAGGGCCTGGACATCGGCGACCGTACGGCCCTGACGGACGCGGCCGTCGCGGCCGGCCTCGACCGGGACGCGGTCGCCGCCTTCCTCGCCGGTGACGACCTGCGCGACGAGGTCGTGGCGGAGATCGACCAGGCCCGGCAGATCGGCATCACGGCCGTGCCGACCTTCGTCTTCGAGGGCAAGTGGGCGGTGCAGGGCGGCCAGGAGACGTCCGTCTTCCTCCAGGCGCTCGAACAGGTCGCCAAGGACTCGGCCGCCGAGGCCGCTGCCCTCGCCGGTACGGAGGACGCGGCCGCGGACGCCGCCTGCGCCGACGGCGTGTGCGCGGTCCCGCCGGCCACCACCGCGGACGCACCGGCCGCGAACAGCTAATCGGTTCATGGCCGAGAGCGCTCATCGCGAAGAGCGCTCGTGACCGCAGAGCGCTCATCGCCGAGAGCGCTCCTGGTCGCAGACCCCATGGCCCGGGCGCTCTCTGTACGAAAACGCCCGGAGCCCGCGGACCGGCCGCCCGCGGATCGGCCGCCTACGAGCAGCTGATCACCGAATCCGCCCAGTCGGCCAGATTCGCCAGCCCGAGACCGGGCCCGCCGCCGTGCCGCCCCTCGGGATCGACCACCAGCCGGATCGTCTTGTACCCGGTGATCCCGACGTGCACGGGCACGGCCGCGTCGCCGCCGCGTACGACACCCGACTGCCACAGCCGGGTGTCGTCGCCGTACACCGAGAAGCTGGCCGCGCCGAAGCGCCCGGTCAGGCCGTCGATCCCGGCGCGCGCGTCATAGGTGACGCATGCCTGGTTCAGGTCGATGGTCAGCGACGACGGCGCGTGGACGGTGATGCCGTGCTCGTACTGCGTACCGCCGATCGTCAGGCCCCAGCGGTTCCACCACCAGCTCGTGGCCGACGGCCGGATCGTCGGCCCGGAGGTGTCGCCGAAACCGCTGATGCCCAGCGAATTGACCTTGTACGCGGTCGGCGCGGGCGGCGGAGGGGTCGGTGTCGGCGTCGGTGTCGGGGTCGGCGTGGGGGTCGTCGGGGCCGGCTCGGGCGGCGGAGGGACCACCGGCTTCGGCTTCGGCGCGGGCTTGGGACTCGGCTTCGCCGGGGTCGGCTTCGGCTTCGGCGGCGGAGTCGTCTTCTCGACCGGCTGGACGGGCGGCGGAGGGACGACCGGCTTCGGCTTCGGCGCGGGTTTCGGCGCGGGCGGCGGGGGAGTGGTCACCACCGCGACCGGCGGCGGCTTGGGCTGGGCCTTCGGCGGCGCCTTCTCGTGGCCCCCGGTGAGGGCCAGCGCGAACGCCGCCGCCGCGGCGGCGACCACCACGGCCGCGGCGATACCGACCTTGGCGGGCGCGCCGAGCCCTTCGGACGCGGCGCCTCCCGCGGCCGCGCCGCCCGCGCTCGACGTCGTACCCGACCCGGCAGCGGCGGCGGCCACGCCTCCGGCCCCCGCCGCGCCGACCGCTCCGCCGACCGCGACGATCCCGGCGGCCTTGGCGGCGTAGACGGCGGCGAACCAGCCGATGTACGCGACCGGCAGCAGCCCCTTGAGCGCCGAGTTGAGGTCGGCCAGCTCCAGCGAGGCGGCCGTGCACCGCTCGCACTCCTTCAGGTGCCTGCTCAACTCGCGGTCCGCGCGCATCCGCAGGCCCCCGCGCGCGTGCGCGCCGAGCCGGTCGGCGTACCGCGCGCACTCGCCCTCGGCGGTCAGCGTGGAGCTGACGTGCGCCTGGAGATACGCCTGGCGCAGGCCCTCGCGGGCCCGGTGGGCCAGGACGGCCGTGGCGTTGGGCGTGAGGCCGAGCAGCGGCGCGATGGCGGACGGCGACTCGTCCTCGACGGCGGTGTGCCACAGCACGGTCTGCCAGCGCTCGGGGAGCGTACGGAACGCCTGGATGGCCAGCGTCTGCTCGGCCTCCTGCATGGCCCGTACGTCCGCGCCGAGTTCGTTGGTGTCCTCGGTGGCCGTCGAGCCCGCCGCGGAGACGGCGAAGACGGCGAAGTCCTCGACCAGGTGCTCACGCTTGGCGGTGTTGCCCCAGGACGCGGCGACCCGGCGCACCGTGGTGAGCAGATACGCGCGGACCGCCGACTCGGGGCCGCTGCCGCCGCGGATCGCCTGGAGCGTACGGGCGAAGACCTCGCCGGTCAGATCCTCCGCGGTGTGCGCGTCCCGGCAGCAGGTGCGTGCGTAGCGGCGAACCGATTCGGCATGCCGCCGGTACAGCTCCTCGTACGCGCTGTCCTGCCCGCCGCGCACCCGTGCCACCAACTCGGCGTCGGACAGCGCGGATTCGAGGGCGTCGGCCTCGGCGGAGGCGGTGTGCGCGGGATGGCCCTGTACGGAGAGCAGGTCGTCGTCGGCCGGCGCCTCGGTGGCCGGTACCTCGGTGGCCGGTGTCCCGGCGGACGGCGGCGCGGCGGGGGCGGGTACGCGGCCGGGCTCCGGGTCGGCGGTACGGCCCGGCTCGCGGTCCGTGCCCCAGTCGGTCTCACGCGCGCCGTCGCCGGTCCCCTCGCGGGCTTCCTCGCGGACGTCGTCGCGTGCGGCCGGGTCGCGCTGCCCCGGCACTTCGCGCTGCCCCGGCACCCTGCGCGAGGGCAGCCCGTCGCCGGTCTCCGGGCCCGCGGCGGGAGCGCCGGACTCGCCGTTTGCCTCTTCCACGGGGCAAGCGTGGCACAGGAGGGCGGACCGGGGTCACGGGATACCGGGGAACCACTCATCCGTGGAGAGATCGTTCACGATTCCTCTACGTTCACCCGATCGGTGGAGCGCGTGACGACGACCCGAGCGGCGCCGGGTCGCGCGACGTCCCGCCGCGTGACTCCGAGCGCCCGGTGCCGAGCCGTTTATATCGAGCCGCGTCCTTGAGCCGAGCCGTGTTGCTCGGCTGATCCGAGTCGCTGAGCCCGGCGCTGTCGTAGAGCCCAGCCCCCGCGGGGTGAGCCGCGCCGCGTTACGCCGGCTCCTGACCGTCCGTCACGCCCTCGCCCCGCGCCGCCGCGCCCCCTGACGGGGTGTCGGCCGCCCGCTCGCCGGGCCGCGAGCGCAGCCCGTCCAGCAGGATGTCCAACAGCCGCGCCGAGGCCGCCGCCTGCTGCTCGGGATCGGGCAGCGAAGGCGCCGAGGTGGCGATGACCAGCAGGACGTCGGCCACCGACACGTCGAGGCGCAACTCGCCCGCCTCGCGCGCCCGGTCCACGAGCCGTCCGACGACGTCGAGCAGTGCCCGTATGCCGTCCTGGTCGCTGCTCCGGTCGGCGCCGCCGTCGCTTCCGCCGATGTCGTCACGGCCCGCGTGGTCCGCGACCTCACCGGCCGTTCCCGTGACCGTGCCCGCAACCGGACCCGCGCCCGCTGACGTCGGCGCCGTGGCGCTCCCGGCCGCCGTCGCGAACGGATTGCGCTGCTGCGGCACCCGGTTCGGCTCGACGCCCAGCGGCGACGTACCGCCGTGCTCCGTACCGGCGCCCGTCGACGGGCTCTGCACCCGCAGCACCTGCGGCGGCAGCAGCCGCCCGGCGCCCGAGGCGACCGAGGTGCGCAGGAAGCGCGCCAGCGCCGACCACGCCTCGTTCTCCTGGCCGAGCGCCGTACGCGCCTGCTCGGTCAGCCGCGCCGTCTCCTCCTCGGCGATCCGCCTGACCAGCACGTCCTTGCTCGGGAAACGGCGGTAGACCGTACCCACGCCGACCCGCGCGCGGCGGGCGACGTCCTCCATCGGAGCCCCGTACCCCGACTCGCCGAAGACTTCACGCGCGGCCCGCAGTACGTGTTCCAGATTGCGCTGCGCGTCGACGCGCAGCGGTGCCGGACGGTTTCCGCCGACGGCGCCGTCCGAACCGGCCGCGGCCGTCGTCCACTGAGAGTCCTGAATGTGCATATACGTATCCCCCGGAAAATTCGCGTCTCCCCCCGGAGACTCCCCGCTCATGGGCGATCATCAGTACGCGTCCCCCGCAGTACTACGAGATACGAACATAGTTGAGCCCACGTCAAGAAAGAAGGGGGTTGTGATCCGACCGGCGCGCGCCCCCGATCGGAGCAACGGGCACCGTGCACTTCCGCGCGGCCTTTGCCCGGTGATGGGTGCACCGCTGACCTGCTGCGTCGCCGAACCCGTCGAAGAAACCGGGGAATCATCACGTCCGCGCTGTGGACAAACGGCTATGGTCCATTGCGTCATGGAGCAATGACGGAGTCGGCAGCGAGGAACAGAGCAGGCAGCCCGCGCATTCTCGTGGTGGGCGGTGGCTATGTCGGGATGTACACCGCACTGCGGTTGCAGCGGAAGCTCAAGCGCGACGAGGCCGAAGTCGTCGTCGTCGAACCGCAGCCGTACATGACGTACCAGCCCTTCCTGCCCGAGGCCGCCGCCGGATCCATCTCACCTCGCCATGTCGTCGTACCGCTGCGGCGGGTGCTCGGCAAGTGCCGGATCGTGGTGGGCGAGGCGCGCGGCATCGATCACGCCAAGCGCGTCGCGAGCATCGCCACCCCGGTCACCGACGAGGAGGGCGGCGACCTGCTGGAGCTGGCGTACGACCAGCTCGTGATCGCGCCGGGCTCGGTCTCCCGCACCCTCCCGGTTCCCGGACTCGCCGAGCACGGCATCGGTTTCAAGACCGTCGAGGAGGCGATCGGGCTGCGCAACCACGTGCTGGAACAGCTCGACATCGCCTCCTCCACCCGTGACGTCGACGTCCGCGAGGCCGCGCTGACCTTCGTCTTCGTCGGCGGCGGATACGCGGGCGTCGAAGCGCTCGGCGAGCTGGAGAACATGGCGCGCTACGCCGTGCGGTACTACCACAACATCCGCCCCGAGGACATGAGATGGGTCCTGGTCGAGGCGACCGGCCGGATCCTGCCCGAGGTCGGCGAGGAGATGGGCAAGTACGCGATCCGCGAGCTGCGCGGGCGCAACGTCGACATCCGGCTGGAGACGCGGCTGGAGTCGTGCGAGAACCGGATCGCCGTACTGTCCGACGGCGAACGGCTGCCCACCAGGACGGTGGTCTGGACGGCGGGCGTCAAACCGCACCCGGTGCTGGCCGCGACGGACCTGCCGCTCACCGACCGCGGACGGCTGCGCGCCGAGGCCACCTTGCGGATCGCCGGTTCGGAGACGGCGTGGGCGGCGGGCGACGCGGCGGCCGTGCCCGACCTGACGGCGCGGGAGCCCGGCACCGACTGCGCCCCCAACGCCCAGCACGCCCTGCGGCAGGCCCGCGTCCTGGCCGACAACGTCCTGGCGACCCTGCGCGGCCGGCCGCTGACCGAATACCGCCACAAGTACGCGGGCTCGGTCGCCTCGCTCGGGCTGCACGAGGGTGTCGCCTTCATCTACGGGCGCAAACTCAAGGGTTACCCGGCCTGGTTCATGCACCGCGCCTACCACCTCAGCCGCGTCCCCACCTTCAACCGCAAGGCCCGTGTCCTGGCGGAATGGCTGCTCGCGGGGCTCTTCAAGCGCGAGATCGTCTCGCTCGGCTCACTGGAACACCCGCGCGCCGAATTCGAACTGGCCGCCGGATCGCACCGCGATCCCGACGCCCCCTGACCCGCCCCGGACGCCGCGCGATTCCCCCCGGGGTCGCGGGTCGGCCACACTGGTGGTGTGACCACGCGTGCGCCAGCACCTGCAAAGAGTGACAAATACGAGGAATCGGACGTTTGAACCTTACGCGTTGGAGCGCCCGGCTCCCCGGAACACAGCGACGCAGTGCCGTACCCGCGGCGCGCGCCAAAGTCGGCGACCCCGTGCGCGCCGACGCGGCCGACCCCGCGACGGCACCGCAGGACGCGGGCAGCGGCATCGCCCCTGACGCCGACCCCGAAGGCACCCGCCAGACCCCCGGCTCACCGGCCGGCCGGGCCACGGGTCCCGTCCCCGCCGCCGGCGCCGTCACCGACGAACCGTCAGTCACCGGCGTCCTCAGCCGCCTTCCGGCCCTCATCGCCGTCACACACGGCCCCGCCCACCGCGTGGACTTCGTCAACGACGCCTACACGGAGGTCTTCGGCGCCCGCACCACCGGCGCCCCGGCCCGCGACGCGCTGCCCGAACTCGACGAGCTCGGCCTGCTCCCGCTCATGGACCAGGTCCACCGCAGCGGCAAACCGCGCACCGTCAAGGCCCGCAAGGTGGTCGGCGGCGACGACCGCTCACCCGCCAAGCCCGGCTACTTCACCTTCACCTGCACCCCCGTCAGGGCCGGCGACCCCGACCCCGAGCGCCGCGGCGTCCTGGTCTTCGCCGCCGACGTCACCGACCAGGTGCACTCCGCCGAGCGCCTGCGCGAGAGCGAACGCCGCCTCCACGAGACCGCCGTCACCCTCCAGCGCAGTCTCCTCCCGCAGGAGCTCGAACAGCCCGACGACCTCCGCGTCGCCGCCACCTACCAGCCCGGCGGCACCGACGCGGCCGTCGGCGGCGACTGGTACGACGTGATCACCCTCGGCGCGGGCCGCACCGCCCTGGTCATCGGCGACGTGATGGGCCGGGGCGTCCGTGCCGCGGCCGTCATGGGCCAGCTCCGTACCGCCGTACGCGCCTACGCCCGGCTCGACCTGCCGCCGCACGAGGTCATCCAGCTCCTGGACGGCCTCGCCTCGGAGATCGACGCCACCCAGATCGCCACCTGCGTCTACGCCGTGCACGACCCCAGCGAGGGCCGCCTGTCGTACGCCACCGCGGGACACCTGCCGATCCTGATCCGCGACCCGGACGGCACCGTCCGCCGCGCCGACGAACCCACCGGACCGCCGCTCGGCACCGGCGGCTGGATCCACACCTCGGGCTCGGTCGCCCTCGGCCCCGGCTGCACTGCCGTCCTGTACACCGACGGCCTGATCGAGCGGCGTGGCGAGGACATCGATGTCGGTGTGGACGCCCTGATGTCGGCCCTGTCCGGCGCCACCGGCGCGCCCCAGGTGATCTGCGACCGCCTGATGCGCGCCCTCGGCGTCACCTCGGAACACGACGACGACGTGGCCGTCCTCGTCCTCCAGTACCCGGACCACACCGGCAGCGAGGCCGAGCTCTTCCGCAACGCCTCGCTCGAACTCCTCGGCGGCGTCGAGGCCGCACCCCGCGCCCGCGCCTTCGCCTCCGGAGTGCTCGCCTCCTGGCGCTTCCCCGTCGAACTGCGCGACCTCGGCGTCCTCGCGGCCAGCGAACTCGTCGCCAACTCCCTCAAGCACGGCACCCCGCCCATGCGGCTGCGGCTGCGCCGCACCGACCGGCGGCTGATCATCGAGGTCACCGACGGCGACGATCACCTGCCGCGCCGCCGCCGCGCGGAACCCGGCGACGAGGCCGGGCGCGGCATCTCGATCATCGCCACCGTCGCCTCGTCCTGGGGCTCCCGCCGCACGCCGGGCGGCGGCAAGGCCGTCTGGTGCGAATTCGCCCTGCCGGGCTGAGGGTGCCCGCGGGGTGAGGCGGGCGGGGTGACGGTGTCGCCGCCGCTGGGCCGGGTCCGGGGCCGTTGGGGGTCCGGGTCCGTTCGGGTCCGAGTCCGCTCGGGTCGTGGGCCGACCGCCTGGCCGAGGGCCGGGAAGGCCCTCGGGCCGGAGGGGCGGGGGCGGCGACTACCGGGAGACGGTCGCGGCCGGTTCCGGTCGCGCTTCGGCCGTGGCGCCGACGGGCGCGGCCGGTATTCGGGCGGCCGGGTCGGCTGCCGCGGTCACCCGCGAGTCCAGGTCTAGGTCTAGGTCTAGGTCCTTGGCTTGAGCCGAGTCCACGACCACGTCCACGGTCGTGTCCGTGTCCGTCCCGGCAGGGAGCCGCGGCGCGGAACGGGCGACCACGCGGGCCGCCGCCAGATGCGGACTGTCCTGCAAGAGCGTGAGGTGCCGCCCCATCCGCAGCGCGGTCACCGAGATCGCCAGCGAGCAGAGCACCAGCATCACGATGTACGCCCCGTACGCGCCCGCACCCGCCATCAGGCCGCCGACGGCGGGACCGAGGGCGAGAGCCAACTGCTTGACCAGGGCGAACGCCGAGTTGTACTGACCGACCATCCGCGCGGGCGCCAGATCGGCGACCAGCGGAGCCACGGTCGGCGCCAGCATCGCCTCGCCGAGCCCGAACAGCGCGTACGTCGAGATGATCGCCGCGACCGCCATCGCGTGACTGCCGTGCACCAGCCCGGACGCCCCGGCCACCAGCCAGGCGACCGTCCAGACCAGACCGACCGCCGCGATGACCCGGCTGCGCCTGCGCTGCTCGACCAGCCGCAGCACCACGAACTGCGCCAGCACGATCACGGCGGTGTTGGCCGCGAGCGCCACGCCCAGCGTGGTCGGCGAAATCCGGGTGACCTCGACGGCGAACGCCGAGAGCCCCGACTCGAACTGCCCGTAGCAGGCGAAGAACATCACGAAGCCCAGCACGGACACCATGACCATCGCCCGGTCCCCGAGCAGCAGCCGCCAGCCGCCGGAGGCAGCGCCGTCGGACCGCACCGCCCCGTCGACCTGCGGCGCGTGCGGCATGCGCACGGTCGCTATGACCGCGCCGAGCACCAGGAACATCGCCGCCTCGATGGCGAAGAGCCGGATGAACGACGCCGGATGCGCGGTGTCGACCAGCAGACCGCCGAGCAGACCGCCGAGGCCGAGCCCCAGGTTGTTGAGGAAGAACTGCGTGGCGAAGGCGCGCGACCGCGTCGCGGTCGTCGAGCACCACACGATCATCGTCGCCAGCGAGGGCTGCACCACCGCTATACCGGCACCGAGCGCACCGGCCGCCGCGATGACCACCGGCTCACTGCCGGACAGCCCGAGCCCCAGTGACCCTGCGGCGGCCAGCACCGTACCGACCACCGCGACCGGCACCGGTCCGCGCTGATCGATGACCCGACCGGTGAAGGGCAGCACGAAGAGCGCCGCCACGGCGAACGTCGCGAGCACCACACCTGCGGTACCCGCGCCCAGCCCCCGCACCTGCGAGACGTAAATAAAGGTGAACGGGACCGTGAAGCCGTTCCCGAACGCGCTCAGCGCTGTCCCCACCTGGATCCGGCGCAGCGCCGCGCCCATCGCCGTTGTCACACTCACCCCACTTGACCATTGAGTCTTCGCCTTGAAGACTTCAGCACTAAAGTTCGAAGCTAAAGAGTACATCGCGAAGGGCTTTAGCGCAAAGGGTTCCGTGCCATACTCGAAGGATGACCGCAGCCGCAGGTTCACCGGGGGCGCCGCAGGAGCTGGACCTCGACGCCCAGATCGCCGCCTACCAGCGCGAATTCCCTGAGGTCGACCCCCAGGTGGAGAAGGTCGTCACCGCCCTGGGCCGCCTCAACCGCCGGATGAACGTGGCGTACGGCCGCCAGCTCGTCGACCTCGGCATCAGCAGCGCCGAGTGGGAAGTCCTCAAAGCACTCGTCGTCGTCGGCAAGCCCTACCGTCTCGGCCCCGGCGACCTCGCCAAGCGCCTCGGCCTCACCCCGGCCGCCATGACCCACCGGATCGACCGCATGGTCGCCGAGGGCTTGGTCACCCGCGAGCGCGACGAGGCCAACCGCGTCCGCGTCATCGTCGAGCTGACCGACGAGGGCCGTGACAAGTGGCTCCAGACCATGCGCCTGGCCGCCGTCTTCGAGGACGAGCTCCTCCAGGACCTCACGACGGTGGAACGCGCCGCCCTCGGCGAGATCCTCACCCGCCTCCTGCGCCGCGTCGAGTACAGCCAGCCGGACGCCGGCGGCCGGCTCGAAGACCTGGACTGACCCGTGTGATCGGGACCACCTTGCCCCGAGTTGACATGGGTGGTCCTCGTCCGTAGTGTTCTCCGAGTTGTCCGACGTGAGCGCCGACTCCGGTCGGTCCCCGGACAGCCATTCCGCAGGAACCTTTCGACCATGACCGACAGCCTTGTGTTGTCGCGTTGTTGTCGTGCGTTTGTGTGTTTCCGCGGAATGCAGGCGGTGTTTCGTTCGACCGGGCCGATTTGGCCGGGCGGTACGGGATCAGCTAATGTCTCACTCGTCGGAACGGCCGAACAGCCGGAAAGACAAGTCCCGCTGACTGGGGGTCAGGCACTGGAAAGCGTCTGATAGAGTCGGAGACACGACGAAGGGAAAGCCCGGAGGGCCGGTGAAACGGTCTGAAGGAAGCTTCCGTTCCTTGAGAACTCAACAGCGTGCCAAAAGTCAACGCCAGATATGTTGATACCCCGTCTCGCTTCGGCGAGATGAGGTTCCTTTGAAGAAAAACACAGCGAGGACGCTGTGCGCGACGGGGATTATTCCTCCCGGTCGCGCCGCTCTTGCGTGTTGTTCCGGGATATCCCGGTGACATTCACGGAGAGTTTGATCCTGGCTCAGGACGAACGCTGGCGGCGTGCTTAACACATGCAAGTCGAACGATGAAGCCTTCGGGTGGATTAGTGGCGAACGGGTGAGTAACACGTGGGCAATCTGCCCTGCACTCTGGGACAAGCCCTGGAAACGGGGTCTAATACCGGATAATACCTTCTCTCGCATGGGAGTGGGTTGAAAGCTCCGGCGGTGCAGGATGAGCCCGCGGCCTATCAGCTTGTTGGTGGGGTGATGGCCTACCAAGGCGACGACGGGTAGCCGGCC